>NZ_JBFTSG010000009.1:0-151763 GCF_056399885.1 Cupriavidus sp. 01L45 | reverse complement strand
TAGATAGACTGGTTGGCCCAAAAAAACGGGGATTCCCCGGGTGTTGCGCTGGATCCTCTTTCCTGCTTCAGCTTTCTTGCTGGGGCGGAGCAGTGGCTTCCATGTCCTGAATATTATCTACTGGTAGATAGATAGTCAAGGGGTTTTTTCAACGCTCCTGAAAGTCGATGAGGCGGCACTTCGTTCAGGACAGAAAAACGGCGGCGCAACGTCACCGTTGCACCGCCGCTTTCAGGGCCAGGCGACCACTACCCGGATCGTCTTACCGCACCCGCCCTTCCTTCCAGGCCTGCAGCAGCTTGTCGTAGGCGATGGTCTCGCCCTTGGGCTTCTCGTTGGCCAGCTTCTTCCAGGGCGCGTGGTCATCCGACAGCCATTTGGCGGGATCGCTCTTGGGGTTCAGCTTGGGCGCGCAGTTCGTCATGCCGGCGCGCTGCAACCGTCCCATCACCTGGTCCATTTCCTCGGCCAGGTTGTCCATGGCGGCCTGCGGCGTCTTCTCTCCGGTGACGGCTGTCGCCACATTCTTCCACCACAACTGCGCCAGCTTGGGATAGTCAGGCACGTTGGTCCCGGTGGGCGTCCACGCGACCCGTGCCGGGCTGCGGTAGAACTCGATCAGGCCGCCGTACTGCGCCGCGTTCTTGGTGAGGTAGTCGTGGTGGATATCGCTGTCGCGGATAAAGGTCAGGCCGGTGAGCGACTTCTTCAGCGATACSGTCTTCGAGGTCACGAACTGCGCGTAGAGCCACGCCGCCGCGAGACGGTTGGGATCGGTGTTCTTGAAGAAGGTCCAGGAGCCTACGTCCTGGTAGCCGTTCTGCATGCCCTGCTTCCAGTACGGGCCATAGGGCGACGGCGCCATGCGCCATTTGGGCGTGCCATCGGCGTTGACCACCGGCAGGCCCTTCTTGGTCATATCGGCGGTGAACGCCGTGTACCAGAAGATCTGCTGCGCCACCTGCCCTTGCGCCGGCACCGGGCCGGCTTCAGAGAAGGTCATGCCCATGGCCTGCGGCGGCGCGTACTTCTTCATCCAGTCGATGTACTTGGTGAGCGCATAGACCGCGGCCGGGCTGTTGGTGGCGCCGCCGCGCGATACCGAAGCGCCCTCCGGCGTGCACTTGTCGGCGCCCACGCGGATGCCCCACTCATCGACCGGCATGCCGTTGGGCAGGCCTTTGTCGGCCGAACCGGCCATCGACAGCCAGGCGTCGGTGAAACGCCAGCCGAGCGACGGATCCTTCTTGCCGTAATCCATATGGCCGAAGACCTTCTTGCCGTCGAGTTCCTTGACATCGTTGGAGAAGAAATTGGCGATGTCCTCGTACGCGGACCAGTTGGTGGGCACACCCAGGTCATAGCCGTACTTGGCCTTGAACTTGTCCTGCAGGTCCTTGCGCGCGAACCAGTCGGCACGGAACCAGTACAGGTTGGCGAACTGCTGGTCGGGCAACTGGTAGAGCTTGCCGTCCGGCGCCGTGGTGAACTTGGTGCCGATGAAGTCCTTCACGTCCAGCCCCGGATTGGTCCACTCCTTGCCGGCGCCGGCCATATAGTCGGTCAGCGGCAGGATGGCGCCATAGCGGTAGTGGGTGCCGATCAGGTCGGAGTCGGAAATCCAGCCGTCGTAGATGGACTTGCCCGACTGCATGGAGGTCTGCAGCTTCTCCACCACGTCGCCTTCCTGGATGATGTCGTGCTTGACCTGGATGCCGGTGATTTCCTCGAAGGCCTTGGCCAGCGTCTTGGATTCGTACTCGTGGGTGGTGATGGTCTCGGAAACCACGCTGATCTGCGTGACGCCCTTGGCCTTGAGCTTGGCGGCCGCGTCCATGAACCACTTCATCTCGGCGAGCTGCTTGTCCTTGGAGAGCGTCGACGGCTGGAACTCGCTGTCGACCCACTTCCTGGCCTCGGCCTCGCCCGCCCACGCGGCGTGGCCGCAGGCTAGCGCCGCCGCGCAGGCCAGCGCCGTCATGCCCAACTTCACGTGCACCTTCATGAACGTCTCCTCGAGAATCCCCCTCCCTGCTCTTTGTCTGGGACGCGGTCCGGGGAAGGTGCAGGCCGCCATGCCCATTGACGAAAAATCCGTCGCTTTATTCTTGCCGGCCCGGGTTGCCGGCGAACCATGCGAGCCTCAGCCCTTGCGCATCACCAATGCCAGCGCAAGCATCGAAATCACCAGGCTGATCCAGATCGAAGGCTCCTCCGCCAGCGAAAACCACGCCATCATCTTCTCGCCCAGGCCCACCCAGGCCAGGTTGATCCAGGCGGCGCACATCAGTCCGATGAACAACCGGTCGCCCCTGGTGGTAGCGATGGGCAGGAAGCCCTTGCGCTCCATGGTGGGCGCGCGCGTCTCCCACACCGTCATGCCCACCAGCATCAGCGCGATGCAGACGAAGAACACGGCCACCGGGGTGGTCCATACCATCCAGCTGAACATGCGTTCTCCTCCTTACACGCGGCCCATCGCGAAGCCCTTCGCGATGTAGTGCCGCACAAACCAGATCACGATGCCGCCGGGCACGATGGTCAGCACCCCGGCCGCGGCCAGCACGCCCCAGTCCATGCCGGAGGCCGACACCGTGCGCGTCATGGTGGCGACGATGGGCTTGGCGTTGACCGATGTCAGCGTGCGCGCCAGCAGCAGTTCCACCCAGCTGAACATGAAGCAGAAGAATGCGGCCACGCCCACGCCCGCCTTGATCAGCGGCAGGAAGATGGTCATGAAGAAGCGCGGAAAGGAGTAGCCATCCACATAGGCGGTCTCGTCGATCTCGCGCGGCACGCCCGACATGAAGCCCTCCAGGATCCACACCGCCAGCGGCACGTTGAACACCAGGTGGGCCAGCGCCACGCCCAGGTGCGTATCCATCAGCCCGATCGTCGTATAGAGCTGGAAGAACGGCAGGAGGAACACCGCCGGCGGCGTCATGCGGTTGGTCAGCAGCCAGAAGAACACATGCTTGTCGCCGATGAACTGGTATCGCGAAAACGCATAGGCAGCGGGCAGCGCCACGGTGATCGAGATCACCGTGTTCATCGCCACGTAGATCATCGAGTTGATATAGCCCGAGTACCAGGACGCGTCGGTGAAGATGGTCTTGTAGTGCTCCAGCGTGAAATCGTTTGGCCACAGCGACAGCGTGGAGACGATCTCTTCGTTGGACTTGAACGACATGTTCAGCATCCAGTAGATCGGCAGGATGGCGAACACCAGGTACCCCAGCAGGAATACCGCGCGCCAGTAGGTGGCGTTCCGATTGGCTTCACGCATGAGGCATGTCCTCGCTGCCGGCGGTGCCCGCGCGCTGCATCCAGTTATAGAGGATGAAACACGTGAGCAGGATGATCAGGAAGTAGATGATGGAGAACGCCGCGGCCGGCCCGAGATCGAACTGGCCCACGGCCTTCTGCGTCAGGAATTGCGACAGGAAGGTGGTGGCGTTGCCGGGGCCGCCCCCGGTCAGCACGAAGGGCTCGGTGTAGATCATGAAGCTGTCCATGAAACGCAGCAGCACCGCGATCATCAGCACGCCGCGCAGCTTGGGCAGCTGGATGTAGCGGAACACCGCCAGGCGCGAGGCGCCGTCGATCTGCGCGGCCTGGTAGTAGGCATCGGGAATCGCGCGCAGGCCRGCATAGCACAGCAGCGCCACCAGCGGCGTCCAGTGCCAGACATCCATCACCAGCACCGTGAACCAGGCGTCCACCGCGCTGCCGGTGTAGTTGTAGTCGAACCCCATCCCGGCGAGCGCAGCGCCCAGCAAGCCGATGTCGGTACGTCCGAAGATCTGCCAGATCGTGCCAACCACATTCCACGGGATCAGCAGCGACAGCGCGATCACCACCAGCACCGCCGATGCCTTCACCCCTTTGGCCGGCATCGACAGCGCCAGCAGGATGCCCAGCGGGATCTCCACCACCAGCACCGCCAGCGAGAAGCCGAGCTGGCGCAGCAGCGCATCGTGCAGCTCGCCGTCGCGCAGCACCGTGCGGAACCATTCGGTGCCGACGAACACGCGGCGTTCGGGCGAGATGATGTCCTGCACCGAGTAATTGACAATGGTCATCAGCGGCAGGATGGCGGAGAACGCCACGCACAGCACCACCGGGATCACCAGCAGCCAGGCCTTCTGGTTGACGGGCTTCAGCGTGCTCATGCAACCAGCTCCTCGTTGACGTAGTAACAGGTATGACGGTTGAACACGGACAGCCACACGGTCTCGCCCGCCTGCAGCGCCACGGCTTCGTTGCCGAGCCGCCCGCGCACCGTGGCAGCGTGGCCGGAGGCATCCCGCACGCTGGCGGTGACCAGCCAGTAGGTGCCGATGTCCTGCGCGCGCTCCACCCGCGCCGGCACGGCCTGCGGATCGGTGCTGGCGGCCAGCCGCAGGTACTCGGGGCGCACGCCCACCTGGAACGTGCCGGCCGCCTGCAGTGCCGCGGCCGTGGCCGGCACCAGTTCGGGGAAATAGCGCCGCCCGGCGATCTCGATGGCACCGTCGCGCCATTGGCCCGCCAGGAAATTCATGCCCGGCGAGCCGATGAAATTGCCGACAAAGGTATGCGCCGGCCGCTCGAACAAGGCTTCGGCCGATCCCACCTGCACCGCCTTGCCCCGCGACATCACCAGCACTTGCTCGGCAAAGGTAAGCGCCTCGGTCTGGTCATGCGTGACGTAGATCAGGGTCAGCCGGAACTCGTGATGGATTTCCTTGAGCTTGCGGCGCAACTGCCATTTGAGGTGGGGATCGATCACCGTGAGCGGCTCGTCGAACAGGATGGCCGATACGTCCTGGCGCACCAGCCCGCGCCCGAGCGAGATCTTCTGCTTGGCATCGGCCGCCAGGCCGCTCGCGCGGCGGTCCAGCGCAGCGGACAAGTCGAGCATCTCGGCCACGCGGCCAACGCGCTCCTTCACCTGCGCCGGTGCCACGCCGCGGTTGCGCAGCGGAAAAGCCAGGTTTTCGCCTACCGTCATGGTGTCGTAGATCACCGGGAACTGGAACACCTGGGCGATATTGCGCGCCTGCGGGGTGGCCGCGGTCACTTCGCGGCCATCGAAGGAGACGGTGCCGTGCGAGGGCCGCTGCAGGCCGGAAATGCAATTGAGCAGGGTGGTCTTGCCGCAGCCGGAAGGCCCGAGCAAGGCGTAGGCGCCGCCGTCGTTGAAGGTGAACTTCAACGGCAGCAGCGCATAGTCTTCGTCCGATTGCGGTTCGGGCCGGTAGGAATGGGACAGGTCGAGGTCGATGCGCGCCATCTCAGGCTCCCAGCTCGGCAGCCGCCGGCGCCACCCTGCCCGGCCGCCTGGGCGCGTGGATGCGCGTGCCACCGGCATCGAACAGGTAGAGCTGCGCGGGATCGAGATGCAGCGTGAGCGGCGCCCCGAGTTCCAGATCTACCACGCCGGGAAACTGCGCCACCAGGTTGCCCACCGGCGAGTCCATATGCACGAAGGTATCCGATCCGGACAGCTCCGCCAGCGCCACGCGGCCGGCCACCGGCACGGAGCCGGGCACGGCATCCAGCCGCAATGCACCGGCCCGCACGCCAACCGTCACCGCGCCGGCGTGGGTCGCCGCTTCGGGCAGCGGGAGGGTAATGCCGCCCGCCAGCGCGAGCGCGCCTGCCTGCATCTCGCCCGCCATCAGGTTCATCGGAGGATCGCTGAAGGCGCGCGCCACGCGCAGCGAGGCGGGATAGTGGAAGACTTCCGGCGTCGGCCCGTACTGCAGCAGTTCGCCCGCGTCCAGCACCGCGGTGTGGCCGCCCAGCAGCAATGCCTCCGACGGCTCCGTCGTGGCGTAGATCACCGTGGCATTGCCATGGGCGAAGAGCTGCGTCAGCTCCTCGCGCAGTTCTTCGCGCAGCTTGTAGTCCAGGTTGACCAGGGGCTCGTCCAGCAGCATCAGCGGCGCGCCCTTGGCCAGCGCGCGCGCCAGCGCCACGCGTTGCTGCTGCCCGCCGGAGAGCTCCGCGGGAAGGCGGTCGAGCAGGTGCTCGATATGCAGCCGGGCGGCAAGCGCGCGTACCTGCCCATCGATGTCCTTGGCGCGGCGCAGCTTGAGCGGCGAGGCGATATTGTCGAAAACGCTCAGCGAGGGGTAGTTGATGAACTGCTGGTAGACCATGGAGACATTGCGCTCCCGTACGGGCATGCCGGTCACGTCCACGCCGTCCACCTCTACCCGGCCGGCGCTGGGCCGGTCCAGCCCCGCCATGACCCGCATCAATGAAGTCTTGCCGGCCTGCGTGGCACCGAGCAGAATAGTTACCGCGCCCGGCACGGGCGACAAAGACATGGGATACAGATACGCCTGCGAGCCTGCCTGCTGGGCGATGCCTTCCAATCTGAGCTGCATCGGGTCTCCGGGGTTCGACATGCTGTTCCGCGCCGCCGGACCTGCATCGACGCAGACGCACAAATCTTTGCTTCCGCTCGTTTTAGTTCAAAAACGAACATAAAACAATCATGCACTGCATCATTTGTTTTCGTTTGTGTTTGAACTAGAATGCCGGCATGACGCTAAATCCACGCCAGACCGCCCTGCTTGAAGAGGTTCGCAACCAGGGCTTCGCTTCCATCGACGAACTTGCGCGCAAGTTCGGCGTGACCCTGCAGACAGTTCGCCGCGACGTCAACATGCTGGCCGAAAGCGGCATGCTGGCGCGCTTTCACGGTGGCGTGCGGGTCGAGGGCTCGACGGTGGAGAACATCGCCTATCGCCAGCGCCAGGTGCTCAATGCCGAAGGCAAGGCGCGCATTGCGCGCACCGTGGCCAGCGCGGTGCCCGAGGGTTGCTCGCTGATCCTCAATATCGGCACCACGGTGGAAGAAATCGCACGCGAGCTGATGCATCACCGCGGGCTGCGCGTGATCACCAACAACCTGAACGTGGCCAGCATCCTGGCCGACAACCCCGATTGCGAGGTCATCGTCGCCGGCGGGGTGCTGCGCTCGCGCGACCGCGGCATCGTGGGCGAGGCCACGGTGGAGTTCATCAGCCAGTTCAAGGTGGATATCGGCCTGATCGGCATTTCGGGCATCGAGGCCGATGGCACGCTGCGCGACTACGATTTTCGCGAAGTGAAGGTGGCGCGGACCATCATCGAGCATTCGCGCGAAGTCTGGCTGGCGGCGGATGCCAGCAAGTTCAACCGGCAAGCCATGGTGGAACTGGCGCATCTCTCGGAGATCGACCGGCTCTTCACCGATCAGCCGCTGAAGCCGCCGTTCGAGAGCATGCTGGAAGAAAGCGGAGTGAGCTGTGTGGTCGCGCAGGCGTGAGCGCGCCGACCGGCAGCGTCCAGGCTGGCGAGGCGGTGCCGGCGCGGCTGGCGCCGGGCACCTGGTGATGGGCTTACTTGAAGACGACGGTCTTGTGGCCGTTGAGCAGGATGCGGTGCTCGGCATGCCATTTGACGGCGCGCGCCAGGGCCACGCATTCCACGTCGCGGCCCACCGCCGTGAGCTGCTCGGGATCCATGCTGTGGTCCACGCGCTCGATTTCCTGCTCGATGATCGGGCCTTCGTCCAGCGCGGCCGTCACGTAGTGGGCGGTGGCGCCGATCAGCTTCACGCCGCGGTCGTGCGCCTGGTAGTAAGGCTTGGCGCCCTTGAAGCTGGGCAGGAAAGAGTGGTGGATATTGATGGCGCGGCCGGCCAGCTTGCGGCACAGGTCGTCGGACAGCACCTGCATGTAGCGCGCCAGCACCACCAGGTCGATGTTCTGCTCCTGCACGATCTCGAACACCTTGTTTTCCTGCGCGGCCTTCTGCTCGGCCGAGGCGTTCATCATCGGCAGGTGGAAGAACGGAATATCGTACGACGCCGCCAGCTGGTAGAAATCGCGGTGGTTCGACACGATGGCGGCGATCTCCACCGGCAGGCCGCTGGCCTTGGCGCGGAACAGCAGGTCGTTCAGGCAATGGCCGATCTTCGACACCATGATCATCACGCGCGGCTTGACGCTGGCGTCGAACAGGTCCCACTGCATGGCGAACTGGTCGCCGACCGGCGCGAAGGCGGCCTTCAGCGTGGGCAGGTCGGGGCCGCCGGCGGCCGGCGTGAAGTGCACCCGCATGAAGAAGCGGCCGGTGAACTCATCGCCGAACTGGTCGGAATCGACGATATTGCAGCCGTGCTGGAACAGCAGGCCCGAGACGGCATGGACGATGCCCGGCTGGTCCGGGCAGGAGATGGTGAGAATGAATCCGGTATTGCTCATCGTGTGTTGTTCTGTCGTGTGCGCGCCGATCATGGGCGGGGGGTGCCGGGCACGCTCCAGCCGCGGCGGTTGAGCGCATCCAGCGTCACCAGGGTCGCATCGACCGTCATGGCGCCATCCGCCATGATAGCAAGCAATGCCTCCGGCTCGATACGGCGGTGCTCGGCCACCTCGCCGTCGCGGTTATGCGGCACGAAATCCGGCGGCAGCGGCAAGTCGTACACATATACGGCTTCCCACTGCACGCCTTCGGGAATTTCGCGCAGGACTTCGATCACTCCGTGCGACTCGGCACGCCGCGCCAGCGCCGGCGGGATGCCGGATTCCTCGTCGCACTCGCGCACCAGCGTGGCGAGCGGATCGCTGCCGTGCGGCATGCCGCCTGCGACCAGGTTGTCCCACATCCCCGGATCGACCGCCTTGGCCGCGCTGCGGCGTGAAATCCACAAGGCGCGTTCGCCGGCAATCACGCCATTCATGTGCGAGGCGAAGGTCAGCAGCCCGAGAAAACGCGCCGCCGCGCGTTCGATGGTGGCAAAAGCCAGCGCCTCCAGCGCGGGCGTGACGGCGAACAGTTCGTCGCGCCAGCCACGCACATGGCCGGTATCCGCCAGCCAGCGCGCCAGCACCGCCAGCGTGGCGCTGCGCGCCGCAAAGTCGCCGCAAGACGGCAGCAGCGCCACGCTGCCGTCTTGCGAATCGCCCAGCACGCCCGGCACTGCCTCCTGCGCGCGCAGGATGCCGGCATGCGCGCGCGGCAGCCAGCCAACCTGGCGCCCTGCCACCGTCAGCCGCAGATGGGCTTCGGCATCGAAGGGGCTGCGCGCGGCGAGCGATCCGCTAATGCGGGAAATGGCGGAAACGCCGGTATCGCGGACTTGGCTGTCGGGCAAGGTATCGGACATGAATGATCTCGGCGGCCGGCAAGGCACGCCCGTAAAAGTATTTCCAGGACAAAACGCATGACGCAAATTCAGCCGCCGGGCCTGCCGCAATTCATACTGGCGCTCGACCAGGGCACCAGCAGCTCGCGCGCCATCCTGTTCGATCACGCCGGCAATGTGGCGCGGGTCGCGCAGCGCGAATTCCGGCAATATTACCCGCACCCTGGCCATGTCGAGCACGATCCCTACGAGATCTGGCAATCGCAGCTGGCGGTGGCGCACGAGGTGCTCAACGATGCCGGCGTCTCGGCCAGCCAGATTCGCGCCATCGGCATTACCAACCAGCGCGAGACCACCGTGCTGTGGGACCGCCAGACCGGCGAGCCGATCGGCCGCGCGCTGGTCTGGCAGGATCGCCGCACGGCGCCGATGTGCGAGACGCTGCAGGCCGAGGGCCACGGCGACCTGTTCCGCGACAAGACCGGCCTGATCCTCGACGCCTATTTTTCCGGCACCAAGCTGCGCTGGATGCTGGACAACACCGAAGGCGCGCGCGAACGCGCCGAGCGCGGTGAGCTGGCCTTCGGCACGGTCGACAGCTGGCTGATCTGGCAGCTCACGGACGGCAAGCGCCACGTCACCGATGTATCCAACGCCTCGCGCACGCTGCTGTTCAACATCCACACCTTCCAGTGGGACGACGCCCTGCTCGGCCTGCTTGATATCCCGCGCAGCCTGCTGCCCGAGGTAGTGCCTTCCAGCGGCGAGGTGGCACGCACCGCACTGAGGCTGTTCGGCGCGGAGATCCCGATCGCCGGCATCGCCGGCGACCAGCAGGCCGCCACCTACGGCCAGGCCTGCCACGCGCCCGGCATGGCCAAGAACACCTACGGCACCGGCTGCTTCCTGCTGATGAACACGGGGTCGCAGCCGGTGACTTCGCACAACCGGTTGCTGACCACCATCGGCTGGCAACTGGGCGGAACGGCGCCGGCCGCCAGCCGCACGCAATATTGCCTGGAGGGCGGCGTATTCATGGGCGGCGCCACCATCCAGTGGCTGCGCGACGGCTTGCAGATCATCAACAGCGCACCCGAAGTCGAACCGCTGGCGCGCCAGTGCGACGACACCGACGGCGTGGTGCTGGTGCCAGCCTTCGCCGGCCTGGGCGCGCCGCACTGGGACCCGTTCGCGCGCGGCACGCTGGTGGGCCTCACGCGCGGCAGCGGACGCCCTCACATCGCCCGCGCCGCGCTGGAATCGATCGCGCTGCAAAGCGTGGACGTGCTGGACGCCATGCAGAAGGACGCCGGCATCTCGCTGGCCGAACTGCGCGTGGACGGCGGCGCTTCGCGCAGCGATCTGCTGATGCAGATGCAGGCCGACCTGCTCGGCACGGCCGTGGTGCGCCCGCGCGTGACCGAGACCACGGCGCTCGGCGCCGCCTACCTGGCGGGGCTGGCCACCGGCTACTGGAGCGGCGAGGAAGAGATCGCCAGCCAGTGGCAGGTGGAGCACCGCTTCGAGCCCAACCTGTCCGCGGATGCGCGCGCTTACCGGCTGTGGCGCTGGCATCGCGCGGTAGAACGCGCGCGCGACTGGGCCCGCGAGGACAGCGCGCCGCCCCGATCGGCAAACTGAGCGCGGGCGGGCCACATCCCGCGCAACCGGCATAACCGGCGGAACCGCGCAACGCAATCAGCGCCCGCCATCARCATTCGCATCAAACAAGGAATCATGCAGAAACTGTCTACTCCCATCCTGCCGCCAGACCGCGCCGCCCTGCTCGCCACCCTCGAGCGCGAGCCGAAGTGGGATGTGATCGTCATCGGCGGCGGCGCCACCGGCCTGGGCACGGCGGTGGATGCCGCCTCGCGCGGCTACCGCACGCTGCTGGTGGAAGCCGCCGACTTCGCCAAGGGCACGTCCAGCAAGGCCACCAAGCTGGTCCATGGCGGCGTGCGCTACCTCGCGCAGGGCAATATCAGCCTGGTGCGCGAGGCGCTCCACGAGCGCGGCCTGCTGGCCCGCAACGCGCCCCATCTGGTATGGCCGCTCGGCTTCGTGGTACCTGCCTACCAGTTGTTCGACCAGCCCTTCTACGGCATCGGCCTGAAGCTCTATGACATGCTGGCCGGCGGACTCAACCTGTCCGGCAGCCGCTGGCTGAACCACCGCGAGACGCTGGCGGCGGCACCGACCCTGGCCGAGCACGTGGGGGGCCGGCCCCTGCGCGGCGGCAATCTGTACTTCGACGGGCAGTTCGACGACGCCCGCCTGGCCATCGCGCTGATGCGCACGCTGTTCGATGTGGGCGGCACGGCCATCAACTACCTGCGCGTGAGCGGATTGTCACAGCGCAATGGCGTGATTGACGGCGTCACCGTGCAGGACGTGCTGGGCGGCGCCAGCTTCGACCTCAAGGCGCCCTGTGTGATCAACGCCACCGGCGTCTGGGTCGATGCCATCCGCCAGATGGAAGACGGCAACGCGCGCAGCATGGTGGCGCCCAGCCAGGGCGTGCATCTGACGCTGCCGCGCAGCTTCCTGCCCGGCGACCGCGCCATCCTGATCCCCAAGACCGACGACGGCCGCGTGCTGTTCGTGGTGCCCTGGAACGGCCACACCATCGTCGGCACCACCGATACCCCGCGCCAGGACCTGCCGCTGGAGCCCCATGCCGGCGCCGACGATGTCGACTTCATCCTGGAGACCGCCGCGCGCTACCTGTCGCGCACGCCCACCCGCGCCGACGTGACCAGCGTCTGGGCCGGCCTGCGCCCGCTGGTCAAGGCCACCGGCGAAGCCTCCACCGCCTCGCTCTCGCGCGAGCACACCATCCTGGTCTCCAAGGCCGGCCTGATCACCGTCACCGGCGGCAAATGGACCACCTACCGCAAGATGGCCGAGGACGTGGTGGGCACGGCAATCCAGCGCCAGATGCTGCCGGCCGCGCCATGCGTGACCGCGGAACTGCCGCTGCATGGCTCGCAAGGCTTGCCAGCCGACCTGCCCCCGTCCGGCAGCGGTTCGCCCGACCGCTACTACGGCAACGAACTCGGCATGCTGCGCGCGCTGCCGGGCAACGACGAATTGCTGGTGCCCGGCTCCGGGCTCACTGCCGCCCATGTGCGCTTTGCCGCGCGCTTCGAGCTGGCGCGGCGGGTCGAAGACGTGCTGGCGCGCCGCAATCGCGCACTATTCCTGGAAGCCAGCGCCGCCAGCGCGGCAGCGCCCCGGGTAGCCGAGATCCTGGCCGAGGAGCTTGGTCACGACGCCGCCTGGCAATCCGCCGAGGTGGACAGTTTCCGAGGTCTCGCAAGCAGCTATATGCTGGCCTGAAGGCGACGCCGCCCCACGGGAAACGCGGCCGTCACACCCTGGCCTGTTTCATCGGCACCTGATCAACAAGGAAACCACATGTCCCTTCGTTCGCTCCTGCGCCGCGCCGCCAACTGCGCTCTCGCCGGCGCCATCTGCCTGGCCGCGGCCCCCGCCTTCGCCAGGCCCGGCATCGACGGCGTGCGCTTCGACCCGGCCCGCACCGTGCGCTACCAGTGCGACGAAGGCAAACAGCTCACGGCGCGCTACTTCAACAGCGCAGACAACCAGATCGCCATCCTGCGGCTGGACGGCAAGCCGCTGCTCTTCGTCAGCGTGCTCACCGGCTCTGGCGCCCGCTATGCGCATGGTGCCCACCTGTGGATCACCAAGGGCGACGAAGGCATGCTGGAGGACCTGACCAAGGGCGAAAACGCACCGCCGGTCTACGCCAACTGCCGTGCGGTCAAGTAGACCATCTCCAGAACATTTTGGTGCTGACGCCCCGGTCGAGCGATAATGCGGGTTATCRAATCAGGGAGAACACCATGGACGAGATTGATGATCTGTCCGATCTGCCGATGCCCCGCTTTATCTGGGGCTTCGCGATCTTCACGCCCAAGGGCGGCGAGGTCATGCATGACGAATTTGAATATCTGACCCATACCCGCGCGCCGCGCTTCACGTGCCGGGTGGTCGAACTGGAAGACATGCCGGTCGACAGCGAGGAAACCGGCATCGACGGSCGCMTCGTGCAYTACGACGAGCCGGGCCGCCTGTTCTACATCTCCGACGCCGGCATCGCCCTGGTGAACTTTGAGTTGTTCGACAAAGTGCCGGAGAAGCAGAAACTCAAGAAGATCTGCGACGAAGCCATCGAAAACTGGATGTTACGGCGCGATTTCCTCGATTCGGAGGAAGGCGAAGAGGACTGAGCGTCCCTTTACCCCTTTGCCCACACCGAGGGATAACGGCCGGCAGGTCGTTATCCCCAGGCCCCGCCTGGCGTCTCCGCCGGGCAGCCGAATTCCCCCGACTCCCCTCCCCCGTCCTTCCCGCCGCTCCCGGCTGAGCCGTCCCTTGCGCGGCAAACCCGCTGCCCCTGGCATGCGCAGAGTTCCTACATTCGTCAGCCGCATCCTACAACGCAAGGGGAAGCCGCCGGACACCGCGCCAGATCCGCCCTGCTTATAGTGGAACCATGGAAAACACGGAAGAAAGGAAGGAAATCATGCCCTACATCCTCGCCTGGTTGCTCGGTGTCCCGGCCTTCGTGCTGCTGCTGATCTGGCTGTTCGTGCATTAAGTTGCGAGCTTGCCGATCCGGCGCATAACCCGGACCCCGGATAGCAAAACGCCCGCTGATATGCCAGCGGGCGTTTTGTTTTTACCATTCAGCGTTTCGCGCCACCCTGTGAATGAAGGCGCACATGTTTCAGCGTTTCATCCCAGACCGCGTCCACGCGGATATCAGCCTGCCGCGTCCTGCGCGGGCAGGCCGCGTTCCAGCGCTTCCTTGAGCAGGCCGCTCATGCCACCGGCATGCGCCGGAGCCAGCGCCTGCAGGCGCTTGACCAGTTCAGC
Organism: Cupriavidus sp. 01L45; assembly: GCF_056399885.1. Classification (NCBI taxonomy): domain Bacteria; kingdom Pseudomonadati; phylum Pseudomonadota; class Betaproteobacteria; order Burkholderiales; family Burkholderiaceae; genus Cupriavidus; species Cupriavidus sp. 01L45. Next base: position 137,731 of record NZ_JBFTSG010000009.1, on the reverse strand, counting down.
GTCGAGCTTGCAGGCAAACGGCACCAGGCCTTGTTCCTGGTCGAGCCGGCGCTGTTCGCGGCGATCGACCTTGGCCGGGCCGGTATCGCGCCCGGCGCGGAGGGCGGCGGACAGCTTCAGGCTGTTGGCCAGCTTCAGTGCTTTGTTCTTTTCGAGGTCGGTCTTTTTCACGGCATGTTCCGCTAGAGTCTGTCTGGGGCGGTATTGTACGCAGGTCGGCGGCAGGTCCCGCTTTGTATTGCGCGCGCTGCACAGCGCGCGCACGCCCGGCACCCGCGCCCCACGTCCCGAGACTACCTCGGACCGCGCCTATTCCGCCTCCCTCACCTCGATCAACTCCGCCGCCACACGCTCGATCTCCGCGTAGACGGGAAGCGCCTCGTCCGGGCCGGTACAGCCGACGCCGGTCGCACTGGCTTCGTCAGCGCCGGGCGGATGAAAGACAAACGCCATGCCGGGCTGCCACCTCGGATCGTTCTTCAGGCTTTCATTGAGGATTGCCAGATACTGGCCGCGAGTGAACACGTGCTTGGACATCTTCACCTCCGAATAATTTGTCGGGATCGTAGCATGGCGCGAGGCCTGATCCGGGTGAGCCTCGATACACGCGCACGATCATGCATGCGATGATCGCGTGGCTTTTGCCGGAATCGAGCCGCTATCGATGCAACATCGATAAGACATTGCCAAAACAACGATAAGACAAAGGATGAGACAAATGATACGTAGCACATTGCCAGTGCTTGCGGTCGCGTTGCTGGCCGCTTGCGCGGCCCCGGAGTCGACGCAGAGCGCCGCCCCGCTCACGACCCGTTTTTCCACCGCGCAACTGGACGCCATGAGCACACGCGTGCGTGCCGATGTCGCGCAGGGCCGTATTCCCGGCGCCGTGTACCTGCTCGCACGCAACGGCAAAATCGTCGATACGCAGTCCATCGGCTGGCAGGATGCGGCCGGCAAGGTACCGATGCGGTCCGACTCGATCTTCCGCATCTATTCGATGAGCAAGCCAATCGTCTCGGTGGCCGTGATGATGATGGTCGAGGACGGACGCCTGCAGCTTGCCGATCCGGTCTCCAGGTACCTGCCCGAACTCAAGGGCCTGCGGGTCGGCGTGGAGAAGACCGACGCCGCCGGCAAGCCCGTGCTGGAACTGGTGCCAGCCCAGCGCGAGATGACAGTGCAGGACCTGATGCGCCATACGTCGGGGCTGACCTATGGCGTGTTCGGCAAGTCGCTGGTCAAGGAGGAATACAAGCGCCTGGACGTGGATGCCACAGAGCAAAGCAATACGGAATTCATTAGCCGTCTCGCCAAGGTGCCGCTGCAGTTTCAGCCGGGCACCACCTGGGAGTACAGCCGCTCCACCGATGTGCTGGGCGCCTTGCTGGAACGCGTGTCGGGCCAGACCCTGGCGGCGCATCTGCAGCAGCGCATCTTCACGCCCTTGCAGATGAAGGACACTGGCTTCTGGGTTCCGCAGGCCCAGCAGGCCCGCATCGCCGAGCCCTTTGCCATCGACCCCGACAGCAAGGTACCGGTCGGGCTGATCGATGTGCGCCACGCGCCGAAACTCGAATCGGGTGGCGGCGGGCTGGTGTCGACCGCGGCGGATTACTTCCGCTTTGCCCAGATGCTGCTCAACGGCGGCGAAATCGACGGCGTGCGCCTGCTCTCGCCGAAGACGGTCGCCTATATGACTGCCGACCACCTCGGCACGATTGCCGGGCCTTCGCTGGCGCGCGGCCCGGCCTACCTGCCGGGTCCGGGCTATGGCTTCGGCCTCGGTTTCGGCACGCGCACGGGCACTGGCGAGGCAGCCACGCCGGGGTCGGTTGGCGACTACTACTGGGGCGGAGTCGGGGGCACCTACTTCTGGGTCGACCCGAAGGAGAAGACCGTGGCGATCTGGATGATGCAGGCGCCCGGGCAGCGTGAGTACTACCGCGCCTGGTTCCGGAACAAGGTGTATAGCGCCATGACGCCGTGATGCGCGGATGACAGGACCGGCGCGCACGCGCCGGTAGCGATGGCATGGCGACGCGGCCGCCTGCCGCCGCATTGGAGCGCCGGCGCCAGCCGGCCTCCCCCCCTACAGCGCGCTGACGGACTCGCCCGGCACCAGGCCGTTGATGATGTCCTCGCCGAACTTCACCGCGCCGCGGCGCGCGGTGCCGATATTGTCCCAGGGCGCCGCGGCAAGCCGGAACACGCGCGAACGCTCGGTGCCCGGCTCATGTCCTTCGCGGCAGATAACCACGGAAGCATTGAAACTGCGATCCGGCCGGCGCTCTGGCCAGGTGCGCTCAGCCTGGTGGCGATAGATCAGCGGATAGAGATCGAAACCCTTGTAGCGGGTAAATGGTCCAGTGTCCAACTTGCGCTCCCCTAGTGATGGTTGAATGGCGAATGCGGCCTGCCGGCGCCGCACCGCAGCGGATTCGCCTCGCCCTGTTCCCGGGCGATGGCGACAATACCTTCATGCTGCCTTCAGGTTGCCTTCAGGTCTGTATCGACCAGCCAGGCCCCTTGCCGTTCTTGTCGCTCTCGTGCCGCCAGCGGCAACCGCAATCGGCACAGGTGTAGGTGGCAAAGGTGATCGCGGGCTGGCCGCGCGGCTTGATGCGCTGCGTGTCCGTCAATAGCAGCCGGGGATGCCCCGTGCCGCCGATCGAGCCAGGCTGGATCTGCGCACAGGCCTCGCACATGCTCATCATCGCTCCCGCGCCTTGCGCGTGCACTTCGTCCCCGCGTGCCGGCCTCGCACCGCCAGTGCGAGGAACCGCATCGCCAATACCGTGCGGCTATCTATCCGCCGCCATCGCCTTGAGCTGCGCGTCGCCGGCTACGCGCGCAGCATCCGATGTGGTGAAGGTATCGTCCGAAACAATGGTGCGCTTGAGCAACTGCGCAGAGAAATCGACCAGGGTGATTACCCATACATAGCGCCCCGCCTGGGGGGCTGTCTGGACAATAGCCTGCAGGTGCGGCGTGGAATCCTTAGCCATGATGCTCCTCCGGAGGATCGCATCAGGGCACTTTAGCACGAGTTGCGCATGAGGCGGCTGCAACGCCTCCTCGGCCGGGACACGCGACGCTCACGGCGCGCTCAGACCACTTGCTGTCCGCGCAGCGTCTCCAGATCGGCCGCCGTCAGGCCCAGTTCGCCGTAGAAGGCGTCGTTGTGCTCGCCCACCGCCGGGCCGCTGCGGGGCGCCGGCGGCTGGTGGCCGGAAAACCGCGGCACCATGCAAGGCGCGGGAATCGAGCCGAGATCGGGATCGGGCAAGCGGACGATCGCGCCGCGTGCCTGGAAATGCGGATCCCGCATGATATCGGCGATGGTGAATATCTTGCTGAACGGGATCTCGCGCGCGCCGAGCGCCTGCGCCACTGCCGCGTAGTCATGCGTGGCGAACCATGTCTTGATGACGGCATCGAGCGCATCCAGATGGCGCACGCGCTCCGGGTTGCTGGCATAGCGCGGGTCGTCCGCCATGCCGGCCTCGCCGATGGCATGGCAAAGGCGGCGGAAGATCGGGTCCGACGAGGCTACCAGCGAAACCCAGTGGCCATCCGCCGTGGCGTACATATTGGACGGCGCGGTGTAGGTGGCACGATTGCCGGCGCGCTGGCGCACCTGCCCCAGTTGCTCGTACTCCACGGCGAGCGGCTCCAGCAAACGGAACAATGCCTCAGTCGCCGACAGGTCGATCTCGCGGCCGTGCACGCCATTGCCACGATCCTGCGCGCGCCGGCTGTCGGCCACGGCGGCCGCAATCGAAAACGCACCGAACAGCCCCGCCACCATATCGCCCATCGGATAGTTCATGTGCAACGGCGGGCCGCAGGGATCGCCCACCAGGTTGGTGAAGCCGCTCATCGCTTCGAACACGCGCGCAAAACCCGCGCGACCAGCATACGGCCCGGTCTGCCCGAAGCCGGTCAGGCGCAGGATCGTCAAGCGCGGGTTGGCGGCGTGCAGCGTCCCGGCATCCAGGCCCCAGCGATCCAGCGTGCCGGTACGGAAGTTCTCCACCAGCACGTCGAACTGCGGCAGCATCTTGAGAAACAGTGCGCGGCCCTCCGGTTTGCGCACGTCGAGCGTGATGCCGCGCTTGCCGCGATTGGTGACCTTCCAGTAAAGCGGCAGCTTATCCTTGACCGGCGCCAGCCCACGCAGCGGATCGGTGCCGTCGGGCAACTCGAGCTTGACGACTTCCGCGCCCATGTCGGCGCACAGCGTGCTGGCAAACGGGGCGGCCACAACCGTGGCCATGTCGAGGATGCGCACGCCGGCCAGCGGCCCGCCTTGATGCGCGGCAGCCGCGTCTTGATCTGTGTGGTTCATGATGGAGTCGGGGGAACGAGTCTTGTGTGGTGGGCAATAGCAGGAGCTCGCACAAGCGCTGCCCGGACCTATCGCATTGCGCGGCGTAACGCTGGGCGTTTTCGTCATGGCCGCCATGGCCGGACCCTGAACTTGGCTATGCATACCTGCTGCATATCTGCTTAGTCGAGCGTGGTGCCGGTCGACTTCACCAGCGCAGCCCACCATGCCGTATCGCTACGGATCTGCGCGGCGAACTGTTCGGGCGTATTGCCGACCGGTTCCGCGCCCAGGTCCACCAGGCGCTTGCGCATCTGCGGCCTGGCCAGGATCTTTGCGGTCGCGTCATGCAGCCTGGCAATGATCGGGCGCGGCGTGCCGGCCGGAGCCATCAGCCCCTTCCATGCCGTCACCACGTAGCCCTTCAGGCCGGCCTCCTCCATCGTCGGCACATCGGGGAGCGCACTGGCGCGTTTGTCGCTCGCCACCGCCAGGGCACGCAGGCGGCCCGACTGGACATACGGCAACAGCGCGGGCATGTTGTCGATCATCATCGTAATGTGCCCGGCGATCAGGTCGGCCACCGCAGGGCCGCTGCCCTTGTACGGCACGTGCTGCAGCTTGATGCCCGCGGACTGGTTCAGCAACTCGCCCGCAAGCTGCGCCGGCGAGCCGTTTCCGGGCGAGCCAAAGCTGAGCGTTCCGGGCCTGGTCTTGGCGTAGGCGATGAACTCCTTGAGATTGAGCGCCGGAATCGAAGGGTTGACCACCATCAGGTTGTGTTCGCGCGCGAGCATCGTGACTGGCGCCAGATCGCGCACCGGGTCATAGGACATGCGAGGGTAAAGGCTGGGGTTGATGACGGTGGCCCCCGCCGCAGCGAGCAGCAGCGTGTAGCCGTCGGGCGCTGCCTTGGCCACCGCATCGCCGCCGATATTGCCGCCCGCGCCGGCCTTGTTCTCCACGACCACGGACTGCCCGAGTTCCTCCTTCAACTGTTCGGCCAGCAAGCGCGCGAGCGTATCGGTGGAGCCGCCCGGCGGGAACGGCACGACCAGCCGGATCACCTTAGCGGGATAAGCCGCCTCGGCCAGCGCGGGTTGCACGAGTCCAAGCGTGGCCAGCAGGACAGCGCCTGCCGCAAGCATGGTTTTCAACATGGTGTCTCCTTGACGGTATGACGCCACCTGGCGCGACCGCCGGCGGCTGCTCTTTCTTGACGAAACCGAACGATTACGACGCGCTCGCGGCAGCAGCCAGCGCGAGCGTGCGTTTGGCGATATTGAGTTGGTGGATCTGGCTGGTGCCTTCGTACAGCCGGAACAGGCGCACGTCGCGATAGAAGCGTTCGATGCCGAAATCGGCGATATAACCGTAGCCGCCAAACATCTGCACGCAGCGGTCGGCCACGCGCCCGCACATCTCGGAAGCGAAGTACTTGCAGATCGAAGCCTGCATGGTGACGTCCTCGCCGCGATCGCGCTGACGCGCCGTTTCCATGATCAGCGCGCGCGCCGCGTGGATCTCGGTCTGGCAGTCGGCAATCATCGCCTGCACCAGCTGGAATTCCGCCAGCGGCTGGCCGAACTGCTGGCGCCCGGCAACGAACCGGATCGCCTCGTCGAGCATGCGGATGGCCGGCCCGGTGCACAGCGCGGCCAGGTGGATGCGCTGCTTGTTGAGCACCTTCATCGCGGTGCGAAAGCCCTGCCCTTCCTCGCCGCCGATGAGGTTGGAGGCCGGCACGCGGCAGTCGCTGAAATGCACTTCGGACACCGGCGAGCCCTCCTGCCCCATCTTGCGGTAGGGCTGCCCGGTACTCAGTCCCGGCGTGCCGCGTTCGACGATGAACGCCGAGATGCCGGCCGCGCCGGCGCGCGCGGGATCGGTGCGCGCCATGACCGTGAACAAGCCGGCGATGGGCGCATTGGTGATGAAACACTTGGTGCCGTTGATCACGTAATGATCGCCTTCGCGCCGCGCGGAAGTCGTCAGCGCCGTGGCGTCCGAGCCGGCCTCCGGCTCGGTCAGCGCGAAGGAGCCGGTCAGCTCCCCGCTGGCCAGCAAAGGCAGGTAGCGGCGCTTCTGCGCCGCCGTGCCGTCCGCCACCAGCGCCTCGGAGCCAATGCCGGTATTGGTGCCCACCCGCGCACGGAAGGCCACCGAGCATTGCGACAGCTCCAGCGCCGCCAGCACCAGCTCCTCGGTCGTCATGCCGGCGCCGCCGTACTCCTCGGGAATCGAAAATCCGAACAGGCCCATCCCGGCCATTTCCCGCACCAGCGGCTCGGGCACATCGTCCAGCCTGGCGACTTCGGCCTCACGCGGCACCAGCCGCTCGCGCACGAAACGCCGCAATTCGGCCAGGAAGGCTTGGAAGGCATCCGGTTCCCTGATCATCTGTCTTGCTCCATCCGGTCATTGCCGCCGGGATCGGCCGCATGCAAACCAGCGTAGCAATCCGTGCCTGGAAAGCGGATCGATGTTTTGCTATCTTGAACGCAGGCCATGCGCGCCGGGCGCATCAATGGCTATGATGGATGCATGCCACGCCCATGCGGCCTGCCCGCGCCCTCCGCCGTTTCCGCCCCCCCAAATCATGCCGCCCCGTCCCCATCACCCCGACCCCGCCTTCGCCACCACGCTGGCCCACGGYCTGGCGCTGCTGGAGTGCTTCCGAGTGGGCGAGCCGGTCATGAGCAACAAGCAACTGGTGGAACGCACCGGGCTGTCCAAGGCCACGATCAGCCGCCTGACCTACACGCTGGCGGCACGCGGGTTGCTGCTCTACGACACGGAGCTGCGCCGCTACCGGCTGGGTTCCACCGCGCTCTCGCTGGGCTACCCGCTGCTGGCCAGCCTCAAGGTCAGGCAGCTCGCGCGGCCGCTGATGAAGGCACTCGCCGACCAGGTCGGCGGCTCGGTCTCGCTGGGCCTGCGCGACCGGCTGCAGATGGTCTATGTGGAAACCAGCCGCGGCCACGACGCCATCGCCTTCCGGCCCGATATCGGCGCATCCCTGCCCATGCTCGCCACCGCCATGGGGCGGGCATGGCTGTGCCAGGCGTCCCCGGTGGAACGGGAGCCGGTGCTGGCGGCACTACGCGTGGCCGATGCAGGGCAATGGCAGGCTCACGCGCCCGCGCTGGACGCCGCGGCGCATGATCTTGCCACGCTCGGATTCTGCCTCTCGCGCGGGGAATGGCAGCGCGACGTGCATGCAGTGGCCGTGCCGATGCGCGCCGAAATCGATGGCGAGACGCTGGTCTTCAATTGCGGCGTGCCCGGCGCCAGGATGACACCGCGCAAGCTCGAACGCGAGATGGGGCCGCGCCTGCTGCGGCTGGTCCGGCGCGTGGAAAAGGAACTGGGGACATCGTGATGGCAGCGACGCCTTCCCAGATTGCACCCGCAGCGGACCAGGACAATGCCGCCGACCGCCAGTTCGCCACCACGCTAGCGCACGGCATCGATATCCTGCTGTCCTACCGTGCCGGCGAGTCCCTGCTCGGCAACAAGGATTTCGCGCAACGCACCGGCCAGTCGCGATCGGCCGTGGCCAGGCTCACGCACACGCTGACCGTGCTCGGCTACCTGCGCCGTGACGCCACCCAGGCCAAGTACCGGCTGGGCGCGCCGGTGCTCTCGCTCGGCTATCCGCTGCTGGCCAGCATGCATATCCGCCAGCTCGCGCGGCCGCTGATGAAGGAACTCGCTGATCGCATTGGCGGCGCGGTCTCGCTCGGCATGCGTGACCGCACGCAGATGATCTATGTCGAAACCGCCCGCTCCACCGACAGTCTTGTCGTCACGCCGGACATTGGCGCAGCGCTGCCAATGCTCACCACGGCCATCGGCAAAGCCTGGTTGTGCAAGGCGCCCGCGGCGGAGCGCGACAGCGTGCTCAACCGCCTGCGCCTGCAAGACCCGGAAGCCTTCATTCGATTCCATCCACAGCTAGCGAACTTGCGCCAGGACTTCGAAGCCAAGGGCTACTGCGTGAATCGCGGTGAATGGCGCGGCGATGTGTATGCCTTTGCGGTGCCGTTATTCAGGCCGGTGGATTCCCAATGGCTGGTCTTCAACTGTGGCGTGTCGGCACAGGCAGGGTCGTTTGCCATGCGCGAACGCGAAGTCGCACCGGGGCTGCTGACCCTGGTGCGTAGCGTGGAGGACTTGCTGGGGATGCGGTGAGTGCGCGGGTTCGATACAGGATGCCGGACACCGGACTCAATGCTCGAAATCGAGCCCACCAAGCAGCACCGTGGGATCCGCTTGCGAACGCGTCCCGAAATCGATCTGCCGCGGCGTCTGCCACGCGCGCATCTTGCCCGCCAGGGCCGCGAGATAGTGCTCGAACTTCTCCGCGCCGCCGGCAGCGAACAACGCCTCGACCTCGAGACTGTCCCACGACAGGTAGACGTTCAACTGGTGCGCGAACCGCCGCGGTTCATCGAACGGTTCGCCGCAGAGATGGACCCGCGCGGGGCAGTCGGACGTCTCGTCTGGTATGACCTCCACGCGGATACGCTGCTTGAACAGATTCGCTATCGTCTCGGCGATTCGCGGGGCAAACTCCGCGTTGAAACGCGGTGCGATGTCATGGCTCACTGAATGTCTCTTCCCGGTTTTTGAGGATCGTAGCACGGGGCGTTCGCCCCGGCGGCGCCGGGATTGCGAGTCGATTTCCAGACGATCGCCGCGTGCGCCAGGGAGCACAAGCGCCCGGGATGCTATCGCGCAAAAGCAGGTTGACCCCGCCATTTGCTGACCTATACTGAAAACCTGCCGGCTGAGACACGCAGTAGCAATGCGAAGGTAAGCGGCAGAATGATCCCCCTGGCCAATATGGCAGTGAGATCAAGCGTGCCAGATAGGCATGCAAGTCCGAACCGGATCCCAGTGAGTTTGCCGACCCGGTTCGGATCCCCCCGCAGTTGCGGGAAACAACAAGCACCTCCACGAGGTGCTTTTTTATTGCCCGGAGCGAACCTTGGGAACGGACTGCAGACCCAGGCCCCGCTTTCGCTGGCCGGCGGAGCACAACGAAGCGGAGCTACCGGCGCAAACCCGAACGCATTGCAACGCCGCAGACAGACAAAGAAAAAGGGCTGGGCCATCGTTTCCAATGACCCAGCCCTTGATCCATGACCCACGGGTTAAGAAGCGCTAACCCGCAAAGCCTTACAGTATAAGTGGCGGAGAGACGGGGATTCGAACCCCGGATAGGCTATTAACCTATACACGCTTTCCAGGCGTGCGACTTAAACCGCTCATCCATCTCTCCAGCAAGTCCACGAGTATATCAGAGGGTTATCCGGAAAATCTAGTGTTTCCTGCTCCGCCGGCCTAACCACGCCGCAGGTACGTCACCAGCCGGTCGATCACCGGGGCGTTGCGTGGTGTCAGGAGGCTGACCAGGATCGCCACGGCAAACCCGGCTGGCACGCCGAATGCGCCGGAGGCGATCGGGTCCACGCCGAACCAGCGGTTGCCGAAGATGCCCGTCATCCGGGTAAAGAACGGATAGTTGACGAAAATATAGTAGATCGACACGCTCAGCCCCGCCACCATCCCGGCGACCGCCCCCGCGGCTGTGGTGCGGCGCCAGAAGATCGCCAGCACCAGCACCGGGAAGAAACTGGAGGCCGCCAGCGAGAATGCCGCGCCGACCAGGAAAAGGATATTGCCGGGCCGCAGCGACGTGACGTAGGAGGCAAACAGCGCCACCCCGAGCAGCACGATCTTGGCGGTGGTGACGCGGCGCTGGTGGCTCGCGGTGCGGTCGATCATGTGATAGAAAACGTCGTGCGAGAGCGCATTGGCGATGGTGAGCAGCAGGCCGTCCGCGGTGGACAACGCCGCCGCCAGCGCACCGGCGGCAACCAGCCCCGAGACCACATAGGGCAAGCCGGCGATCTCCGGCGCGGCCAGCACGATCATGTCCGGCTGGATCAGGATCTCCGCCCACTGCACGATGCCGTCGCCATTGACATCGCGAATACCGAAGACGGGCGGGTCGACCTTGCGCCACTGCACCACCCACTGCGGCAACTCCGCGTACGGCGTGCCAACCAGGTGCTGGAAGAATTCGTACTTGACCAGCGCCGCGAGCGCCGGCGCGGAGACGTACAGCAGCGCGATGAAAAACACTGCCCAGGCCACCGAGTTGCGAGACTCCTTCACTGAAGGCGTGGTGTAGAGCCGGGTCAGGATATGCGGCAGGCTGGCCGTGCCAAGCATCAGGCAGAACACCAGCAACACGAAATTCAGCCGCTTGGTCTTGCGCTCTTCCTCCGAGGGCGACGGGTACGGTTCGGTCGACGGAATGGAGGGTTGGCTGCGCGCCAGGGCCTCCTCGCGCTGCTGGTTCCATTGCTGATGGGCTGTGGCGACATCGCGCGGAAATTCGATCCGTTCGCGCTCGACCGTCTTGATCTCGCGCAGCGGCGCGTTGCGCAAGCGCAGTTCCTGCAGGCGCGCGGACAACGCGTTGCGTTCGTCGTCGAACGATTGCGGCAACCTGGCGATGCGCTCCTGCATCTGGATGGCCTGCTGGCGATAGTGTTCGCGCACGGCCTGCTCGGCCGGGTCGCGCTCTATGCTGCGCTCGCGTGTGTCGATCTGCTGCAGCAGCGTGCCGTAGCTCAATTGCGGCAGCACTTCGTGATGATGCTTCCAGGCAATCATCGAGACCGTCACCAGGAAGGCCACGATCAGCATGATGTATTGCGCGACCTGGGTCCACGTCACCGCGCGCATGCCGCCGAGGAATGAGCAGACCAGTATCCCCGCCAGGCCGAAGAACACACCGACGGCAAACTCCACGCCGATAAAGCGGGTGACGATCAGCCCTACCCCCTGGATCTGCGCTACCAGGTAGACGAAGGAACACAGCGACGCCGCCATCACGGCGATCGCGCGCACCGGCATGTTGCCGCCGGGCTTGCCGTTGCCATAGCGCGCGGCCAGGAAGTCGGGGATGGTGTAGCCGCCATACTTGCGCAGATAGGGCGCAAGCAGGAAGGCAACCAGGCAATAGCCGCCGGTCCAGCCCATCACATAGGCCAGGCCTTCGTAGCCCGACGCGAACAGGATGCCGGCCAGGCCGATGAAGGACGCCGCGCTCATCCAGTCGGCGGCGATCGCCATGCCGTTGAACAGCGCGGGGACGCGCCGTCCGGCTACATAGTATTCATTGAGGTCAGAGGTACGGCAGATCAGCCCGATGCACGCATAGATGGCGATGGTGACGAACAGGAAGACGTAACCGAGCCAGAGTGCATCGCCGCTGGAGCGCTCCAGCAGGCCCATCATGCCGATAAAGACAAACAGGCCGATCGTGAACAAGCCGTAGTACAGCAGCAGCCGTCGGCGAAAGCGCGACTGTTCGTCGGGCATGAGAGCAGTGGTTAAACAGGCGGGGTGGATGCGGAGGAAACCTGCCGGCACGCGCATGGCGCGCCGGCAGGTTGGCCGGGAACCCCGTTATTGTGCCTGCTTGAGCTGGTCCAGGATGGCGGGGTTTTCCAGGGTGGACGTGTCCTGGGTGATTTCTTCGTTCTTCGCGAGCGAGCGCAACAGGCGCCGCATGATCTTGCCGGAGCGCGTCTTGGGCAGGTTATCGCCGAAGCGGATGTCCTTGGGCTTGGCGATCGGGCCGATCTCCTTGCCCACCCAGTTGCGCAACTCGGCGGCGATCTGCTTGGCCTCTTCCTCGTTCGGACGGGAACGCTTGAGCACCACGAAGGCGCAGATGGCCTCGCCGGTCATGTCGTCCGGACGGCCAACCACCGCGGCTTCGGCCACGATCGGGTTGGACACCAGCGCGGACTCGATCTCCATCGTGCCCATGCGGTGACCCGAGACATTGAGCACGTCGTCGATGCGGCCCATGATGGTGAAGTAGCCGGTATCCTTGTCGCGGATCGAACCGTCGCCGGCGAGATAAAGCTTGCCACCGAGTTCTTCCGGGAAGTAGCTCTTCTTGAAGCGTTCCGGGTCGCCCCAGATGGTACGGATCATCGAAGGCCACGGGCGCTTGACCACCAGGATGCCGCCACTGCCATTGGGTACGTCCTGCCCGGTTTCATCGACGATTGCCGCGATGATGCCTGGCAGCGGCAAGGTGCAGGAACCCGGCACCAGCGGCGTGGCGCCCGGCAGCGGCGTGATCATGTGGCCACCGGTCTCGGTCTGCCAGAAGGTATCGACGATCGGGCAGCGCTCGCCGCCGATATTGCGGTAGTACCACATCCAGGCTTCGGGGTTGATGGGTTCGCCCACCGTGCCCAGCAGGCGCAGGCTGGACAGATCGTATTGCCTGGGATGGATCTTCTCGTCGGCCTCGGCGGCCTTGATCAGCGAGCGGATCGCGGTCGGCGCGGTGTAGAAGATGCTGACCTTGTGGCGCGCGATCATCTCCCAGAAGCGGCCGGCGTTGGGATAGGTGGGCACGCCTTCGAACACCACCTGGGTAGCGCCGGCGGCCAACGGACCGTAGGCGATATAGGTGTGCCCGGTGACCCAGCCGATATCGGCGGTACACCAGAACATGTCGTCGGGCTTGATGTCGAAGCTCCACTTCATCGTCATCAGCGCCCACAGCAGGTAGCCGCCGGTGCTGTGCTGCACGCCCTTGGGCTTGCCGGTGGAGCCAGACGTATAGAGCACGAACAGCGGATGCTCGGCGCTGACGGGTTCCGCTTCGCAGGTCTCCGGCTGGCCGGCTGCGACTTCGTCCATCCAGCGGTCGCGGCCTTCGTTCCAGTTGACCTTGCCACCTGTGCGGCGGTACACGATCACATTCTTCACGGCTTCGCAGCCGCCCAGCGCCAGTGCTTCGTCAGCGATGGCCTTGAGCGGCAGCGCCTTGCCGCCGCGCATCTGCTCGTCGGCGGTAATCAGTGCCACCGCGCCCACGTCGACCAGCCGCTCCTGCAGCGACTTGGCGGAGAAGCCGCCGAACACCACGGAATGGGTCGCCCCAAGGCGGGCGCAGGCCTGCATCGCCACCACGCCCTCGATGGACATAGGTATGTAGATGACGACGCGGTCGCCTTTCCTGACGCCGAGCGCTTTCAGACCGTTGGCGAACTGGCAGACCTTGGCATGCAGCTCGCGGTACGTCACCTTGCTGACGGTGCCGTCGTCGGCCTCGAAGACGATGGCCGCCTTCTCCGCATTGCCGTTATCCAGATTGCGGTCCAGGCAGTTATAGGAGGCATTGAGCTCGCCGTCCTCGAACCACTTGTAGAACGGTGCATTGCTCTCGTCGAGCACCTTGGTGAAGGGTTTGGTCCAATGCAGTTGCTCGCGGGCGTGGCGCGCCCAGAACCCCTCGTAGTCGCGGTCGGCTTCATCGCATAGCGCCTGGTAAGCCTCCATGCTGGGGATCGCGGCTTGCTTGGCGAAGGATTCGGGGGGATTGAAAATGCGATGCTCCTGCATCACCGACTCGATGGCGGACATTTGTTTGTCTCCTGATATAGCGTGGCAGCCTGGCTGCAAGTTACGCTCGACGGCTTACTTAAACCTGACGCTGCAAAAGCGGCCCGCGCGCCTGTCCGCACCGATGTGCCGCCTGCTGCATCGCAACATGGATCGCCGCCGGGTATTCCGGCGCGGTACGTGACAAGACCTGCGGGCAAGGAAGTGCAGCCCTCTCCATTAGGCTAGCACAGCTATAATGCCGCGAGTCCTATTCCGAACATGGCGCTGCGGCATTGCGGACTCCGCTTGCAGGGATGCGCCTTGCACGCCATGTGCACGGCTACCGGATCGCCCTCTCCCATGCGCGCCATCGCGATCCATCGGGGGGCGCACCCCAAATCACCGTAGAAGCGCAGTTCCACCCCAAACCTCGTGCCCATCCACGCCCTCTTCCTGATTGCCGCCATGGCCCTTGTCGGCAGCAATGTCGGATTGGGCAAGGCCATCGTGGCTTACGTGCCGATCCTGCTGTTCGCGCTGCTGCGCTTCGCCATCGCCATTGTCTGCCTGGCGCCCTGGTACCGTCCGTCGCGCATGCGCGCAGTGTCGCGCGGCGAGTGGCTCAATCTCTTCCTGCAAGCCTTCTTCGGGACGTTTCTGTTCACGCTGCTGATGCTGGGCGGCGTGCGCCTGACCAGCGCCATGGCCGCCGGCGTGATCACCAGTACCATCCCGGCCACGGTGGCCCTGCTCTCCTGGCTGATCCTGCGCGAGCGGCTGTCGCGGCGCACGGTGTTCTCTGTGCTGCTTGCGGTGGCCGGCATCGCGGTATTGAACGTGGCGCGGGGCACGGATCACGGTGGCGGCAGCGGCGGCGAGAACGCCCTGGTCGGCAACCTGATGATCATGGGCGCGGTGATCTGCGAGTCGATCTACGTGATCCTCTCGCGGCGCCTCGCGCAAACCCTGGCCGCCATCGAGATCTGCGCCTATACGCACCTGATCGGCGGGCTGCTGATGCTGCCGCTGGGGCTGGTGCCGCTGCTGAGTTTCGATATGGCCTCGGCCCCGACGACCATCTGGCTGATGTTGCTGTGGTACGCACTGTCGGCCAGCATCTTCTCGTTCTGGCTGTGGATGAAAGGCGTGCGCCACGTGCCTGCGCAACTGGCCGGCGTGTTCACCGCGGTGCTGCCGATCGCGGCCGCCACGTACGGCATCGTCTTCCTCGGGGAAAAGCCGGGCTGGCCGCACGGCGTGGCGCTTGGCTGCGTGCTGGCCGGCATCGCGCTGGCAAGCTGGCCCGGGCCGCTGGCCCGCCGGGCCTGGCGTGCGGACCGGGACGAGGCGCGGCACTGAGACCAGCCTCGCAGGGTGCCGCTTTCGCCGCGCGGCGTGCACCCGGCATCACCCGAGACAATGTCGACACGCGCATGCAGCCCCGGCGCGGCCCCCCCTCCTCGGTGTATGATTCCGGGTTGAATTTCCCCTCGATTGTCCTCCCCATAAAATGACTGTCATCAGACAAGAAGACCTCATCCAGAGCGTCGCCGACTCCCTGCAATACATCAGCTACTACCACCCGATGGACTACATCACCAGCCTGGGCCGCGCCTATGAGCTGGAGCAGAGTCCCGCGGCCAAGGATGCGATCGCGCAGATCCTGACCAACAGCCGCATGTGCGCCGAAGGCAAGCGCCCGATCTGCCAGGACACCGGCATCGTGACGATCTTCGTCAAGGTGGGCATGGACGTGCGCTGGGACGGCGCCACCATGGGGCTGTCGGACATGATCAATGAAGGCGTGCGCCGCGGCTACACCAACCCGGACAACGTGCTGCGCGCATCCATCGTGAACCCGCCCGAAGGCGGCCGCAAGAACACCAAGGACAACACCCCCGCCGTGATCCACTATGAAGTGGTGCCGGGCAACACGGTGGACATCCAGGTGGCGGCCAAGGGCGGCGGCTCGGAGAACAAGTCGAAGTTCGTCATGCTCAACCCGTCCGACTCCATCGTCGACTGGGTGCTCAAGACCGTGCCGACCATGGGCGCCGGCTGGTGCCCGCCGGGCATGCTGGGCATCGGCATCGGTGGCACCGCCGAGAAGGCCATGGTCATGGCCAAGGAATCGCTGATGGACCCGATCGACATCCAGGACGTGATCGCCCGCGGCCCGCAGGACTGGATCGAGGAACTGCGCGTCGAACTGTACGAGAAGGTCAATGCGCTGGGCATCGGCGCACAAGGCCTGGGCGGCCTGGCCACCGTGCTGGACGTCAAGATCATGGGCTATCCGACCCACGCGGCTTCCAAGCCGGTGGCGATGATCCCGAACTGCGCGGCTACCCGCCACGTGCACTTCACGCTGGACGGCAGCGGCCCGGCCAAGCTCGAAGCGCCTGACCTGTCGGCCTGGCCGAAGGTCGAGTGGGCACCGAACACCGAGACTTCCAAGCGCGTGGACCTGAACACGCTGACGCCGGAAGAAGTCGCTTCGTGGAAGCCGGGCCAGACCCTGCTGCTCAACGGCAAGATGCTGACTGGCCGCGACGCTGCCCACAAGCGCATCGCCGACATGCTGGCCAAGGGCGAAAAGCTGCCGGTGGACTTCAAGAACCGCGTGATCTACTACGTGGGTCCGGTCGACCCGGTGCGCGACGAAGCCGTTGGCCCGGCAGGCCCCACCACCGCTACCCGCATGGACAAGTTCACCGAGATGATGCTGGCCGAAACCGGCCTGATCTCGATGATCGGCAAGGCCGAGCGCGGCCCGGTGGCGATCGAGGCCATCAAGAAGCACAAGTCGGCCTACCTGATGGCGGTCGGCGGCGCAGCCTACCTGGTGGCAAAGGCCATCAAGGAGGCCAAGGTGGTCGGCTTCGAAGACCTCGGCATGGAAGCCATCTACGAGTTCGACGTCAAGGACATGCCCGTGACGGTGGCCGTGGACAGCGCAGGCACTTCGGTGCACAAGACCGGCCCCGCCGAATGGCAGGCCAAGATCGGCAAGATCCCGGTGGCGGCGCTGTAAATCCGGCGTTGTCATTCAAGCCTCGCCGTGATAGCCATGCTGTCAGCGAAAGCCGGGTCATCCGACCCGGCTTTTTGCTACCTGACTTCTTGATTGCCTGATTTGCCTTCTTCCCTTCCCGTGAACAACGCACCCATCGGCATTTTCGATTCCGGCCTCGGCGGCCTGTCGGTATTGCGCGAGATCCGCGCCCTGCTGCCGCATGAATCGCTGATCTACGTGGCCGACTCGAAGTACGCGCCCTATGGCGAAAAGCCCGAGCGTTTTGTCGAAGCGCGCACGCTGCAGGTTTGCGAATGGCTGGTGTCGCAGGGCTGCAAAGCGCTGGTGATCGCCTGCAACACCGCCACCATGCACGCGATCCACACGCTGCGCGAACGGCTGACGCTGCCCATCATCGGCGTCGAACCCGGCCTGAAACCGGCTGYCGCCGCGAGCCGCAGCAAAGTCGTTGGCGTGCTGGCCACGGGCAACACCTTGAAAAGCGCGAAGTTCGGCCGCCTGCTCGCCTCACTGGAAGGCGAGAGCCGGTTCCTCTGCGAGGCCGGTGTCGGGCTGGTGCCGCTGATCGAGCAAGGCAATGTGGACGGGCCGGCCGTGCGCGAGAAACTGACCGCCTACCTGTCGCCGATGCTCGAGGCCGGCGCCGATACGCTGGTGCTCGGCTGTACCCACTACCCCTTCCTGTCCGACACCGTGCGCGAACTGGTGGGAGACCGCCTGACGCTGGTCGATACCGGCGACGCCATCGCACGGCAACTGCGCCGCAAGTTGGCCGAGCACGGCATGACCGCCGATGCCGGTGCCGTGCCCGTCGACCGCTATACCTCCACCAAGGACGCCGCCCACCTGCGCGCCATGGCAGCGGCGCTGCTGCATGTGGACACGCTGGCGGAAACGCTGGTGATCGAGCCCGCGCCCGCAGTCGACTGAGGCCCGCGCCGTCCCATCCGGCTACTGCAGGAAGCCCAGCGGCCGGCGCTGCCGCACATCGGGCTTGACCGCATGTTCCTGGCGCAACTGCGCCAGGAATTCATCGGGGGTCAACGTTTCCCCGAGCAACACGCACTGACGCTTTACCGTGGCGAAGTCGCCCGGCGTCAGGCAATCCATCTTCGCGAGCTCCGCGCGCATGGCCGGGTCCAGGCGGCCGGCATCGGTATCGAGCGCCTCCTCGATGAACATCGCGGTACGCTGGTCCGCCTTGAGCGGCAGGAAGCGGATCTTGAACGAGAAACGCCGCAGCGCCGCCTCGTCGATGCGCTCGAACAGGTTGGTCGTGCAGACGAAGATGCCGTTGAAGCGTTCCATGCCCTGCAGCATCTCGTTGACCTCCGACACCTCGTAGTTGCGCACCGCGTTTTGCCGGCTTTGCATGAAGCTGTCGGCCTCATCCAGCAGCAGCACCGCGCCGTCCTCCTCGGCACGAGCGAACATCGCGGCGATCTGCTGCTCGGTTTCCCCCACGTATTTACTCATCAGGTCGGAGGCGCGCCGGATCATCAGCGGCTGTTCAAGCGCGGCCGCGATATGCTCCGCAAGCGCGGTCTTGCCCGTGCCCGGCGGTCCGTAGAAGCACAACGTGCCGCGCTGCCTGGCCTTGAGCGCCTGCACGATCTTGCCGACTTCGTAGCGCGTCTCCAGGTTGAGGTAATCCAGGCGATAGTGCGTCACCACCGGGCGCCCTTCCACTTCCGGGCGCAAACCCATGGCGCGGTCGGCGTGGTCCAGTTGCCGCAGTATCAGCGCCTCCACCGGTTCGGCAACGCCGGGCCCCGCCAGTTGCACGAAGCGCGCCGCCGACTGCACCTGTGCCGGCGTCAGGGTCTTGCGCGCCGCCAGCGAAGCGATAAAGGCATCGCTCACGTCCAGCGTGCCGAGGTGCTTGCGGATAATGTTCTCGCGCACCAGCGGCGGCGGGATCTTCAGCTCCAGATGAAACTGGAAGCGGCGCAGGTAAGCCGGATCGATCTGGCGAATCGAGTTGGAGATCCAGATCACCGGCACCGGATTTTGCTCCAGGGTCTGGTTGACCCACGCCTTGCCGTTCACGGAGCCACGCGTGTCCTCCTGGCCGAACAGGCTGGTCAGCTCGCGCGCGCTGCCCGGGAACACATCCTCGACTTCGTCGAACAGCAGTGCCGTGCGCGGACGGCCACGCAGGAATGCCTGCGACACCTGCAGCGAGCGGTAACGGTCCTTGCCCGACAGGCTGTTGCCGTCACGGTCCAGGCAGTCCACTTCATACAGCTCACACCCTGCCTCGCGCGCGAGCAGCCGCGCGAACTCGGTCTTGCCGGTGCCCGGCGGGCCGTAGATCAGCACGTTCACGCCGCAGGCGTGCTGCCGCGTGGCGTTCGCGAGCAAGGCGGAGAGGTAGCGCGCATCGGTCTCGACGTGCGGATAGTCGCCGGTGCCGAGCGTGGGCGCGGCCGCCGGACGCGTGAACACCGCCATCATCTCGGCTTCATTGGCGTAATTGCCGAGCAGCACGTGCAACAAGCGATCCGACAAACGCATGAGGTCGCCGAGATCGGTCACACTGTTCTCGGGCAGTGGCTGCTCRATCAGGTTGAGCGTCTCCAGGCGCGAACCAGGCCGCAGCGAAGCGGCCACCGCGGCAGGGCTGGCACCGGTCAGTCCCGCCAGGATCTGGAAAGCCTCCTGGCTGTGCGCCACCTTGCAATCCACCATCACGGCGCGCAGATCGCGCTTGTATTTGGCCAGCGCCGCGTAGAGCAGCAGCTTGCGCTCGTGCTCGGGCAAATCCAGCACATGGCTGAGCATGTCGATATTGCGTACCAGCAGCACGCGCTCGCCGTCCAGCCGCGCGGCCAGCGCCGCCGCCGACGCGTCGAAAACGGCAAACATATCCTTGGCGTGGTGCTTGACGTACTCGTCCAGGTAATAAAACAGCGCGCTTTCATCAAAGGCGCTGTTCCATTGTCCGTGCCGCTCCAGGAACTCTTCCGGCGTCAGGCGCGCAGCGCCCTTCCAGGCAGGCATGTCGGCGCAGCGCGCGGCGAGGAAACGCTGCACGCGCAGCACCACGCCATAAGGCCACACCATCTCCTGGGCGCTGACAGTCAGGATGTCGTTGATATTGCTGCGCAGGTTGAATCTTGGTCCCAGCGAGCACACGACACGCAAGGCGAACTGGGCACACATCCAGTCAAGCGCGGAAGTACACGGCGCGCCGGCAGCGGCGCGCAGGAGTGTCGAGCGGTCGTCTTCGGCGAAACGGGTGAAGTCCATGGCCTGGTCCTCTCGCACGGGGGAGCGCCGTCACCGGCGCGGCGAATTGCTCTTCTTTTCCTATGCTAGCGCGCTTTGTGGCAGATCGGGCATTGCCGGCAACCCTGTGCCGTACGAGAACACGCATTTTGTCGCGGCGCCGGTAGTGCACGGCCAAATCGGCGTATAAAGACGGCTGCGCGGCAGCGCAAGAATGCGATGCACAAAAACGCCAACAAATAAGAATCATTATCGTTTATACTCATCGCCTGACACGCTGCCTCAAGAGCGGCGCTCCCACCGGCATCACTGTTGAAGGAGCGTTTATCATGGAATTGCTGCTTAGCTTGCTGGTCGGTTGTGGCATCTCGCTGATCCTGTTCTATCGCAAATAGGCCCTATCGCTAATAAAGCCGGCGCCGCGCCAATTCGCCGACATCTGCTGTTTTCTCATGTTCGATCAACGTTTTTTCAAGATCACGCTCGCCGTCCTGCTGTTCCACGCCGGACTGCTTTACCTGATCCAGAGCGGGCTGGGCCGTAAAATCACGGAGGCCGTGATCTCTCCGGAAATCGTCGCCCGCATCATCCCGCTCGAGCCGCCTCAGAAACCTGCCGTCGAAACACCCAAGCCCAAGCCGGAGACCCCACCCAAGCAAGTGAAGGTCACCACGCCCAAGCCCACTCCGCCGCAACCGCGCCCCACGCCGACGCCGGTGGCTTCGCTGCCGCCGACACCCAATGCCGTGGAAGCGCCGCCCGCGCCACCTGCCCCCCCGGCCCCTCCGGCGCCCGCCCCCGAGCCTCCCGCTCCGGTGTCGGCGGCGCCACGCGCGGTTGGCATCGGCGAAATCCAGTGCAGCCCGCCGCAACCCACCTATCCGTCGCAATCGCGCCGCATGGGTGAAACCGGCAAGGCCGTGGTTCGTCTGACCACGGACGAGACCGGCAAGGTGGTCAAGACTGCTGTCGTGAGCTCAAGCGGATCTTCCCGCCTGGACCAGGCTGCCGTGGACGCGGTGCAACGCATGCGCTGCAAGCCATATCTGGACAACGGTCGTGCCGTGGCGGTTACCGCCCAGCAGCCGATCGGGTTCGAACTCAACTGATTTCAATACCGACCTCACCAGGAACCAACATGCAGGACCTCGGACTCTCCCACCTCTGGACGCAAGGCGATTTCGTCATGCGTGCCACCGCCATCATTCTGCTCATCATGTCGCTGGCTTCGTGGATCGTGATTCTCACGAAGGCGTGGGATCTCTTCCGGCTGAAGAAAATGGCGCACGGCGCCGAAAAGCAATTCTGGCACTCCGACGATTTCGATCACGCCCTCGAAACGCTCGGCAGCAGCGACGCCAACCCATTCCGTTCGCTCGCCATGACCGGCAAGGAGGCCGCGCAGCACCACCGCGCCAGCCAGCCCCAGTTGCACGATGTGATGGACATCTCGGACTGGATCACCCGCTCGCTCAAGAGCGCCATCGACGACGCCGTCGCGCGCATGCAATCGGGCCTGGCTGTGCTGGCTTCGGTCGGTTCCACGGCCCCGTTCGTTGGCCTGTTCGGCACCGTGTGGGGCATCTATCACGCGCTGATCAACATCGGCGCCTCCGGCGTGCCGACCATCGACAAGGTGGCGGGCCCGGTGGGCGAGGCACTGATCATGACCGCCTTCGGCCTGGCCGTTGCGATCCCCGCCGTGCTCGGCTACAACGCACTGACCCGCGGCAACAAGGGCGTGATCTCGAAGCTCAATCGCTTCGCCCACGACCTGCACGCCTATTTCGTCACCGGTGCCCGTGTGCGTCCGACCAGCGCCCGCCCCGACGACAATAGCGTGCGCCTCGCAGTCAAGAACCAGTAAGGCCGTAGCAAGGCAACAAGGAAGTCATCATGGCATTCGGCACCCTCGATTCGGACGATGACGAAGTAATGAGCGAAATCAACATGACGCCGCTGGTCGACGTCATGCTGGTGCTGCTGATCATCTTCATCATCACCATTCCCGTGATCAACCACGCGGTCAAGATCGACCTCCCGCGGGCGACCAACACGCCCAACGATCCCAAGCCGCAGAACATCAACCTGTCAATCGATGCCAACGGCAAGGTCTTCTGGAACCAGGCGGAAGTAGACGAGCCGACGCTTGAGGCCAACATCGCCCAGGCCGCGCAGCAGCAGCCGCAGCCGGAGCTGCACCTGCGCGCCGATCGCGATGTGCGCTACGAGCGCGTGGCGGAAGTCATGGCCGCCGCGCAGCACGGCGGACTCGGCAAGATCGGGTTCATCACCGAACCCAAGCACTGACGGCTTGAACGCGCCGCATCCGCTGGAGCGGCAGCGCAACAGGCACAAAAAGGGCACTCCATGAAGTGCCCTTTTTGTTTGCCTGGAAAATGCGCCTTATGCCACTTATAGCGGCGCCGGAATGCAGGTTCGGCCGAGGCCATCCGCAATCAAAAATCTCTATTGTAATGATAACAATTCTCATTTAAGATTGAGCGACCTTGAACCCGGTCGTGGCAATACGCAGTCCCGCGTTGACACCACGGACCACCGGACCGGAGCCCACCGATGAGCACCCTGACCCTGCCGCTGTCGCAACCGCATGAAGTCACCCGCCGCCGCCTTTCCCTGCGCCGGGTTGAAGTCACCCCCAGCAAGCCTGCACAAGCGCGCCGCGAGAACCCGGCCAGCGCGGCGATCGAATCGATGAAATCTGCCGTAGCCGGCCTGCCCGCCCGGCTCGAAGCCCTGGTGCGCGATAGCCTCTCCGCGGCGCCGGCGGGCGATGCGGTGCCACTGGAGACGCTGATGCGCGGTAACAACCTGCTGCCCATCCTGCATAACGGCGAGGTCTACACGCTGCGCATCACCCGTTACGGCAAGCTGATTCTGACCAAGTAGTCGCACGGCGACGCGCCCTGCGCAAGCGTTCCCAGCCGCCCTGGCAACGGCCATGCAGCAGGTAGACGATGCGACGATGGAATGATGCGATGAGGGGAGTCTGGCTACCGGAACCGGCGCCTGGCAGCGAAACCCGTCGACAGGCTTCAGCATCGGGAAAGACAAGGACTTTCGTCCGCAACGAGAGGCGGATGCCGCGACAGTGAGCCTGGCTCACTGTCGGCACTACACTCTGCTCTGGCTCGCAGACGAGTCTCAGACGCCCAGGGCGGCGATACCCGCGCGCGCGATCTGCGCGTCTTCGGTCGACTTCACGCCCGACACGCCAACCGCACCCACGACCTGGTCATTAACCACGATAGGCACACCACCCTCCAGCATGCCTTGCATCACAGGCGCGGTCATGAACGAGTGGCGGCCGTTGTTGATCATGTCTTCGTAGACCTTCGACTCGCGACGGCCCAGCGACGACGTACGTGCCTTCTCGGTAGCGATATAGCTCGAGATCGGCGCAGCGCCATCCAGGCGTTGCAGCGCCAGCAGGTGGCCGCCGTCGTCCACGATGGCGATCGACACCGCCCAGTGGTGATTCTTGGCCTCGAGCTCGGCTGCGGCCAGCACCTTCTTCACATCATCTGCCGTCAGCACGGTTTTTTGCTGCATACCACTCTCCTCGAAAATCGTTTCAATGAGCCGGAAGTATAGCGCCACGGCCCTTGGCATGACCATGGGCCCGGCGGTCCGCGCCAAGCCCGTAAAAAGCAAAAGACCCGCGCCTGGCGGGTCTTTTGCATTACTACGGTTGCCGTGTGCGGACTGCCGTGGCCCTCAGGCGCCACGGACTTGCGTCCCACGAACTCAGGCTCCGTCGCTGAACTGGTCGCGGCGATCGCCTACCTTGGCGCCGTCGGTGAACGGATCCACCTTGCGAGCGCCGTCGGTGAAAGGATCGACCTTGCCCATCTTGGCGCCATCGGTGTAGGCATCGACCTTGCCAATCTTGGCGCCATCGGTGTACGGGTCACGCTTGTTGACGCCTGCGGCAAAAGCGGATGCGGAGAGTGCGGTGAGGGCGGTCAGTGCTGCAATCGCCACCAGGGTGTTCTTGATTTTCATGGGCGGGTCCTCTTGGGAATCGTGCTGGCTGGAAGGGCACCGGATGCGATAGCTTGCGGAATCTTTTCATCACGGTGTCACAGCAGCAGTATAGGTGGAAACCCTAATAAAGATATGAGCAACGGTTTGATCTGACTCTTCAAATTTTTTGACCCCACTCCCGACTATGGAACCTTAGCCGTCTAGCCGCGCCCAGTTTGCCTTTCCAAGCTGCACCCGAAATACAAAAGGGCCCCGGAGGGCCCCTTTTAACAACCTGCGTGGCGCAGGTCATTCATGCTTATCGCCAGTGGCGGTGGTCATGCCCATGCCCATGCCCCGGTGGGCCATAGTAGCCTCGTCCGTAATAGCCTCGGCCATAGTAGCGCGGACCGTAGTAGGCAGGGCCAGGGCCGTAATAGACGGGGGCCGGACGCACCACGACCGGGGGCGGTCCGTAGTAGACCGGCGCCGGTGCCATGACCACGGGCGGCCCGGCGACATAGGCAGGCGGCGGATAATAAGCCGGGCCACCCACGACCACGCCGGGCACACCGATCGCCACGCCAACGCTCACGTGAGCCATTGCCGCACCCGATGCCAGCGCTCCAAGCAAAGCGAGTCCTGCGAGCAACCAACGTTTCATGATCCTTGCCTCTTGCAAGTCGTTATTCGATAAGGCGTATTGTAGGATCCTGGAAATTTCCAGGTGAAACCGAGGACGCTACATTGTTACCAGGCGTAACAATAGACACTTAGGACACTTAGCCGCGTTCCGCCCCTGCACTTGGCACCAATCCCGGCAGACACCCGCGCGGAGCTTGCATCACCGCGCCCAACCGACCACAATATCGGGCTTGCCGTGCGGCCGTGGAGAAATTGGTAGACTCAGCAGACTTAAAATCTGCCGCCTTTACGGGCTTACGGGTTCGACCCCCGTCGGCCGCACCAGCATCCACCTCGCCAGGCCAGCCCAACGCATCCAACCCGCGACGCCATTGGCCCGATCAGGCCACCACCGCGCACAGCAGCGCCCCTCCCACCACCAGAAATACAAACAGCAGGCCAGCCAGCACAAGTGGCTTGCGTCCGGCGCGCAGCAAGGTGCCGATGCGGGTGTGCAGGCCAATCGCCAGCATCGCGCAAGCGAGCAGCCAGTTATCGAACGCCAGCAGGGTGGGCTTCCAGTCCTCGGGCACAAGGCCGGCGGAATGCACCGCCATGACCGCCACGAAGCCCACGGCGAACCATGGCACGGCCTTCAGGATCGCGCCCCAAGGCCGCGCGCCGGTTGCCCTTTCACCCTCGGCCCCGGGGGCACCCTTCGGCCACAGCGCGAGCACCAGCAGCAACGGCCCCAGCGCCAGTACGCGCACCATCTTCGTGACTACCGCGGCGTCCGCGGTGGCATCGCTGACCATCTTGCCCGACGCGATTACCTGAGCCACCTCGTGCAGGGTGGCGCCAGTATAGATACCGAACGTGCGCTCACTGATTGCCAGGTGCCAGTGCTGCGTGGCCAGTTCAAACAGATAGGGATACAGCAGCATGCCCGCCGTGCCAAACAACACCACGGTGGCCACGGCGACAGCCGTCTGACGGTCGTCGGTGCGCACGACCGACGCGACCGCGATGGCCGCAGCGGCTCCACAGACCGCGCTGCCCGCGCTGACTAGGATCGCTTCCCGGCGGGTCAGTCCAAGCAGCGCGGAACCGATCCAGACGCCCAACAGCATGGTCGACACCAGCATGGCCAAAGGTACCAGCACGCCGGCAAGGCCAAGGTCGGCGATGGCGCCGAAGGTCAGCCGCAGGCCGTACAGCGCCACGCCGAGCCGCAGCAACTGCTGTCGCGCCAGTTGCATGCCGGGCCCCAGCGGGGTCAGCCAGCGTTGCGGCAAGGTATTTCCGGCCACCATGCCGGCAAACATGGCTAGCGTCAGCGCGCTCAAGCCGAGGTGCGAGAAGGCCGGGTGGGCCGAGAAGACCATGGCCAGCCAGGCGATGAAACCCAACGGCACCAGGGTCAGGATCCTTGTCGGCCATGATGGCGGCTGGGCGCCAAGACTGGCAACTGCGGTCGAAGAGGTGGTGGACATGGCGGGATCCCTTACCCCTGCAGCCGGAGGGCTTCGGGGCGCGAATTAAGCATGTCCCAAGCCTACTTAGCTGGCGAAAACCTGTAAAACAGGTAATATCGCTATACGTTACCTGAATTTCAGATATGAACCAGCGCCCTCTCCGCCTGACCCTGCGCCAGCTCTCCGTCTTTGTCGCGGTTGCGCAGCACGGCAGCACTGTCGCGGCGGCCGACGCGCTGGCGATGTCTCAATCCGCCGTGAGCGCGGCACTGGCAGATCTGGAGAGCGCGCTGGGCGGCGCATTGTTTGACCGGGTTGCGCGCCGCCTCAGCATCAATGAGACCGGCCGCCTGTTTTTCCCACGTGCGCTTTCGCTGCTGGATCAGGCCCATGAACTCGAGCGCTTCACCGTCCAGCCCGGCGTACAACTGCGCATTGCCGCCAGCAATACCATCGGCAGCTATATCCTGCCCGGCTTGCTCGCGGGCTTTCGGCACGCGCAGAGYGGGCCTTGCGCGCTCGACATGCGCATCGGCAACACCCGCGAAGTGCTGCAGGCGCTGCTCCAGTTCGAAGCGGATATCGGGCTGATCGAAGGCACCTGCCACGAGCGAGACTTGCGCAGCGCCCATTGGCGCGACGATGTGATGGTGGTAGTGGTCAGTCCCGCACACCCGCTGGCAAGCCGGCAGGGCGACCTTGAAGCCTTGCGCGATGCGGACTGGATTGTGCGCGAACCCGGCTCGGGGACACGYGAGATCATCGAGCAACGCCTGGCCCCGCTCTTGGGCGAACTGCGTTTTGCCCTGGAACTGGGCAATTCCGAGGCCATCAAACGCGCCGTGATGAGCGGCTATGGTGTGAGCTGCCTGTCACTGCAAGTCGTGGAGGACGAATTGCAGCGGGGTACCCTGGTAGCGCTGCGCGAAGGCTTGCCCGAGGTAGTGAGACCGTTGCATCTGGTGGTCCACCAGGACAAATACCCGACGCAGGGCCTGCTGGCCTTCACCGAGTATCTCCGCTGCGACGCTGCCGGCGGCCACTGAACGGCCGCGCTCCCGCGCTCAGGCCGCCTGCGGATCACCCTCGCCCGCTTGCCTGGCGTTGTAGCGGTCGAGCAGGTGGAACAACAATGGATTGAGCACGATGGACAGCAGCGCGCCAGCCAGGATGAGCGCCTGCCCGCGCTCGGGCAGGATCTTCAGGTAGACGCCAAGGCCGGCAAGGATAAAGGAGAACTCGCCGATCTGAGCCAGGCTGACCGCGATGGTCATGCCGGTGCGGGTGGAATGCCCGAACACCCGCACGATGCAAAGCGCGGCGAGCGATTTACCCACCACGATGATAAACAGCGTGGCCAGTACGCCCCAGGGATCGGTGATCAGCACCATGGGGTTGAACAACATGCCGACCGAAACGAAGAACAGCACCGAGAACGCATCGCGCAGCGGCAGCGACTCCTCGGCCGCGCGATGGCTGAACTCGGACTCCGCCAGCACCATGCCGGCAAAGAACGCGCCAAGCGCGAACGACACGCCAAACAGTGAATAGGCGCCGAAGGCCACGCCAAGCGCGGTAGCCAGCACCGCGAGCCGGAACAGTTCACGGCTGCCGGTCCAGACGATGCGTTCCAGCATCCACGGAATAAAGCGTCGGCCGATCACCAGCATGACGGCGACGAAGGCGGCCACCTTGCCCAGGGTGGCAAGCACGGTGAACAAGATCTCGCCCGAGCCTGGCACGGCGGCATCCTGGCCCGCCACATCGCCAGACGGCATCAGCAATCCTGCGAGTGCCGGCAGCAGAACCAGCGTCAGCACCATGGCCAGGTCTTCCACGATCAGCCACCCGACCGCAATCCGGCCCTGCGGCGACTCAACCAGTTCGCGCTCCTGCAGCGCCTTGAGCAGCACCACGGTGCTCGCCACTGAAAGCGCCAGCCCAAAGACCAGGCCAGGCCCCCACTCCCACCCAAAGCCCCAGGCCGCGCACATGCCAAGCATGGTGGCGATGGCGATCTGCACCACAGCGCCAGGAATGGCGATCTTCTTCACCGCCATCAGGTCCTTGAGGGAAAAATGCAGCCCAACGCCGAACATCAGCAGGATCACCCCTAGCTCCGCCAGCTGGGGAGCCAGCGCCTGGTCAGCGGTATAGCCCGGTGTATGCGGTCCAACCACGATCCCCGCGCACAGGTAGCCGATCAGCGGTGGCAGCTTGAGCCGGTTGGCCAGCGCGCCAAGAATAAACGCCAGGACGAGGCCGCCGACGATGGTGCTGATGAGCGGGGTAGCGTGATGCATGCGTTCTGGGTTCCTCGTAGGTGGCCATGACGGCGTTGACTGGATGACCTCGCCCGCCCTCCCCGGCAAGAGCCCGGCGGGGACCACAAAGCAACCCCTTGCCTTCCTTGCGGCGTCGAGCGCCGCGCAGTGGCCAGGAGGTACCGCGCTGATTGAGGGAAAACGGGAACGGGAGTCTTACAGGGCCCGGGGGCAATCGCGTGGCAGTGGTCCATCCGGACAATGGCGCACAGTTCAGGCCAGATATCCCCCGAACGCCCCGCGAAGACTACGATATGGAATGTAACACGATCATCACTGCGGCAAAGCGGGGAATCGGGCCGGATGTGGCCCTTTAATGTTCCGGCTTATGAACACGGCACCGAATGGACTCGTGTCGAAGGTGCGGTCCGCTGTGGTCACCACCCGGAAGGAAGTCAGCGGGACCGCGTGCCAGGCCCGGAAACCGGCCGGACATGGCGTCCGGCACCACCGGGCCTGGCCCTCCCTTTGCTAGTTAGCAGCCAGCCGGAACGTCGCCACCGTATCGCGCAGCTTGTGGGCCTGCTCATCCAGCGACTGCGCAGCCGCGGCCGCCTGCTCCACCAGGGCGGCGTTCTGCTGCGTCACCTGGTCCATCTGCCCGACAGCCTGGTTGACCTGCTCGATCCCGGTGCTCTGTTCGCTGGAAGCCGCGGCAATCTCGCCGATGATGTCCGACACTCTTTTCACGGCCACGCGGATCTCATTCATGGTTCGCCCGGCATCTTCCGCCTGCGCCGAGCCGGTGCTTACCGTGTTGACCGCGGTATCGATCAGGTCCTTGATCTCCCTGGCCGCGCTGGATGAACGCTGCGCCAGGCTCCGCACCTCGCCCGCCACCACCGCGAAACCGCGCCCCTGTTCGCCGGCACGCGCCGCTTCCACGGCGGCATTGAGCGCCAGGATGTTGGTCTGGAAGGCAATGCCTTCGATCAGCGAGGTAATTTCGGCGATGCGGGTGGAACTCGTGCTGATCACACCCATGGTATCCACCATCTGCTGCACCGCCGTGCTGCCGCGCACCGCCACGTCGGCGGCATTGTCCGCCAGGCCGCTGGCCTGGCGCGCGTTTTCGGCATTCTGCCGCACGGTCACCGCCAGCTCCTCCATGCTCGCCGCGGACTGCTCCAGCGCTGCCGCCTGCTGTTCCGTGCGCGAGGAAAGGTCCGCATTGCCGGCGGCGATCTGATGGGCCGCCGTGCTCACCGAATCGGTCGACATGCGCACCTCCGACAGCGCCGAGGCGACGTGCTCGATCAATTCGTTGAAGGCAATCGCCGTCCGCCCGATCTCATCGTTGTGCCGCACCGATGCGCGCCGCCCAAGGTCGAGCGACTCGCTGACGTAGTGCAAGGTCTGCTCGATCTCCGCCAGGCTGCCGTGGATTCGGCGATAGAGCGAAAAACCCATCGCGCCGGTGATCACGAAGGCGGCCCCGATAATCGCGCAGAACACCGTCAGCGCCAGTTCGTACGCCTTGCGGTTGTTCTCGGCCACCTGCTTGCCCAAGGCGGCGTTGTAGGCAACGTGTTCGTTGATGGCCGTGCCCAGCGCCGTCGCGGCCTTGAAGAGCGAGCCACCCAGCAACATGCCCCGCGCCGCCTCGGCATCGCCCTCCGCAGACTTCTCCAGGAAACGCTCCCGCTCCACCCGGTACCGCTTCACCGCGGCCCGGTCGGCTTCCAGCAGCGCCCGGTCCTTCTCATCCGAGATGTCGTTGCGTTCGTAGGTGGCAACAATCGTATCGAAAGCCTGGTCAGCCTTCGCTAAAGCCGCCACGGCTTCCGCGCGCCCGCTCGCCTCGTCCGACAGGGCATAGGCGTAGAGCGATACGCGCATGCCGTTGACATTGGCCCAGAGGTCATCCAGCGTGCGTACGCTGACCAGCGTGTTGTCGTTGAAGTAGGAAAAGCGCTCCTGCGATGCGCGGAGTTGCCAGATGCCGCCGACACCGAGGGCAAGTATGGCGAACAAGGCCAGCGACAAGGTGGCCAGCAGGCGTTGAGTGATATTCATTACGCATAGCCGGCGCCCGCCACAGGGCGGGCACCGATTCCTGGAAAGGAGGATGTTGAAATGACGCCCACGGGTCGCGTGCACGGCTCCTGCCGCGCCAAACCACCCACAAGCCCAGACAAATCTACTTTCGAAGCGCGCTTGCGAAGACTTCAGATCCGGCGAACCGTCTTTTGAACGGGTCTTACCTCCGTCTTTACGGCATCCGGTGGCATTTGCTGAAGCAAAAATGCCAGAAAACAGAAAATAAACGACGATAATAGGATAAGTCCTAAAAATAGCGAATGATAGGCGACAAAAGGAAGCAATGAACTGACAGCGCCAGGAGGTGCCGCTAGAGCCCAGGCAACGGTGCTGGCATGCGGGACGAGCAGCGCGGGGAGGGGGAACAGGAACGAGCAAGACGGAATTTGCCAGACAGTCGATGGGGCGAAAAGAGGGAGCAGGAGGACGAGTTCACGCGGCCAGACAAGCTTGTCCCTTTAGGAGCACAGGAACCCCGGGGAGACTTCGCCCTATTTACCAGCGAGTGCCGCCACTTGGTTCGCTAAAAAGCAAAAGCGCCACCGATTAGGGCAGCGCTAAGTGCTTAACGATCTAAGCGGCGATCAGAGTTGAACTGGCGAACACGGCTTTGCAGGCCGCCCGTCGTTTTATAAATCAATGATTTACCGCAATGCACCCCGTAGCGCGCCCCGCGTGAGCTGGCTGTGTGCGCCACGCAACAATGGGCCTTTTGTGTCCTGCTCGCTTTCCCTTGTTTTAAGATACTTCAGTGCCAATTCGTCGGCAGGCGCGCCGCGGAACACGACCCCCAATGGTTCATGAAGCAATAGCGGGCCTTTTTACATTCAGCCCTTGTCCGCTGGCGCCTCTGCCGCGAAGAGCAAGCGAGCAACCTGCTCCACAAGGCCGAGGGGCGCACCGTAGATCGTGGCCAGGGTACGCATCCGTTGCACTTCTTGCTCAATCTCGTCCGGCGTGCGCGCAGCCGCCAGCGTTGCCGCGAGCCTCATGCGCTCGCCAAGGAAATCCACCAGTTCTGCATCGAGCGACGCGATCATCTCAGTCGTAGTGGGCAAGGACAACATACTTCTCCGGAAATGAAAAAAGCGCCCGAAGGCGCTCACAAGCCAATACTCAGGTGTGATTAGCGGTTGGTAGCCGGCATAATATTCGTAGGAATGCTGTCAGTACCGATCTTACTGAACGAAACTTGGGTTCCGGTTGCGTCCGGAGCCCAATCTGCCTCGTAGATATAGCTGCCTACCTCAGATTTTCCGGTGAATTTAACATTCACCTTACCCGGAACTGCGGGAGGGCCGGCAGTGGCTGCCGTGCCAGTCAGAGCAACAGCGCCGGTCGCGTACTTGGGCGTCGGCAGAGAATTAATATTCAGCTCCGCAGCAGTATCACACAACGATCCATCACCAGCATTGACCTGAAGGCATTGGGAAACTGCAGTCTTGAGAGCGGCCAGATCGGCAATGTTGTTCTGCCATTTAGACTTCGTCACGTAGTCCTGATACTGCGGAATCGCGATCGCCGCCAAGATACCAATGATCGCGACCACGATCATCAGTTCGATCAGCGTGAAGCCCTTTTGTACCCGCTTGATTCCCATCCGTGCTTTTTTCATAAGATTGACCCCCAATTATTTGTAGGCAGCAATTTGCTGCGCAAACCTTATATGCAACCCTCGTGCCAGGCCAAATCTGGTCGAAAACCGCATCATTATGACAAAGTGTGTCAGTTGTAACTCGATGTATCAGGCGCATCGTGACAAATCTTGTCAGTGCCCATGACGAATCCTGGCATGCGCATTAAGGCGCATTCACATCAGATTTTACCAGCTTCGATTTCCTCCCCCACCCCACAACGCTAGGCCGGGTACCTCGGCGCCGGCAGCATGCGCACGCTGCGCAAGCGGGTCAACGTGGGGCGGTGGGACGATGCGCCTGTGGAGTTCAGAAAGTGCGTCAGGGGCGGCGGGCGCGTGCTGCGTGGTTTGGTCCTGTGCAGGGAAGCCGAGGTTGCCCTGATCTCACCATGCTGACCATGAATTCGGACAAGCACCCGCTGATGAACCGCTTCCACGCTCCGGGCAAGGAAAAGCGCATGATCGTGATCGTGCCCACGGCGGAATGGGACGACTGGCTGACCTGCCGGGATCAGGAGCGGGCGCGCAGCTTCATGCGACCATATCCCGCAGAGTTGATGGATGGCGCGCCAGCTCCGAGGGCATCACGTACCACGACGGAAAAATAGGACCATAGCCCATATGACGCTCTCTTTTGCGCTACAAATTCTGTCCGCATGCATCGGCATACTTGGTTCTATATTTTTCGCCGTGGGCGTTGTCAAGCAGAGCCCAGCCAACATGGCAGAACTATCTGGCACCTACTGGGGTTGGAACCCCCATATGACCAAGGCTCTAGCTGCACAAAAGGCAGACTACGTATTTGGGGGCTGCCTTATCGTGGTTGCTTTTTCGGTGCAATACACTTCGCTCATTCCATGGACTGCGTCGGTCCCTCTGCCCGTAGCACAATCAACCGGGCTTGGGCTTGCATTTGCCCTAACCGTTGCCACTTTCTTTGCCCTTCGTTGGTTGAGTGCCCGCGTCGCAGGTAGGTATGAGCAGGACATTCGCACCATACTCGCCACCCGTGAAAAACCAGAGTAGCGCGCAGGTCTGCGACTACGTCACTGGCAGGCAGCCACCGCCGCCTCCAGCCTCACCTCATAGGCCGCCCGCTGCCGCACCTCCACCAGTGCCGCCCGCCCCTTCGTGAACACGTCGGCATCCGGGTCCACCTGCTCGAGTGCCCAGGCCGGCCGTGCGACCTGCGGAACCTTGCACGGCACCGCCACCGGCACCTCCACCGTCTTCGTCTGCGTGATCACCTGCGGCGCGCCAGCGCAGCCGGCCAGCAGCGTGCCCAGCACCAGAATGCTCTTCATCGCCCGGCCCTCCGTTCCTTGATCGCCTCGGTCAGCAGCTCGTCGAGCGAGCCGCACAGGTCGGCCGGCTTGCCCGGCGGCCGGCGCGCCAGTTCGGTGCCCTTACCCTCCGCCGCGGCGGCGCGGCTCTCGGCCTGGGCCAGTGCCGCAGCTACCCGGCTCGCGCGCTCGTCCGCCGCCGCCTTCAGCGCCGCCACGGCGCCGTTGGCCTTGTCCACGTCGGCGGCGCACCGCGCGTTGGCGTCCTGCACGCGGCCGGTGCGTTCGGTTGCAGCCTGCAGCGCCTTGGCGGCGGCGTCCGCACGCGGCGCGAAATACAGCAGGTAGGCCAGCACCACCGCCAGCACGGCGCCGAGCAGCGCCGCCACGCCGCAGGCGCGCCACGGAATCGTCGGCATCAGCATCCCCAACCCTCCGGAAATTCGGCCAGCGGCACAGTCTGCCCGGCCAGCGCGTGCGTGCAGTCGCCCAGAAACTGGATGCGGCCATCCGTCACGAAGCTGTGGCACACGCCACACTCGAAATCGCGCTCTTCGTCCGGGTGCTCGGCGTAGTAGGCGCACCAGCAGTCGCGGCCGGTCTCATGCCCGGGCACGTAGTGGCCGCTGCGCACCAGCACGCTGGGCGTGAATGACGGGCGCTCCACGTCACCGTTCCAGCCCCAGCGCGGGCCCGGCCCGTTGCCATGCTGAATCTGGTGAGACTGGCCGCAGCCGGGGCACCAGAAGGAAAGGCAGCCGGCTGTGGGCTGCCGCAGGACTTTCGATAGCGCGCTCACTTCGCCGCCCCCTGGCGCAGCTTGCGCTTCAGCCATACCTCGATGTACTGCGAACCCACAATGCCAAGGCCGCTGCCGATGCCGTAGAGCGCCAGCGGCGGCAGCTCCGGAAACTGGATCAGACCCACGCCGGCAATCATCGACGTGGCCGCGCCCAGCAGCGCCCGGCCAATGATTAGCCGGAAGGTCAGGTGTTCATCGCTCACAAGCAGCTTCCCCAGCGCGATCATCGCGCCCATTACGACCAGCATTGCCAGGCTCTTTTCGTGCTCTTGCATTTAACCCTCCCCGTTATCCCTTGATGAATTGCTTTGCGCGCGCCCAGCGCTCTTGGCGGTCGGCAAGCCCGTTGATGCCACCATTGATCCGTCGGGTCAGGGTTTCGAACGCCCCTGCATCCGCCAGCGCGTTCAGTCCCCTCGAATGCCAGAACCAGCACGCCGAGCGCGCGGCCAGCGCATCGCCCTCGAGCATGGCTGGTGTGGCCTGCAGGTCGAAGCCGAGCGCAGCGCCGCACGTGCGGTAGTTCGCGCGCCCGGTGATCTGGATAAGGCCCCGGCCCATGAAACGCTTGCCGTCGCCCGGTTGGCTGTTGCCCAGCTCGAACGGCTTCTGGTTGCGGCTGGCCCGATCCGCCGGCGGCCACGGCGCCGACAGGTCGCGCTCGTAGCGCATCTGCGCCGGCGTCGGGCCCCAGAGCTCGCGCGTGAGCGAGAAGCCCAGTGACTCGTGGCCGGTCTGCGCGATCCACGCGGCCACACGCGCCGGCGACAGGATCCCGAACTCGAAGAGCGCCGGCTCGATGTGTGGCCACCAGCGCGCGGCGAGCGCCGGCGACAGGCCCGCGGCGGCCYGGAAAGCTTGTTGGTCCATGCGGACTCCAGAAAAGGAAAAGCCCGCACGCGGCGGGCATTGACTGCATTTAGGGACACTTAGTCACGCAACTCTTACAAATTAAATGTTGTATATCAAATACTATTTTGATCTAATTCGTGCCGCGCGGCGCCTGCTGCGCTCCTTTTGTGCATTGACTTCTGTGCAAGACCGGCAACGATTTCCCGTCTCAGCCGGTCTTTTTTTGCAGACTCACTGTGCTACCGCCTTTGGCTACGCCAACGCCTTTTTGATGCTTTCGGCGGCGTCCTCAGTCGGCACCGCAAGCGGCATCCAGTGGGTTGCATCGCATACGTCCCAGACATAATCGCGACGATACAGAAAGAAGAAGCGAGCCTGGCCGTCTCGCTTATCGGTCTTGTACCTGACCGGCATCACCTCCACCTGCCCCCAACCGCCATAGTCGCTATACGTGTCATGGACCGGCCCCACGGCGAGCACGGCCTGCCCCTCTTCCGGCAGGCGCTCCGATACAGGGATCCACAGTTGCAGTAGCAGGCGCTGAGCGTGTGACAAGTCTTGATCGTCCATAGCTCTCTCCTTCATGCCCACACACGATACGGTGTGCCTGGCTCCGGTGCGACGACGATGCTTCCCAGCGCCGCCGTCTCGCCGGCGGATAGTGGGCGCTCCAGCCGCAGGTTCACATGCCACCCGGGCACAGCCGTCGGCGGCGTGATCACGTTGCCGTCGGCATCCCACTCGCCACCCTCGTAGATCGTGCCGATGGTCGAGAGGTTGACGCCCTCGGCGGGCATACGCACCGGCTCGCCGTCCTCGGTGTATTCGACCGTCAGGCCGGCGGCCAGCAGCGCCGCGCGCGTAGTGTCGCGGTCGGGACCGCGCAGGTAGTAGTCATGGAACATAGTCACCTCACGCGGAAAGAGTTTGCAGTTCGGCGTTCGTCTTGCGCACCGGGATGTAATCCAAACGCTGAAGACAGGAGTTAAAAGCCTCCGATCCTGCAGCATGGTTTGTCCCGCCGAGTCGGAGCATGGACATTCCTGTTGCAAGTCCAAGTGTCGAGCCCATCGTAACCGCCCCGCCGTTGACAGAGACGGCGAAATCATTCGCCTTATACGCCATGGCGATCTTCGCCGCAGAGCCGGCAGTAGGGAGAGCCCCGGCATTGATAGTTAATGGCACGTTGCTGACCGCCGACATGATGCGCAATCCGCCGGAGAGCACGTAGGCGATGAAGCGGTTCGCGATCGTCCCATCGTTCACATTGAAAATGCCTTGCGCGGTGCTCGCCGCCGGCGGAACAATGAACTTCGATATGAGCGTGCCTTCGGTCTGGTTGTAGGCGATCTTGCTCAGGTCGGTGATGGTCGCGTTGTCGGCGGCGCGGGTGGCTTGGGCCGTCGTCGTCACGATCGGCGATGACGGTAGGCTTCCCGCCTCCATCTGGAAGTGGTGCACGATCACGGACTTTCCTGTACCAGATGCAGAGCCGTCGGTGATCGTGTACGGGTACGCATTCAGCGTCTCCCCTCCGGCATTGGTGGTGGCAGTCCAGAGCAGGTAGACCGCTCCGCCGTTGGGGCCCGCGTTGGACAGCTTGGAAACGCCGTACGTGACCGTTCCAGTCCCGCTGGCGAGCGTCGCTACACCAGTCGTGAGATCCAGGTTGACCCCACCCCAAACGCCGGGGGTTCCAGACGTCTTGTAGAACACCAGCCGCGTGACAGCGCCAGCCACCGAGGCTGGGTCGGCCTCAACAATTGACCATTGGCACATTGCGCCAGTAGCCGTGAACTGCGTGCCGCCCGTCGTTGGCGAATTGGGGCCGCCTACGCCCTTCATGACGAAGCGAATTGCCTGCTGCCCCGACACCAGAGAAGCGGCATTCGTGATCGTGTAGTAGGTGGGCGCGCTAGCGGTGCCATACATACTCGGCCAGAGCAGATTCGTCCGCTGCTCCTCGATCAGCAGCCCTCGCACCGCAAGCGTCAGGGGATCGTAGTCCAAGCGCGGCGCGTTGGCCGCTGCCTGCACGAGCACCCCGCCGGGGCTGTAACTCCATCCGGCCGAGGCCCGCGTGAAGGTGATCAGGTCGGCGAAATTTCGATTGAAAAGCATCCTTTATCCCTTCGATTTGAATACGCCCGTGGTTCCATACGGCCAGCTCGGGTCATCGACCCACGCGCGATACACGTTGGCGGCAAAATCAAGAACCATCGTCGGCTCGTTGGCGGACGTGAAGTCCAGCAGCATCGTCCCGAACCTAACGTCATCGCCGTCGTACGCGCCAGCGCGCTTGCGGCAAGCCACTGACAATCCGAGACCGAGTCTCATAGGCCCACCAGGTCGAGTGCGGTGGTGCCGCTCGCATTGACGCGCCGTGCCCGGATCGGCAGGACCTCACCGGCCGCGCAATTCTTGAAAGTGACCGAAGTCCCGTCCGGGCGCACTGCGACGACGTCGCCACCGGTGCCGACGCGGATGCTGTTGGCGATCTCGGCAAAGTCGACTGTGTCGCTTGGGGTGATCGCGAAATAGGTTTCGGACGGCCCGGTAATGGCCTTGGCGCTGCTCGCAAACTTGTCGTTCGGCGGCATGGAGATCTCCAGAAACAATGAAGCCGCCCGGAGGCGGCTCTATGCGATGTTGGTGCGGCTTTACGCCGGCTTGACCGGCCAGTCGATGGTGCGCGGGAATCCTGCCTGGCTCGTGACCGCGCGCAGGGCCTTGCGGTACTGGCTCATAGCCTTCAGCAGAACCTCGTCAGCCGGATCCAGCTCGCCCAGCACGAAGCCGTCCATCAGGGGCGCGATCAGCCGGTCTGCCTCGGCCAGCAACGCGTCACGTCTCGCACGCACAGAAGCAGCGAGCTGCTCGGTCTCCAGCGCCACGTCCAACGTCCATTCCTCGTCGGCCCACTTGTGCGCGGGCGACGGGCGCGGCTCGTCGGTCAGGAATGCCGGCAGGTCGCCCAGGCCGGAGTACTCGGCCCCGAGCACGAACGGCGAGCCGTCGGCCGTGCGGAATAGCGGCTCGTCCCGGTAGTCGGGCGCAAGTGTCCAGGCACCGTCCGGCCAGTTCTGCGG
This sequence comes from Cupriavidus sp. 01L45, assembly GCF_056399885.1. Taxonomy (NCBI): domain Bacteria; kingdom Pseudomonadati; phylum Pseudomonadota; class Betaproteobacteria; order Burkholderiales; family Burkholderiaceae; genus Cupriavidus; species Cupriavidus sp. 01L45. The sequence continues at coordinate 99,589 of NZ_JBFTSG010000009.1, read as the reverse complement.
TGGCCGCAGGTCCGCGCCCAGGTACAGCGCGACGCGGCGCGCGCCGGCGGCCGGCGGTGCATGCGGCGTGGCATAACCCGGCACGATCGGATCCTCCGGCTTGAGCGGGTTTTCGTCGGCCAGGCCGGCGCCAAGGAACTCGCCAGTGATCGGGTGATAGTTGTGGATGTTCATATCGGTCCTCAGTATTTGATCACGGCCAGCAGCGCGACGTTGCGAGGTCGCGTTTCTCCGCCGGTAATCGTGGCGCCGTCCGTGTTCGTGTTCACGATGGTGATATTCGAGCCGCCGCCACCAAGCCCATACACGTTGTATTGGATCGTGTGGTAGTGAGCGCGCTCGCCCTGCGCCTGTGCGCTACCGAAGACCCGGCTAGCGTCGACGCCACGGCTGTCGTCCCAGCCGCGCGGGAACTCGCCGCGCAGCTCGGGAAGGTTGAACGTCGTCGAGCCATCACCCGCGCCGAAGGTGGTGCCGATCTCCGCGTACAAGTCTGCATAGGTCGTACGCGATACTGCCGCGCCATTGCACTTCAGGTAGCCCGATGGCGCTGCACTCTTGCCGTGGTAAAAGACGGCGCCTGGCAGGATGTGGCCGAAATTCGGCACACCCAACAGCCCGATAGTGACCCATGCGGTATTGGCAGCGTTCCGCATTCGGAGCAGGCCCGCCCCCGCGTCAGCCCAGAACTGATACGCATAGGTCGTGGTCGGCGCAACGGAGCCGCCCTGGTTTTCTGCAATCGCCTTCAGTGCGGCGTTCAGGTCCGCGCGAAAAAGCGCCCCCGTCTGGTTGTCGAGAACCAGGTCGTGTTGAGACATGCTTACCTCTCGGAGTTAGTAGGCTTTGGCATCCCAGTCGAACCGCCTGGAGACTGGCGTGCCCGCGCTGGTGAAGAAGTTGACGGTGAAGCCCGCTTCGGACTTGCTGGTGATGTTGAAGTAGTCACCCTGCACACCGTTCTGTGCCGTTATGCCAATGGACGGCACGATCCGGAACGGCTTGCTGAACACGATCGCCTGCGGCCCTGCCGCTGAAATGACGTCATGGCCATGTTCGATGCGATCTGGCATATCGACCCCAACCGTCAGGCTTGTGACAGCCACGTTGTGCGTCGACGACTGGCTTTCCAGAATCACCTTCCACTGGAACGCCCGGGCCTCGTAGTCGCCCATCGAGAAACGCTGCCACTCGGACCAGATCGGCGACGCGCCCGGGTCATCCGACGTGGTCCGCACATACAGCGACACTGCGGTATCGTTGATGCGATTCCCGTCTACTGACCCCCACGTGTCGATCAGATTCAGCCGCGAGTCGATCTGGTCATCTGTATCGAAGGACACCGAATCGATGGTGGCCGTGAGCCTGGATTTCTCGACGACGCCGAGATCCAGCGATCCCGCGAACGTATAGGTGCCGCTGTTCGCGATACCCCCCAGCGAGTCGATCAGCCCCCACCCACCATTTCCGACTACGTCATCGATCAGGCCGAGCCCATCAATCGCGGGTTGCGTGTCCCACAGCCCGCCGGCATCGATCAGCCCCTGATCGTCAATGAGCCCGAGCCCGACCAACTTGATGCCGTTTGCCGCCGGGTCGAATACCACCCCGCTCTTCGCCCCAGAGAACGCCGGGTGCTCCATGATCGTGGCCACCACGTTCAGGTCAAGCAGAGAGGGCGCGGTGGTAATCACAGCGGCAGCCGTCGGCGACTCATGCCCGGTTGAGTCGATCCACTTGGCGAGATATACCCCCTCCAGCAAAGGCAACTGCGCAGAGTTCGCTGCGCCGGAGATGTAGCCGCCAATATCGATCGCGCTGCCCCAGCTCGCCTGCACCAGGTCCGTCGTGTGCCGGATCCGCGCCTGCCCACCGTTGCGCACGTCCAGGTTGGGCGCCACGTCCCATGTCAGATTGGCGAAGCCGTTCAGCACAGTCAGCGACAGGCCTGTGAGATCCGCCGGTGGCGCCAGCTTTCCGACCACCGTATGCACTGGCGAGTACGCCCAATCCTTGCTGCGCACGCCGATCGCCGAGACCAGCCGTCCGCGCACCTGGTATGGCATGCCGTCCTCGACCGGCGAAAGGTAAGTACTGGTGGTATCCGCCGTCAGCGGGGCCAGCATCATCCAGTCGGCTTGGTCTGCGCGCTTGTACTGCAACTCGATGCGGCCGGACTGCGCCAGCGACGCTTCCTGCACAGCCGGCCACGACACCAGGATGCGCGACGTCACCACACCGCTCTGGCTGACGATCAACTGTTCCTCGCCCGAATCCATGCGGATCTGACCGAGGTTCTCCACGAGAAACGGGTTCGGCAGGTTGGTATCCGGCGCTGGGTCGACCGTCGTGGCGTTACCCATGTTCCAGTCATAGACTGCCGCAGCTTCCTCGTTCAGCACCAGGTCGATGCCGCCGTCGGCGCTCATCTTCCAGGACATCACCCGGAAGACCTTGTTGGCCCAGCCGAACTTCGCGAGCGTCAGCTTGACTGTGCTGTAGGCCGTGAGCTGGAAGGCTGTCAACTTGGCCGGGAACTCGACCACGATCCCCTGACGAGATCGCTCCAGGATGATCTTCGCCAGCCGCTGGGCCGCGACGCTGTCGGTGGTGTATGGCAGCTCGATGTCGCGATCGATCACCTCGCCGTCTTGCGCCGAATACAACGAATTGCCCACAGCCGGGAAGTCGCCCGGCTGCCAGTATTTCGACGGGTCCACGAAGGTTCCCTTGACCCGATTGAAGAGGTCCTTGCGCGAGATGCGCGGCTGCACCTTGATCGAGCCGCGCAGGTCCGATTCCGTCAGCGTGACCGTCGGGATGTCGTATGCGCCAGCGAACACACGGAACACCCCGCCGGAAATCACCACCGCGCCAGCGCCCGCCGTCGTCATCTCGGTCAGGTTGTCGCGCGGAGACTTGTCGCTCATCACAATGCCATCGCAGCGGTACCGTAACTGGTACCCGCCGGCGACCGCCACGCTCTCGTTGCTGACACCAACTGCGTTGATCACCGATGCCACATCGATGTCTGCATCCGTGCAGCCAAAGCCACGCTCATCCCGCAAGTAGTCGTAGACGCACAACGCCCAGTTATTCGACCAGGACACCGTGCCATCCCGCGGGTCCAGCACGCGCTTGCCGCGCACCACGGCCTTGATGTTCGGCAAACCATTGGGGAACATGTCGGCGTCATACTCCAGCCGCACATAGACGTAGCAGACCCCGAGAAGGCGATGGTGATAGGTCCAACCGGGCACCTCGTTCACCAGGTCGCTATCGGCATCCTGATCGGTCGCACCGAGATGCTTCTTGATCCGGACATAGGCCCTCGATCGCAACGCCTCGAATGTGATCGAGATACCCGTTGCACCGTCCGGTAGACCGCGCACGGTCACGACATCGCTGCCCTGGCTCCACGACACGTCATTGACCGTGTACTGGTTCTCATACTCCCCATTCGAGACCCCAACCACGACCGACGATATGCTGCGTACCGCCTCCCCGACTGACACCGTCATCGATGTCGCATGAGGATCAACGGGGAAGCTCTTGGTTCTGGATTCCCCCCAAGACTTACTGAACTTGCCGCCTGTTGCGTAGCCGAACCCGTCCAGACCGCCAACAGCGTCCTCGCCGAGATACACCTCCTCGATGGCATCGCACTCGTGGTCGGCCAGCGCGATCACCAGGTGCATGAACTGGTTGGCCTTGTCGCTTCCGTTGGTGCTGGCCGCGAACACGAGCGGGCCAGACGTCATCGCCCGCCCGTAGATCATGTTGCGCGGCTGGACGTTGGAGCGGACGATCTGCGTGCGGCCTTGGGCTTCGGCGGCGAACCCGTTCTGGGTGCGCGGCTTGAAGACAGCGCCCATCAAGGAACCGATGGCGAACGAGACTGCCAAGGAAACGACTGCGTACGCGACACCGTATGCGATCGTGGCCGCAACGACAGCTGCGGTGCCGGCTGCTACGCCGCCTGCGGCTGCGAAGGCTGCTGAAGCTAATGCCGCTGCTGGTATTGCTGGCATATCGCTCTCCTATACCTTCCATGCGGCTTTCGCCGCCGTCATGGGGTGAAACTCGATCCCTTCCTGCCCCTGCGCAGCGATAAGGCCACCCAAGCACAGCGCCAATGCCTCGCCGTGCGGGGTGTCGACTAGCACCACATCGCCCCGTCCAGCCAGCGCTACCGGCACCGGCGAGCCCAGTACAAGCGACGCGATTCCAGAGACACCTCCGTTGTCGCGCAGCACACGCCGTGCACCCTTCTCGCTCGAATAGAGACCGCGCCAGCGCGCCCCCGGGTCGGCGCCCGTCATGGCTTCGATAGCGTCGCAGACAAACAGCGAGCAATCTGAATCTCCCCATGAAAAAACCCGCTCGTGGCGGGCTTCGATGAACTCGGCAAGGCGAGTCGGCCAATCTTCCAAACGCTGCATCAGCGCCCCCACTGTAAATTTCGCTCGACCATCTGCGGCACGAACTCGAAACCCCGGTCGCCCTGGTATCGGCTCTGCTGGTCCTCGTTGTTGTAGCGACGCACCTTTGCGCGATCCCAGGTAACCATGCGGGATTCTGCGGATACAGTGATCGTCGCCGTGTCACCGACCTCCGTTGCCATGGTGTCCATACGCCCGGAGAAGAGGCGGATTGGCTGAACCGCGAGTTGCAGATCCTCGCGCAGTGGCGCAAACCAAATCTGGCATGGGCGCCCCTGGTACTGCTCTGCAAGAGAGATGGCAACCAGATCGGACGGCACGCCAGAGAGGGTCAGGCGTACTCCTGTCGCTTCCAGGCTCGCCTGCTCCTGAATCGGCTCGATGTTGCCCAGCGTCCCAATCCCAAGCCACGTCGCCCCGTTCCAATCAATGCTGTACCCGGCGCTGCATACGCGCAGTTGTTGGGAAAAGTCGAGCTGCACAAAAAATAGGTAAGGGACATGCCCGGCAGTAACCGCCGCTACAGTGCCCCCGTCAAGATTGCGCGCCATCTAGAACATCTCCACAGCACTGATGACAACCACCTCCGAAATCCGGCCGGGCATCACCGACACCGAGTACTCGTCGCTTGACAGCATCATGGTCGTCTTTGGCTTGTCAAGCGTGATAGCAGACCCATCCGCCGGAGCATTGCGGAAGGCTGGAGCCACCGGCACCGAGGCAAGACCAGCAGCGTCGCTGGTAACGTCGGTTGTCACCATCTTCAACTCCCCACCTGCGGACAGAAATTCCCCCGCGCGCAGCACTAGTGTGTTTGCCGGCCAGAACTTCGTCGGCAGGAGCTTGAAGTTCGACAAGGCGCCATTCACCACCGGCAGGCCGTCGACCTGATACGACTGAGCCAAAAAGTCCAAAACCAGTGATGCATCCCTCGGCATAGCCAGGATGGCTGCTGCAGGGCGCTGATGCGGCCACAATGTGAAGCGCCCGGCCATACCTCCCAGAGCGGCTAGAAACCCTTCCAGGCGTCCACGGTTCACTTCGTTCATTGGTGGGAATTCCAGCGTGACCCTCCACCTGGCGCCAGGGCGCTCCACAGTCTGCACTGCGCGATTCAATGGCGACGTAAAGGTCTCCGTGTTGGACTGGAGTCCCCATGTCGCCTTGGCAGGCACAACATCAATGGGCCAGTCGAGTATTGCCATTACTACCTCCCCACCAGCTTAGTCATATCGCCACCGCGCATCAGGTTGGCCTTGATCTCCCCAATCGCCGCATTCTTCGCCGCCGCCATGGCCTGCATGATCGAAGCTTGGTCCGAGCGGCTGTCGATATGGATCGTCTGCGGGATACTGACCTCGAATGAACCAGCGCTCGCCGGCCTCAAGGCATTGTTCGGCACTACAGTTCCGGATCCACTTGGCACAAACAACTCTGGCCCGCGCTCACCGACGATGTATGGAGTCCCGGAGTAAGCGGCGCCGCCATTGGCGTGCATCGTGATACCTACCGGGTTGCTCATGTCGACAGGGATACCCGCCATATCTGTGCTGCCTTGGATTCCTCCGAATGAAGACTGCATAGCCCCACCCCCTACGGCCCCCCTCAAGGCACTCATCCCCATTTGGAACAACCCGGAAAGCTGCGCGCGCACCTGAATGCGGATCAGGTCCGCAATAATTGACTTAGCCATATCCCCGAAGCGAATCTGGCCTGTCATCGCGAAATTGGTGATCCCATCCTCCATACCCTTGAAGGCGCCGGAGAACATACCCGCCGTCTGGTCCGCCACGTTGGCCGCACTATCGCGATAGTTCTGCAGGGCACGATTCGCGCCGTTGGTCCAGTCGCCCTGCATGGTCAACCTCTCGGCCTGCCACGCGCGCTCCTGCTCCATCTGGGTGTTCATCAGGCCGTTGATGCGCTCGATCTCGGCCTTGTATGCGTCCGAGTCGAGCGCGTTGGCGCCGCCAGCCTTCTTCACGCTCTCCGTGAATTCGTCCTGCATGCGCCGGAACTGGTCCTGTACCTGGTTGAGTTGGTCAACCAGTTGCCGCGCGTTGTCGCCCATACCGACCACGCTGAATTGGCGCTGAGTCTGCAACTCGCGCGTGGCGCTGTAGTTCTTAATCTTCAGCTCGGTGGACGATACGGCGCCACGGATCTTCTCCTGGTACTTTTCGACGTCGGCCGCCTCCTCGGCGAAGGTGTTGCTGATCTGCTGCTGCAACTCCTTCACTTGGTTTGCATAACGTTGACGCTCCGCAAGCGATTTCCGCCCGCCGGCGGCATCCGCCTCCTTCTCAGCCAGCTTCAGCTGGTCCTCCAGCCCCGCACGCTTCGCCTCGTAGCTGCGATGGATGTATTCCTCCTGTGAGAAGAAATCCATCGCGCGAAGCTTCTCCAGCGTCGACTGCTCCTGCTTCTGCATCAGCTCGCGCTCTTTGGCAAGCCCGCGCAGCATCTCCAGATCCCCGCCCAGCGCATTCTGTGCGCCGCCTCCAACGCCCTTCTCTTGATGCTTCTTCCGAGTCGCAGCCTCGCGCGCGGCGATCGCGGCCGCGCTAACGCGCTCATCGTTTGGGTTGGCCTTGCGGATGTCCGCTTCCAGGCGCTTGTTTTCCTCCAGCGCCTTGTTCAGTGCCTTCCGCTTGTCGGTCTGCTCGTCGATCTTGTCGAGCTTGCCGGAGGCCTCGATGGCGGCGGTCTGCTCGCGCTGGAACCGCGCACCGGCTTCGGCGAGCCGGTTCTGCTCGATTTGCATGCGCTGCAGCGACTCCGCCTCGCCACGCATCCGCGCCATGGCGGCATCCAGCCGGTCCGTATTCAGACCCTTGGCTTTGCGGGAATCGATCTGCTGCTGAACGAACGCCATGCTCTTGTTCAGCTCATCGGCCTGGCCGCCAGCAGTGGATTCACGGCCGAACGCCTTCATGGCATCCCAGGCCTCGCTGATCGAGTTCTTAACGCCACGCCACGCGCGCTCCAGATAGCCCAGGCTCTCCACGCCCTTCGTCTGAAGGTGGGCATGCAGGAGTTTTGCGTTCTCCAGCACTGCTTCCTGCGTCCTGCCGGCGTCCTCGAGCGCCTTGATGTTCTCGTACTGCGCAAGAGTCATGTAGTGCATGCTCTTGTTGTGCTCTTCGGCCCACTTGGCAACGCCGTCTGGCATCCTGGCGTAGTCCGCGGCAATGTCGTCGAGGGACTTCCCGGACAGCGCCGCCATCTTCAGCATGTCCTCGCCAAGAACCGACAGCGCCTCGCCACTCAGCCGGCCGGACCCCGCCAACGCCTGCAGCGCCTCACGTGCGGGGCCAATGCCGCGCCCGGTGGCATCCGCAATGGCGCGCGCGGTGTTATCGAACAGGTTCGCGGTCAGGCCGGCATAGTTGCCGGTGAGCACCAGGCTCTTGTTCAGCTCGGATGCCTCTTCCGATCCCTTATAGAAGGCCAGGGCCATGACGCCTGCGGCAGCGGCCGCAATCGTGAACGGATTGACTAAGCCAAGGACGTAGGTGCCCATGGCTTTTGCGGCCGGGCCGATGCCACCGAACATGTCTTTCAGCTGCCCACCCTGCTGCGTGAGAATCAGGAGCGGATTCTGGCCGCCAGCCAGCTGGGTAACGATGTCGGTCATTTGGGCCGGCACCTGGCGCATCGCCGCGGCCGTCTGGCGCGATGACACGCCGACACCATTCAAAGCAGACTCAGCTTGCTTCATGCGGTCGATCCACGGGGCCGCCGCCTGGGCCACGTTGAGCTGTTCTGCGCGCCACGCCGCGATCTCGGACTTAGAGCGGCCAATGGTGGCCGCCTGACGCTCGAGCGAAGCCAGGAAGCGTGCCGCGGCGGCTTCGTTGGCGGCCGACGTTCGTGTCGCGGCGTCGCCCATCGACGTCAGGTCCTTCTCCGCCTTACCTGCCGCCGTCGCTGCTTGGGTGCCGAACTGCTGGACCGCCTGCGCGGCTTTTCCCATATCGGCGCGGAATTTCTCGGAATCTGCCTCCACCACCAGGGAGATCCGGTCCGCGTTCAGTACTTCGCTCATTTCTTCCGCCCATAAAATGAGCAACCCGAAGGCTGCCTTGTACTACGGCGCGATGACTGCGCCTCACTCTGCATCCACCATCCCGGGGAACATGGTGCGCAGGATCAGAGCCGACTGCTCCTCGGTATCCTCGAGCAAGACCGGTTCGGCGATGGTGCCGTGGTGCTCGTTCCACGGGATGAAGTCCAGCGGGCCGAACGGCTCAGGATGTGCCTTGGCGTCCCGATTCACATTCCCGATCATTGACACGATCGCACCGGCGCGTAGGTCGTCGTAATGCCCGCCGCGGCGGTCCAACTCGTAGATCGCCACATACTCGGCGAACTCGTAGCTGGTCAGCTCTTGCTGGAGTCGCCGGACGGGGATTCCGAGATCGAGGGAGAGGCGGAGCCAGTGTCGCCGCTCAGGGCGGCGTCGGAGTTTTTTGCGATGTCTTCCTGCGCCTGGTGGCCGATGCCATTCAGGCGCATGGCAGCGGCGGTCAAACGGTCCAGCACCGTGCGGGACTTGGCCTGCAGCCGCTCCACGTCGGCCGGCTCGAAGATCCGGTCGCCGGCGGCGTCCACCGCCGTGGCCACCAGCAAGCGCGCCTGGAAATCGCTGAACCCAGCATCCGACTTGCCCCCGCCGCTGACAAATACGTCCCGCGCAAGGCCCGACATGACACAAACGCGCACCGAACCGCCCCACTCCGGCACCGGCACGTCTTCGGAAACGATGTCTGACGCGCCGAAGATCGCGTCTTTGGTGAGCAGGCTCATGCGAAGGTCACGCCTCCAGTGATGCGCAGCTGGATGCCGCTGGATTTCAGGACCGCGTCGACGCCGCCGGACAGCGGGCTATTCTTGGGATAGGCACTGAAAGTCGCGGTGCGCCCGTTGGGCAGCGTCAACTTGAACGACTTGACGCTGCTCGCCTGCTTGGCGGCATCGAGCGCGACCTGGCCGGCGTCGGTGAAGTCCTTGTTCACGTCGAAGCTGAACGTGCCGAAGTCCTGCAGGCCGAGCAGAAATTCCTTTGCCGTGCTGTCCATGTCGGTGACGTCCAACTCGCCGGCCTGGCCGTCGAAGCCGCTGAAGCTGATCAGATTCTTGATCTTGACCCACGTCAGCGGCGTAGCGTTACCGGCTGCGGTGACAGTCTTGCCGGTGGTATCGATGTCGACGGCGATGGTGTTGGTTGTCTTGTTCTTGACGACGGCCGTCTGGCCGTTCAGTAGTGCGGCGTCAGCACCAGTCAGGCCGGCCAGCGTCACGACATCGCCGTTGGACATGCCATGTGCGGCCATGGTCAGGATGGTCGGGAAGCCGAGTGCGATGGCCGTGATGGTCTTGGCTGCGCCCGCCGTGCTGGAGATCTCCAGCTTCGAGCCCTGGGCGCTGATTGCGGTAGACATATGGTGCTCCTGTTATGGCTTGTACCAGATGGAAAAATCGAGCATGGAACCGCGCAGGTCCAGGCTGGACTCGTAGTCGCTGACCGGTGCGCCGATCGGCACGCCGAGCAGAGGGGCCGCCGCGAGCGCATCGACAACCTGGTTCATCAGGCTGTCAGCCTCGTTGCGGGTCTTCGCCCAGACGTTGATCTGGACCCGGGCGTTCTTCAGGTCGGCGGGACCGTCCACTGTGGTGGCGTCGCGCCCGCCCGCCTGCTGATAAGTGATGTAAGGGAGCGGCGTGCCATGGTCGGCAGCATCGGGAAAGACGCGGGATGCCACCAGCGGCGACAGCGCGTTGTCGATGTCGGCATTGATCATTTCTTACCCGAGAGAATTTCGTTCAGGCGCAGCTTCAGCCGCTCCTTCATTGCGCGCACCGCTTCCGCCCGTTTAGCTTCGAAGGACGGTCGTATGAACGGCTTTGCCGGCACCCACTTCTTTCCTGCATGGGCCGCGCGGTGCGTCTTCCACGACGTCGCATCGCCCTTCGGCGGGACATGCCAATGCCCGTACTCAACCCAGGCCGCATAGAAGGCCGTATCGTCCGGGCCATCGTCCTTGTCGGATTTTCGCTTTCGCCCGCGGCGAACACCCACCCGATAGGCCTGCTTGTCGCGGCCAGAGTGCTCGTCCAGGTGCTTCGTGTAGATCGAGCGCTTCAGGCGCCCGGACTTGCGAGGCGCCCGCGCGATCACCTCATCCTTCAACAGGTCCGCGCCCGCATATGCCGATGACCGCAATGCATGCTCGGCCACGTCGTCGGGCAACGTCTTCAGCCGCTCCTGCGCTGCCCGGATGCCACGGATCTGGACCTTAGCCACGGCTAGCCCCCAGTTCGCACACCAGGTCAACGTAATCGCGGCGAACCTCGTCCGGCAGCACGGCGCGAATCTCGTAGACATCCGCGCCGTGCTGCACACGCATGGTGGCGTCAACGTCCGCGCGCCGGCGGATGCGTATGCTGGCCTGAACGATCGAGGCCTCGGCTTCCGCACGGATGGTTTCGAGACCACCCTTGTGCCGTATCGATGCCCAGACCTTTGCCAGCAGCACCCAGGTTTTTACCTCCTGCCCGCCAGGCTCGCGCTGCTTCTGCGCACGCAAGATCTGCACGCGCCGATTGAGCTTTCCCGCTTCCATAACTACCCCCAGATCTTGTACGGGTCCAACAGGCGATCCGCGAAGTCTTGCGGCACCTGTGGCCGCTCCGCAGATGCCTCGCGATYGGCATACAGGTCGCCCACCGCCAACAGGATCCACTGCCGAATCGGCTCCGGCACGTCAGCGGCCGCGGCGTAGCCCGCCGTGTAGATCACGGTCACCGCCGCCGGCTGCCGGGCCGTGCACGGCCATGGGCCGACGCGCACCACACGGCCTGGCTCGCTCGTCGGATCGACGCAATAGGCCGTGGGCGACAGCACTTGGGGCGCGCCCGCGCAATCCGCATACCCGATGCTGGTGACGGCGACCAAGGGGGCCATGGGCAGTTCGTAGAGTGCGCCAAAGTCGTCACAGGTGAGCGTCCAGCCCGAAAGCAGCAGTGTGCGCTGTAGACGCTTTTCCGCCGCCATGCGCGCTGTCAGAATCAGGGACTCGATCCGAACGTCTTCGTCATCGTGATCCACGCGCAGGTGCAGCTTGGCCTCTTCCAGCGAGACCGGCTCTCCCGCTGGCTGTGTGGTGCGTCGCAGGCCCATGGCTTACTTGTTTTCCGGCGCGGCCTTTCTGGCCTTGTTCTCGGCGGCCTTCGCGGCCTTCTGCTCTTCGGTCTTCGCGGCCTCGTTGGCCGCGGCCTCGGCAGCGGCGCGGGCTTCCGCATCCGCCTTGGCCTGCGCCTCAGCTGCAGCGGCGGCTTCCGCATCCTGCCGGGCCTGCTCTTCCGCTGCGGCGCGCGCGATCGCCTCTCGCCGCGCACGCTCCTCTGCCTCGGCGCGCGCCTTGGCGTTGCCGTCTTCGGTCCAGCCCTCGGCGAGCGAAACGCGAATCAGGTCCTCGTCCTCGGTTTTGATTACCTGACCCACCTCGAACGCCTCAACAATGCACCCGCGATGAGCCCAGGAAAACGCAATCAGTACGATTAGTAGCATGTCATCTCCAATGCAAGACGGCGGCCCAGAGAGCCGCCGTCTGTAGGGTTACGCCGGATCAGGAAGCCGCGATTTTCAGTAGCTTGATCGCCTGGGTGTTGCGCAGCTTGCCGCCCACGCGCTTGCGCACGTAGAACTTCACGAAGCCGGGCGTGGTGATCTCGTCACGGGTGATGCGCATGCCCACGCGATCGACGATCAGGTAACCCTCCTTGAAGTCGCCGAAGGCGCAAGGGAAGGCATTCGCGGCAACGGCCGGCATGTCTTCGGCCTCGGTCACACCGTAGCCCATGAAGAGCGACGGTTGCCCGGCGGCAACAGACGGCTGCCACAGGTACTGGCCGGTCGAGTCCTTGTACTTGCGCATGGCGGCCAGTACCAGCTTGCTGGTCAGCCAGTTCGCGTTGGCGCGGTACCGCGCGCGCAGCGAATACACCAGGTCGTAGAACAGGTCGGCGCTGGTCGGCATGGCTGCCGCCTGACCCGATGCCACGTATTGCAGCGTGCCGAATGCGCGCGAAGCGTCCGCGGTCGCCAGCGGCGCCGGGCCAGCCAGGATGCCGGTCGGCTTCTTCACGCCGTTGCCGTTGATGAAGGCCGCGCCCTCCCCGCCGCCGATGGCTTCGCTGGCAGAGTCGACCAGCCAGCCCTCGACATCGAAGAACAGGTCGTCGAGGGATTCCTCGGAGGCCTGCGGCTTGGCCGACGCCATACCGAAGGTCGGCGCAACCTCGTAGAGGTCGGGCGTGTTGGTCTGGTTCCGGGCGTCGCCTTCGCCCAGCCATTCGAACGCGGCGCCGCCGATGTCGATCAGCTCCTTGTAGTCCGGGCTGCCCACCGTGCGAACAGTGGCGAGCTGGCGGATCGGCGAAATGTCGATCGTCAGGCGCGTGATCTGGCGCTCGATGATCTCGGGCAGCGCGAAGCCGCCGGCGGATCCCGTCGAGGTGATGACCTGGGCCGCGCGGCGCTCGCGCGGGCCGGCATTCGACTTGGCGACGATCGAACCGGCCGCGTCTTTCAGTTTTGCCTCGCGATCGAAGTCGTTCGACTTGCGAATCCAGTCCCCCAGTGCCTGGCGGTACTCGGCCACTTCGGCTGTCTCATCTTGATCCTGGCGCCCTCCGCCACTCATGGCACCGGGGCGCGCGAGCTTCAGTTCGATCTTCTCGAGGCGGCTCTTCTGCTCGGACAGGCCGCTCATATGCTCGTCCATCTTGGCGAGCTTGGCGTCCAGGGCTTCAGTCGACTGCCCCTTCTTGATGGCCTCGATGCGCTGATCGTTTGTCTTCTTGTATTCCTCGAAGGAAGTGGCGATCGCGCTGATCGTCTCCGCCACCGACGCGATAGTCGGATCCTCGCGGAGTTCGAGGGCGCCCACCAGGCCGATGGCGGTCATGGCGAGCAGCTTGGCGCGGAAGGCGCCGAAATCGCGGTGCATTTGGTTCATCTTTTTTACCTATGGTCAGGAGTTCAGGGAGGACAGCAGCCGTTTGGCCGCCTTCAGTGCCTGCGCGGTCGAATCCACGGAATCACTCCGCTCTTCTCCCATCCGCATGACGCGCGACACGAATGCCGTTGCGTCGGCCTTGCTGAATCCGGCATCACGCAGGATTCGCTCAGCATCTTTGGGGGCCGCCAGATCGGCGGCGGCGGCCTTGACATCAGTTACCCGCGCCTTCTCGTTGGCGGGGAAGGTGACCAGGGAAACTTCCCACAGGTCGATTTCTGTCAGCGTGCGGACGTCGGTTTCCCGGTCGTACGCCCACTGCTTGGAGATGAAGCCGATGGACAGCCCGTTCAGGGCGCGCAGCTTCAGCAGGGCATGCGCCTCTTTGCCGCGGGTGGTGTCGAGGGCCAGCTGGCCCTTGATGCGCAATCCCGTCGCATCCTCGACCATCTCGGTCCAGACGCCGATTGGCTCGTTGGCGTCGTGCTGCCACAACATGGCCGGCATGGTGCTGGCGGACTTGTGAGCCTTGAGTGACGCTGCAAATGCGCCAGCCGCGACGACATCGTCATAGTTGTCGCGCACGCCAAAGACCGAACCGTAGCCCTCGATCGTGCCGTCGTCGCTGACAGCCTTGATCTCGAAGGCATAGGAACGGACCTGGCGCCCACCGGCCGCGCTGCGGCGTTCAAGCGTTGCCCGTGTCTTCATTGGTTTTTCCTTGCTGGGTGCCGCTGTTCATGTTCATCGGCGTGAGCGGCTTATCGAGGCCCGGCAGCGGCTCCTTGCCGTCTTCGTCGCGAATCTCGTTGCGCGTGTAAATGCCCATCTCGGCCATGGTCCGCGCCCACACGGCACGGTCCTTCATCGATCCAGCCATCAGGTAGCGCGTATCGAACTCCGCATACAGCGGGCCCGAGCCATCGAGCAGCATCTCGTCCATGCGCTGCGTCCAGGCTCGGTGCCAGGGCGCCAGCGTGTGTTTGACGTGCGCAGCGAAGAACGCCTCGGAGCTGGCGAAGGTCGCGGTCTTGTCCGCGTGGCCAACGATGATCGGAAAAACGCCATAGCCGCGGCAGATCTCTTCCACTTGCAGCCGGCGCGTCTCGACGTGCTGCGCGTCCACGCCAGAGATGGCCGTGCTGTACCACTTGGCGTCGCGATCGAGGATCATCGGATTGCCAACGTTCTCCGGACCGCCCTGCTTCTTGATCCAAGCGGTCAGCCGCGCGTGCTGATCCGGGTCCAACGTGCCTTCCACCGTGTACGTGCCGCTGGGGCGCAGACCGTTTGCGTGCATCGCCGCCTGGCTCTTCTCGGTGGCGATGGCAAGGCCAATCGCCGAGCGCGCCAGCATCACGGCGTTCATGCTCTTGACCCAGTCCCACTGCAGGCCGTTGAGGACGAAGACGTCATCAGGCCCGAACTCGCCGATCATCCCGAACTCGTCCCAGCAGCGGTACATAACCTCGTACCGCGACACCCGGCGGACGTCCCACTGGCCCGGTTGGATCGGGATCAGCTCCTGCACGCGGCGATTGTTCCCGCGCACCTTGATCGACAGTGCCGCGCCAGTAAGCGCGGCGTGGATGGTCATTTGCCGGCGCCACTCGAACGAGGTCTGCCACTCATTGGGCCTGCGCGCCAGCAGCCGGTATTCCGGGATGTTGGTGGCCTTCTTCCGGCCGCCGTCCTCGGTCTCGCGGTAGACGTGCAGATTCGGCGTGGCGCAGCCGTCCGCGATCGCCTTGACGCATCCGAGGACGGTCGCCACCTGCAGCGCTGTCTTCTCGTTCACCGACACGCCAGCGACCTTACCGCCGCTCACGCCATCAATGAAGTCAGCGACCTGGTCGTAGGTCAGTTCCGTTGCTCGCCGCTCGAGACCCCTGGAAAGGATCCCCATTACCGCGCTCCTCGAGCCAGCAGCACGCCACCGGCAATCGCCAGCGTGCCGCCAACGATATGCCCGGCCGGCGCGTAAATCATCCCGGCCCCGTACGCGACCGACCATGCACCGAACGCCATCAGCGAGTCGGGAAGCCACGAAGCGATCAGCGCGGCAGCGGCCTTCAGGGCGGGCGCGCGCGTAGCAACCCGAGCTGCTGCGGCTTTCAGAAATTCAGTGAGTCGGTTCATTCGGGTTCATCCCAGAAGGAGCGCCCCCTGGGCCCAGGGTTCAGGCTCATCAGGTGGACCGCATTGAGCAAGGCCATGAGCGGGTCGATCTTGGCCGTTCCGCTGGCCTGCTTGGTAATCAGGATGCTGTTGGCGCGTTGCTCCACCCTGGCGTTGCCGATGCACCAAGCCATCATTGGCCGGTCACCGTGCTCGAAGGTGCCCTCTGCCAGCTTGCGTTCCACCGTCTTGATGGTGCCGCCCAGCTTCCAGCCCTGCGAAACACCGAGGATCATGTCCTCGGGAATGCCAGCAGTGACCAGGTCGTCGTCAAAATTGACCCCGCTCGGATCCACGCCGATCTTGTCCAGCAGGCCGGAGGCATAGACCTGCACCACGATTGCGGTCAGTTGCTCCACGTCGTCGCCGATGTTCTCGACGATGACCAGGTCGCCGTCTTTTGCGAAGTCGAGGAACCGCGGCGCTTCGGACTTCCGGCGCTCCAGCACCGACGGATGGGCCCACGCCCGGCCCCAGTGCAACCAGCGGCCAGTGCCGCGTTCGCGCCCCACCGCGGCCGAGCCAAGCCAGTCGTCCAGCCCGCCGCCGTCGATACCGATGTCGACCACCTCGCTCCGGCCCAGAAGCTCCTCCAGCGTCAGACACCGATTTCCCCGCGCCAACCAGAAGTCGGCGCCGGCCCAGCGATCAGACCGGAGATTTAGGCCGATCTCGACGTTCAGGTGCTTCGCCAGGAATTGCTGGAACGCGCCGTCCGTCTTGGTCCGATTCTTCCGGAGCTGGTCCTCTAGCCATTCAGCGCTTACCGAGCGCCCGATGTTCGGGTTCGTGATGTAGAAGTTCGCCGGATCCAGGTAAGCCTTGGATTCGATCATGGCTGGCGGGAATTCGTAGATCACCCCGAGGGACTTGCGGTCCTCGATCTTCCCGTCGCGAACGTCTCGGTAATAACTCAGCTTCTCCTTGAAAACCCCGGCCGGCGGCTCATCGCTCTGCGTGGTGAGGTAGATCACCCATCCCTCATCCCGCGACACCTGGCCGCCGGTGGCTTCCATGAACATGCCTTCGGCGTTGGCCCGGCTACCGAATAGCCAGTGCTCGTCCACGAGGATGCGGCCCGACTTCTTACCGGATACGGTGTCGGTGTCGGCGGCCACCACCTTCAGCGAGGCGCGCGTTACCCGGTGCGTGATCGTCCGAATGTGGTCCTGGATATGGAACAGAGCCGCCAGCTCCTCGTCCGCCCGAATCATCCCGGCCGCCGGCTTGAAGCTGTTGTCTGCCACTTCCTTCGTCGGCGCCAGGATCAGATGCTCCTCTTCCTCGCGCCAGCACAGGATCACCGCGGTCAGCATGATGCCTGCAGCAATCGTCGACTTCGTGTTCTTCTTGCTGATCAGCAGGAAGTACTCGCGGATGAGCTGCTTGCCGGTCTCTGCGTCATAGGCCCCGAAGATGGCGGCCACGAAGTCGAACACCCACTGCTCACTGCACTCGCCGAACGTCGGCTTGCCCGGCAGGTCGACAACGCGCAACTCCTTGAAGATGGCGACGGCCTGTTCTGCCTGGTCTGGGAAGATCGGCGGCGGGATGATCGACCGTCCTTCCACCAGCCGACTTTCCCAGTCGATGCAGGATGTCGTCCATGCCATGGTCATACCTTCCTACCACCAGCCGCCGCCAATCTCGGAGGCGCAGCCGGCGAAAACCGGCTCGCCACTTTCTTTGCCGCCTCGTTCTGCTGATCCTTCTTGCCGCCCTCGCCCAACTTCTGGTGCACGAACGGCATCAGCGCCTTGGCGGCGTCGATGCGCTGGCGCGGATCGAGCTCCAGGTCATTCATTGCCGCCATGAGAAATGTCTTGGGGTCGCTATGCGCAAGGGCGGCGCCCAGGTCAAACGAAGGCGGCGGCTTCGGTGCCGGCGATGCAGCGGCAAGCGGCCCTTTCCGCCCATCTTTCCGGCGATCCTTCAGGTACTCGACCACCTTGGGGTCTTTAACAAGGCGAGACCCTGCCGCCGATGCCGTCTTTGCGCTGTACCCCGCTGCGATTGCCGCGTCCCTGTTGGATTTGCCGGCAATAACGGCGTCGGCAAACAACCGCTTCTTGCCTGTTAAAGCCATTAACAAACCTCCGAAATGGGGAAAAATTCTGCGCGTGAGGGAACATGTGGTTTCCGGCCGGTCGACCCCCGAAGATTCACCCCCCCCCCCCCCGGTGCCAGCGGGCCGCCACGCCACGATCTCGCTGCGCGCGGGGCACTGATGACCCCGACCGGGTGGACGCAGCCACGGCCCTCCTATCGCTTCTGCCCACCACGCAGCCGGCTGAGCACGCGACGCACCAGCCCGGCGCGCCTGTCCTTGGCCCGACTTGCCCTCTCGTGGTCCAACGCCTCGTCCATCTCGGCGATTGCCATGGCCCACACGGCGAAGAAGCAGGCACGCGTGGTGTCGTTGGCCAGGCTCACGTCTGGGTCACCCCAGATGCTCACAGCTACCTCGAATGTCACGAGGTTGGCAGCGGTGCTGTTTGCCTTCGGCATGTCACGCTCCTCGCTTCGGTCGGTGCCCCAAGTCCTGCGCTGTCTTCTTGCGGTGGCAGCCGTCATCCCCACTGCACAGCACCTGGCAGTTCTCGTCCGCGTCCGGCCCACCCTGATGCAACGGCACCCGGTGGTCCAGCTCGAAGCCCGAGGGATAGCTGGTCAGCCG
Source organism: Cupriavidus sp. 01L45 (assembly GCF_056399885.1). NCBI lineage: Bacteria > Pseudomonadati > Pseudomonadota > Betaproteobacteria > Burkholderiales > Burkholderiaceae > Cupriavidus > Cupriavidus sp. 01L45. Next base: position 81,269 of record NZ_JBFTSG010000009.1, on the reverse strand, counting down.
GCCGCACACCGCACAGGTCGGGCTCTTCGTCCAGATGCGCAGCCGGCGCGCCTGTAGCGCACGGCCTGCCATCCGGGCTTCACTGAGGGTCGGCGCCATCGTGGTAGCCCTGGCCTTAGCCATGGGCACCCGCGCACCCAGCATTGGGATGCGCCTCTTTCCCGCGTTCATAGCGATTGCGGCGACAGGACGGTGATGTCCGCGCCGCCGTCAATGACCACCACACTCACCGGAACCGGCAGGCATGATGCAACGTATTGGTGCACCCGCTGCTTCTGCTCGATGCTGAGGTGGTCCTTCACCTTCAGCACCACCGTGTCACCAGGGGCGAGATCCATCTTCGTGACGTTAGGGACCGCTACGCCAGCAGACTGGCCCGCAGCCTCGCAAGCGCCATCGGCCTTGGAGACAAGACGGTACTCGGCCAAGAGCGGCTGCGGGTCAAACCCGGCGGCAGTGCTTTCATCCGGGTGGTACTCGCACTTGACCGTCACCACTTCGTTGACGGCACAGCGCAGTTCGAACGACCTGGTGCGGGCGGGCAAACCCAACGCCTTCATCAAGGCGAGCGCAAACGGGCCCGGCACTGTCATCACGTTGGCCATGGAGATCCCTGAAAAAGAAGAGCCCACGCATGGCGGGCGAATCGGCCGGAAGGCCGAGGAGACGTGGAAGGCCGCGCTTCGGATACGCCGATAAGCCTGCCGCAACAAAAAACCCCGCCGAGGCGGGGTCGATACAGCTTCCCTGGCGGAGCAGCCAGAAGCCGTGCTACAGCAGAACCTGCTTGAATTCGCCGCTAACGACCTCGCCCAGGGATGGGCGCCAGGTACGGAGCTTATGGCCGATGACCCGCGCAATGTGAGCGGCGAGGTGCTCTTTTTGGCTCGGTACGATATATTCGGCTCCGCCCGCCTCGCCGGAGTAATTGCCGCGCTCGGCCGTGACCGTGCATCTAACGACGACATCCAACAAGCCAGACCCAGTCTGCATACGAACAAGCAGTCCAAACTTGAGTCTTCCTTCACCGGAAAATCCGTCCAGTCCGACTGGCTGCTCAACAGGCTCGTAGCGGCCGCTATCCATGCCATTAGCTAACCAGACGCATTCGGGGTCGCACTCAAGTGCCTGGATAACTCCATCGTGAAGCTCCAATGCACGTCTGCGCAACTGCTCAGCAGTTGTCTCCGCGGCATTCACCGAGGTTGCCAATCCCTGGCATACCGTTTCATAGATGTTCAAAACGACCTCCCCTCAAATGTAGGAGATCCATTCTAACTTTATGCGTAAGGCAAGCTGAAAATAAAAGGCCCGCGCATGGCGGGGCCTCCCCTACCTCAATAACACGCCGGAAAATCACGCCACGATGCCAGCACCTACCATCAAGTCAACAAATTCCTTCGTGTCCTTAAAATAGTTCTTGAAGGCCGTAGAGACTTCCCAGGTGGTCGATGCGCGAACGTAGACCACGTCATCGTCGGGATGATCTGCCTCGATCTCATCGCGACGATTCAGCGCCTGCATCGTCGACCGGAATGACTCGGCGACGAGACGGTCATGAGCGAAATGCAACACAACATTCTTCCCACCTGGGATCGCCACCTTCTCCATATCCACTACGGCAAGTCGGTGCAGCAGGCGTGTATTGTCCTCAATCGCAAGGAGCTCTTCGCGCAGTTCGTTGTCGGTTAGATCTGGGCAAGGACCGCGCATATTTTCATACTGGCGAGCCAGAATCTCGCTGGCCAGGACAAAGAACCGCTCCCGCTCCACGTCGACGCCTTGGTCGAACTTAACTCTAGCGTTTTCAATGAAGTCACTGATCTCTACTGCAGTTGCCCAAGCGTGTTGCACCTTAGTTCGATACTGAACCTCAACGCGCAACCCGTTGTAGATCCTCCCCTTTTCCGACTCCACTTGGTATGAGAAGACATCATGACGACCTCGATAGCCGGTCGCTTTCGGTGCATCCAAATAATCGTACCGTCCTTCGCTGACGTACTTGTGCTGAGAACGCGAGCCATGCACCACTCGCCGGAAATCGTTGAGTGCGTCGACTGAATCAAAGATCAGACGACACCCCGCTAAGTCATGCATGGTGGACAGATCTCGCGCGCGGCCCGTGCGAAGCTTGTCGATGATCGTGTTCTTTCGCTTCAAACGCTGAGCGAGCGTAACAGGACGCGTACCGATGTGYCGGCGCAGATTGTTCTGAAACGTGTTTAGAACATAGGCGTGACTGTTCCGCCAGTTCAGCATGACGTACCAGTCGTCGACCGTGGCAGTATTTGCGGCGATGCTTTTTCCCGCGTTTCGTACTCTATTAGGTGAGAACTCGGGTGGGTAAAAGCCGGCCATCGCAAAATGCGCGGTTTGCGCTGATATGTAGAGAGACACTGATTCTATCAGCCTGCCATCGTTCGCTCATACAAAAACAAAAGCCCGCGCGGCTTGCACCGAGCGGGCCCTCTTCGGAAGTCGCTTAACGGACTTTCGGACGGAATCAATATTGCACTAATTTCTTCGCTGTGTCAAACCCGTTGCGATGATTCCCGTTGCTGAGCCAACAGCACGCGGAAACGGATCTCCTCCACGTCTGCCTCGAAGTTCGGATCCCACTGCTCGCCGGCCGTGCGCTCGTACCAGGTCAAGAACTCAGCTGTGCGTACCTGCCCCATGATCTCGGGGTAGCGCTTCTCGTTAGCGGCAACGCGATGCCGCATGACGTTGCGCGCCGCCTCCTCGGCTTCCAGGCGATCGCGCTCGGCCCGCTTGCTGGCGTACTGTGCAACGCGCCTACGCTTCAGCGGCGCCCGCTTGGCGACACCCTTCTCCACCATCCGGTTCACCAGAAACGCAGCATCCGGCTCGTTGGCAGTGTCGGCCGGGCCCGCCTCCTGCTGGGTCGGATCCACGCGCCACAGCAGCCCACCTGCAGCAATCTTAGGCTTTCGCATCAATCAGCCCCTCCTCCGCGAAGACAGCCTGCATACGCTGATCGGCGCGGACGCCCAACTCCCTGATGCGCCGGCGCGCCGTGCGCACGTAGGCGGCGGACGACTTCGGCTTCAGACCCAGGCGCTCGGCGATGTCGGCGCGCTCGCCGGCTTCCATGTTGCGCGTGGGGAAGCAGCGCAGCACGAAGTAGTCGAACGCGAGCCGCTGACCGCCGTTCGTGCCCGCCGCAGCGGGGAACACGTACTCGCTGAGGTAGGTGATGGCCTTGGCCTTCGCCAGCGGGTTATGCGTGTGCCGCGCGATCAGCACAGCGGCTTCGGCAGGATGAAGCCGGTGAATGATGCTTGAACGGATCATCTGGCACTGCCCGCGGATCTCCAGCGGCTGCAGCCCCTTGAAGTTGACGGTGCCAGTGCGGCCCGTCATCTCCTCCAGGCGCTTCCGCAGGCCGAGCATCTGCAGCACCTTGCGGATCGCCTGCCAGGTCATGCACTCGGGCGAGCTCTCGTATTCTTCCATCAGGAAGGCAAACTGGATGGCCTGGCCGGCATCCATGAACATGGCCTGCTCGGCCTCGAAGTGGTGTTCCGTCACTGCCCTTCTCCTTCTTCTGTGTTTTGCGGCTCGCCGCCGGCCAGCTTCGTCGTGCGTACCGGCAGCCAGCGGCGATACGCGTCATCCCAGTACGCCCGCCGCTGGCCCTTCGTCAGCGACGAACCGCTATCGACTTCGGCGTGGCACCAGGCACAGGCGGGAACCGTGAAATTTTCGTCAGCCTTGATGCCCATGCCCTTGCCATGTGCCTGCTGGTTCGAGTGAGCCGGCACCACCGTCGCCGGATCGTGGTGCGGCGCGCCGGGCAACAGCAGGTAGCAGGGTTCGCCCTTGCAGGCCAGCGCGAGCCGTCGCTGGGCCAGCGGCCGACGGGCGGGCGTCTTGCGTTTGAATGTGCTCGGCACCAGCCCGGCGGTCTGCTTCAGCCAGGCGCTCGAGCGCAATGGCGAGCGGCGCTGCAGCGGTGCGCCGCGCTTCATCGGTGTTTTGCGGCCGAACGTCACTTCCGCCCCCTCGCCGCCGGCGCCAGTTCCTCGTAGCCCCGCGCGGCCACCTCGCACAGCTGGATGCCATTGCTGGCGCACCACGCCACCGTGTATTCGATCAGGCTGGCTTTGCGCGGCACCGTCATTTCGCTCGTGCTCTCCCGGATGTTGACGAACTCGCCTTCCAGGCCCGGCACCATGTCCGCATGCCCCTCGGTGGCGATCGTGTGACCGGAAACAAACAGCGTCTTCCACTGCAACGGGGTCAGCTTGCGCCCCATGAATCGCGCCTGGCGGGCAACGTCCGAGCACATGGCGTGGAACTTGGCGTTCTGCTCGGCCGATCGCTTCGGCGGGCTGACCGTGACGACGAAGCCGGCTGGCGCCGAATCAATCGCGCGCCGAGCGCCCGCACGCGCTGCGTCGTGAACAAGCCTGAACTGTTGCGGCTCAGCCATGGGCCACCTCGACCGTCACGGTCGGCAGCGCCGGGCCAGGCCGCCCTGTGCGCAGGCAGAAATGCTCAAGGGTTTCAAACCCGCCAGGAATCATTACCTCGTATCCAGCCCGGTGCGCCGCAGCCAGCACGGTCCAGTAGCGCAGCATTGGCGCGCCGTGGCGCCGCACGTGGTCTTTGAGCTCTGCGATCTCGTCCGCATCCCAGCGGTACCGATCCGCCAGATATGCGAAGTCGGCCGCGAACTGCCGTGGCACCTTGAATTGCCCATCTGATGGCGCTGGCCGCGCCGTCGTCGCATTCATTCCCTTCCTCCCGGCCGCCGGAGCCTCGCGTACCCTCTAGATACTCAGCAGGACAACACCACTACCTACTGCCTGCTCTTGAGGTGGACAGACCTAGCCCTTCCCGGGTAGGCCTTCACATGTCGCTGCTCCATCGGCGTAACATGACCCGCCAGCCGTTCGACAATCGGGCGCTAGCTTCGCCACCCTTACCCCTGCTTCCTTGTCTGTTCCCACAGTAGGGGGTCTTCCCTCGCCGCTGCCGTTAAGCCAACTCCGACCAGCGAGGTGCTGTACTGCCTGTCTCGCTATGCCGGCGCGGCCTCCCGGCGCACGGCCATCAGAAGCTTGCAGACGGACATCAGGCCAGCGCGCGCGTGCAGGTCATTGGCGTCCTCGCCGACTCGGTCGCTCATGCAGTACGGCACCGCGATCGCCTTTGCGGCCAGCTCGCCGGCGCCAGACGCGTCGTTGTCAGCGAACGTGACCTTGCGTCCCTTCACCGAAGGCGCGACGTGAACCATGTTCGAATCGGAAAAGCACACCAGCACGGTGGCATTGAGGCGCATCTGCCGTGCCGCGGCGTCGATCGACAGGCCGGTGGCGTACCCCTCGCAGAGAATCGTCTCTAGCGCGCGCGGCGGGCCCAGCCGCAGCACTGCGCCCTTAGCCACGGTGCCCGGCAGCATCTTCTTTTCCCAGACCCGCTCCTCGGCCAGCCATCGGATGATCTGTGCGCCCTGTAGCGCGTTCGTCGCAAGGTTGCGCATCGGCACGATCAGCGATTCATCCGGCAGTACCAGCCCCGTGCACGCGTGCAGTCCCTTCAGATCCAGGTAGCCATGCCGGCCCGGCGTCGCGCTGGCGACCATCTCAGCGGCACGCCGGGCGGCTTCCTGCTGGCGGCGCACCAGACGGGCGCGTTCGGCTTCACGCTTCTCCGCCCAGGCGCGTTTCTCGGCATCGGTCCAGGGCTTGGCATCGGGATCGTTGAACCAGCGCACGACGCCATCGCCGTCCCATGCCTGCACCCAGCCGCGGTRGCCGTCCCAGAAATAGGCGCCGTTCTTCTTGCGCGGATGCAGGGCCGTCGCGCAACGCCGGATCCGGTCGCTGGCGTGCAGGTCGCCAACCAGCACGCCATGTGCATCTGCGAAGTCGCTGAACCTAAGCATGGGCGTGCCCTTTGGCCCGGCCCTTGATGAACGCCAGCTTCAGTGACGCGATCTTGTTGGCCGTGTTCCGCTCGATGGGCACGTTGACGGTCCGATCGAAATTGAAGGTGCTCGGCGGCCACTCGCCGGTGATGTCCTTGAAGAGGTTCGCCGCCCGCCCCTTTTGCTTTTCCGGCAGGCTATGCGAGCGCGCGTACGTGACCAGCTGCGCGTACAGGTGCTGCTTGTTGTCCGCGAGCTTCTTCTTGCCCAGCACGACCTCTTCCATCGCGCCGGGCAGCGCCTCGATCAGCGAAGCAGACTTCGGCTCAAACCCACACGCCATGCATCGACGTCCGAAAGGCTTGTATCCGCACGACGGGCAGGCCACGATTTCCTTCTCTTCGCGCTCGTCCCTGACTGCCTTATCCAGCTTCTCGCCAGCATCCAGCGCGTCCAGACCGTTGTAGAAAATATCGGTGTAGTCGTCCAGAAAGCGTTGGATGTTGCCGCTGTGGTCCAGCAGCAGGCAGTCTTCCTTGCCGGTCTCCGGCGACGAGCGCAGGCCACGCCCCCACATCTGGATCGCGGTACTCAGCGACTTGCGCAGAGGGCGGCAATCGACGACGCAACCCACGTCCGGCACGTCAAACCCCTTGGCGAGCGCCTCAACGCTGATCAGCACGCGCAGAGACGAATCCGGCTTCTGGTACTCGGCCAGCAGCATCTGGCGTTCGGCCGGCGTCGTGTCCGACGTGAAGACCGCGGCCATCACGCCGGCGTCGATGAACTGGCGGCACAGCTCCTCGCAGTGATTGATCGTCGCGCCGAAGACGATCGTCTTGCGGCCTTGCCCGAACTTCACCCACTCAGTGACGACATCGCCCACAATCTCCATACCGCGCTGTTCAGCCGCGGCATCGGTCCACTCACCGCCCACCGTGGCCGCGCCAGCCATGTTCGCCTTTTTGCAGCTGAACACGCGCATGGGCACCAGCACGCCCGACTCGGTCAGTTGATGCATCGTGGTGGCGTTGACCAGGTTGGAAAACAGCTTCGCCAGCCCCTTGGAGAACGGCGTAGCCGAGAGGCCGATGACCGACGCGCGGCAGTTTGGGATGTGCTCCGTCCATGCCTTCAGCTGGGTATGCGCTTCGTCGACGATAATCACGTCGGCGTCCGGCCACTCACGCCGCGCCAGGGTCTGAGCACTGGCAATCTGAAAGGGCATGTCTGGTGCGTAGCGCCAGTGCGCGGCCTGGATCACGCCATGCGCGCTGAGGCCGTAGCGGTCCGCCGCCTCACTCGTCTGGTTGATCAGCGTAGTCCGATCACATACAAAGATCGCGCGTTTGCCCTTGATCAGCGCCTCGTGCGCAATGCGCAGGCCGAGGTAGGTTTTGCCGGCGCCGGTGGGCGCCATGATCAGCTGATTCTTGTGACCAGCGCGACGGCCTTCGCGCAGCCGCTCATGGGCCAGGGTCTGAAAATCGCGAGGATCCGGAAACTTGGCGTTGGAATAGGTCGGGGTGTCTTCGAACAGAACGTGGTTCACGCCGCTGCCCTCCCTTGCTTGCGTTGGAGGGCCTTGGCGATGCGCACCGCCTCGTTCTTCTCATTCATCAGCCCGTTGTTGCGCTCGCGCAGCGCGGTGATCTCTGCCTCCTTCTGCTCGAGGCTGGCAGCCGCATCCGCGCGCGCGGCCCGCAGCTCGGCCAGTGATGCCGCGACCCTGTCGTCGGCGGCCACGATGCGCTGCAGGGATTCGTTTTCAGCGCGAAGCGTGGCGTTCTCCGACATCGTTTCGGTTAGCACTTCTTCGAGCTGGACTAGGCGACTTGTGATTTCGCCCAGGTCAGGCGTTAGCAAGCCCGCAGCCTTCGCCGCACGCCTGGCAGTCCGCTGCTCAGCCGCGACGATCTTGATTGCGGCCGGACCTGCTGCGGCAATCTCTTCCTGCTGTTCCTGCGGAAGACCTGCGACCTGTGCCGCGGCGTCGATCGATACGCCGCCGCGCCGAACCACCTCGACAACCGCTGGCGCTGCCTCCTTTTTGATCTTCTCGACCTTGCGGATGGTGTTCTTGCTCAGGTTCGCGAGCTTCGACACCTCGACGTCCGTGCGGGTCGGAGCAGCTTCGTCCAAATTTGGGCGAAGCTGGGGATCGACACCACCGGTGGACGTAGCCTGGCTCTCGCGAACTTGCTGCTCAATCGCAGGCTTCGCCATCAGGGCCAGCTCCGCGCGCACGAAATCGCTGATGTTTCGCCGTCCGAGCTGATGGCGGACGATCCAGAGCGTCGCATCGGCGAGGGTTTCCAGCCCCTTCACCTGCTCAGTCCCGAATGCGATGCCATGCTTCTGGCAAATCTCGAAGCGGTTGTGGCCATCCAGCAGGACGTCATCCCAAAGCGCGAGGGGATCACGGCAGCCGTCCCGCAGGATATTCTGCTCGAGCTGCTCATACTCGTCTGCCGTCAACGGGGGAATGAGGCTGCGCAGATCGGGATCAATGAAGATGTGCGGATGGGTCATACGTTCCACAGGTCAAAGCGGGAGAAAAGGCGCAGGACGGTGGCCGGAGAGATCAGGCCATGGCAGTAAGCGCGCATGGTCAGGTGCTTCAGGGAGGATTTCATCGCTTGCCCCTAAACTGCTTGGGCTCGTAACGGGGATCGGCGCGGAGGTCTTGCGCGCGCAGACCCCGGCTCAGCGGCTCAATGTTGGTGCCGAGCGACTGGCGGGGGCGACGGTGCATCCAAATGAGTCCGGCCAGAAAAACCAGCAGCGTGAGCACAAACCAGCCAACTGCGAGCACGGCCATCCAGGTCAGCAGTTCGGGGCTGGCGCCGAAGGCCGTGGCGAGGCACATGGCGGTAGTCATAACGACACGCTCGCCAGCAAAGCCCAACCCTTGTAATCGGGCCGCAGCAGTTCAAGCTTCACTTCCGAGTGACGGCAAGCTGCGACGATGAACGGGCAGGCGTCTACGGGCGCTCGCCTATCACGGTTCACCCAGTTCCAAACTTCTTGAGGTGTCCGCTCGATCCTTCGAGCGAACTCAGCCTTTGTCTTGCACAGGCTGATGGCGAGCAGGAGCGTCTGCAGCGAGGTGTCTTGGTTCGGTTCCATACGCAAATCATAAACAATAGTTTTCACTAAATCAAACTCTTGTTTATAGTGCTAGAACACAAATGTTTATACAGTGGACGCCATGGCACTCGGAAAGAACGTCGAACATCTCCGCACCCTTCACTCGATGAGCAGAGGCGCCGTCGCGCGCGCAATCGGCCTAGAGGACGATCAGCCGATCTATGCATTGGAAAAACGAGATAGCAAGAGATCGAACCTAGCCCCGGCACTTGCGAAGCTCTTCCAGGTCAGTCTCGAATCCCTGCTCAGCGACGATCTCACATCGCTTTCCGCAGACGAGATCGGAGCCGGATTGGATAGCGCGTTGGTCACGGAGCGCCCGGAAGGGAACGCGGAACAAGGGCGACTGGCCTCAGCCTTCGAAGCCTTGAGCCAGTCCGGAAGGCTGGAACTTCTGCGCTTCGCCGAGTACCTCGTAGCAAAGGAAAAGGGGGCTGCGTAGGTCTGTTCTGAACTACACCAACAACAATCAAAGCCGCGCCTAGATCGACGGATTGAAAACCGGGCACCCTACCTGGATGGCGCGGCTCCTCATTCATAGGGTTGCACATGGGAAGTGCTATGGGCGCAGACAGTCCTCGCTCGTTCTCCGCCATCTCCGCGGCAAAGCGAGCAACTTTCATCAGCTATCGTGAAACCGCAGATAAGCTAGCGGCTTTCACCGGCGATTCACTTGTCGAGATCGCATCCGGCCTGATAGCCCACGGTATCCATTTGAGTGACCTCGCCTGCATCTCAGGCGTTGAGCAAGCAGTGTGGGGTATTTCCGATAGCGCCCCATTGTTGGCACTGTTGACTGAGACAATCAAGTCCGGTGGCATCAAAAGCGCATGGTTCGAACTGGACCAGCCGGACGCCGATCCGGATAGCTTCGGCTGGTTCCGGGAAAAGCTTGAATTCAATCTGGCCGTCGCTGAGCTTCCGAATCCGAGTTCCCTGCTAACCCCCGCACCATATTTATCCAGGCGCGCCCCTGTACCCGCCTGGATAAAGGTTTATGTTGGACGTTTCCGCATTTCCTTCAGGGATGCAGCGCAGATCCTCGCTGGGTTCGATCCAACTGACACATCTGGATTTTGGGACGATGACTCTCGAGCCTGGGTCAACGGCTGGCAGGACACTCTTGATGATGCAATTGAAGCCGGCAGCATCGAGGCCAGTTCCTGGGGCAGTAACCGCGGGACAGAGCAAATGCTCTCTCACGCCGATATAAGGGCGTGGTGCTCCGCGCTTGGCCACCAATGGCCGATTCCTGTCCCTACCGCTGCACCCGCAACCGATGCCGAGCTTCTCGTTAGACTTCGCCAGATAGAGACGGAGCGCGATGAGGCATTGACAGCTCGAGAAGCCACCCAGGCTGGATATGAGATTCTCAAGAGGGGCGTGGATAACACTAAGGCGCTGAGCGCTAGCGTTGGCGAATTGCAAGCTCAACTGGTCGACGCCAGAAGCGAAATCGAACGCTTGTTGCCTAGGGTTCCTCCTCGCCCAGACCTCCTCATGGGAATGGCCATCACAGTACAGCGCAGGTACTGGGGCGACAATTGGGACCCAAGCGAAAAGGATTCATGGCCGAAGGCAGATGACATCCTCGATTGGCTGAGCACGGAGTAYCCGGAAACCAGCGATGCTCAGCGTAGGGCGGTAGAAAAGGTGGCCTGCCCCGTCAATCGCGGCCGCTAATAAATGAAATCGGCAACCCTAAGGGTTCGCTGCTCCGGATGTCCCTCGCGGGCGAACCCTTAGGGCTAAGATCCAAGCCAGGCAATGGTTTGCGGAACCCTGAGGGTTTCTTTCACTATCGACCCTGAACCCTTTGGGTGTTGCCCCCAGGGTCACTCCTCGTCGTTCAATTCGGCCATGTACTCCGGTGTGTTCCGGGGCGATTCACTAAAGGTGAAACATGGCCGCACAAATCCAAGCAGCACTCGTCATCCTGCGCCGCAAGCAGGTGGAACAAGAGACCGGGCTGAGCCGCAGCACGATCTACCTGCGCATCAAGCTGAAGACCTTCCCACCGCCCGTCCAACTCGGACCGCGCGCCGTTGGCTGGCGCCGCGGCGATATTGACGCGTTCCTGGCAAACCCAGCCGGATACAGGGCCAAAGCAGCAAAGGGGCAGGCATGACCGGGCGCTCGTCCGACCGAGCGGTCACGCCGGAAACGCTCATGCCCATCGTGTGGAAGCAGACGAAGGTCATCACGACCGAGTTGCTGGCCAAGCTGTATGGGACGCAGATCAGCAACATTCAGAAGAACTACGAGCGCAATCTCGACCGCTTCGAGGATGGCAAGCACTTTTTTAAGCTCGAAGGCGCCGCACTGCGTGAGCTTAAACAACTGACCGACCCAAAGTCGGTCAGTGCGAACACCCGCAGCCTGACCCTCTGGACCGAGCGCGGCGCGGCCCGCCACGCGAAGATGCTGGAAACCGACAAGGCATGGGAGGTCTTCGAGCGTCTGGAGGACTCCTACTTCAGGCCGCGCGAGGCCGTCCTGCCTAGCGACGGCGAGGAGATTTCCACGGTCGCTGATCGTCGTCCGCTTTATCACGGAGCGATTGAGTTGATGGTGATGTGCCGCATGTCACCTGCCCGGGCTTACGCATACATTAACGCCGCAACTGGTAGCCCGAGCTTTGCCAAGATGAAGAAGAGTTCCGTTCCCCTCGGCGTCGACTTCGTCCAGCACGTGCTGGCAGGCACGCTTACGCTGGCCCAGCTACGACGACTGGAAGCGCGCAGCGTCGTATTGCCCTCCCAGTCGCGACAGCTTCCGCTGTTCGATATCCGGCTGACCTCTGAGAGCGGCACCAAACAAAATAAACAATAGTTGACACAAATAAACTCTTGTTTATACTGAGCGCGTCGACCTCACCACTTCGGAGCGAAACACATGGCAGCACAAACCGCCATTCCCCTCAACCAAAGCCCAGCGGTTTGCATAAACACTGACGCGGGCTTCCAGCGCCTGAGCGACGAAGCTGCCGCGCGGTTCAGCMACGCACGCAGCATCACGCAGTTCATGGCTCAGGTCAAAGAAATGCAGAGTATCGAAGAGCGTGACGTTGCTGCTATTGGCAGCGTCCTATGCAGCTTGATCGAGGAAGGCATCAGCCTCCAAGAGGCGGCAAATGCTTGCGCCAAGTGAGCCACGCGAGCCGCAAGCAAAACAAGGAAACGCCTCAACGGCGGCAACCGTTGAGGCGTCGGACGAATAAGTGAACCCCTGAGAAGGAACACTCGTAATGAAGAATAGCATAGAGGCAAAAACCGTCAGCCGAGCGCCGACCCATCCCCTCCCCCATGTCGCTCCACGCATGGGTGTCACGCTGAAAATGGCAGCCAAGGATTTGGGCGAGACCTACCCCGGCCTCTTCGAATTGGATGGGGAGGCCTGCCATGGCTGAGCCCAAACCCACCATCGACCTAGCCGAGCAGGCCTGGGCAATCCATAACATCCTCACCACTCTGCATGTGGCTTTGCCCGACGATGCGGATGAAGCCGAGCTACCAACTCGCTGCCTTCTCTCGCACGTCCTGAGCCTGACGGAACCGCTGGCGCTCGAGCTGATGACCCTCGGGTCCGACGCAAGGAAGGGTGGCAAGCAATGAGCACGCCTCGCAAAGCGGTTGATTGCTCGGAAGCGCTGACCCACCTCTGGATGGTCTCAGGCAAGCGTTTGTGTCAGGAAGATCTCCAATGGCTCACCGGACTGAGCGAGAAGGCCGAGGTGGAGCTGCGCAGCTTCGCTGACCTGTTGTCAGACGCCGGCGCGCGCGTGGGACTCTGCGGCGCGCATGGCATCGACGATGACACAGTGAGCAGTCTTCTGTTCTCGGCCGCCAATCTCACACGGAATGCAGCCGCGATGGTCTTCGTTGGCTCAGAGGCGGGTTATCTGCTGGCCCAATCGAGCGAAGGCAGCAGCCCCGACCCCACAACCAAGCCGAAGTCCGGAGGTGCGCGATGACTGCCAATTACATTCTGCCCTGCGAAGAAGAGCGCAAACCCATTGCGCAGGAGCAGCTGGCGGCCCGGCTTCGCGCCCGCGTTGCACGGGTCACTGGTATGGCGAACCTGATGTTTCTGGGTGACTTCCAGGCCCTCGACGATCGCATCCAGACCGAGTTGATCGCTCTACTGGACGAACTGGAAGACAACGCCTACTCGGCCGCCATCGAGGCCTCCAACGTTCTTGCCGGAGCCAAGCCATGATCCGTCCGCACATCCGCCGCAGCGCCTTGGGCGGCTTCGTGGCCTCCCGCTATTACAACCGCCGCCGCGCAGCCGCGCGCCGCCTGGTGGCCGCCTTCTGGCGCTTCCTTGGGGCCTGACATGAAGACAGCAAAGATCATCGCCCTGCCCCGGCCGACGGCCGAAGCCGGCAGCACGGAGCCCGATCGCATCACTATCACCTTGAATGCTGACGGCACACATAGCGAGCGCGTGGTCGGCGCGTACGCGGAGGATCCGCGCATCGCCCTAGAAGCGCTCGACCTGGTCGTCGGCCGCATCGAGCCACGCGCACGCCCGCGCGCCGCCGGCACCGTTATCGACTTCCCGAATCGGAGGACAGCATGATTACCCCTGCCCAAATCTCAGCGCTTCTGCTTATCGCCGACAAAGCAATCGAACTGCACGGCTTCGAGAATGACGTCCGCGAGGCTAAGCGCACGCTCGACGCGGCATACCTCACGCATAAGCGGGAATGTGGTTTTGGCATCGAGCGTGACTCGCCAGCGTGGGATGCAATGATGGCCGCGACTAAGAACGAGTTTGCGGCCGTCGGTCACACCAAGCGGGGCGCCCACAATGCCAAGCGCCGCCTCGAAACCGCGGTCAAGGCGTACCTGCGTGGAGGTGCAAAGTGAACCGCCAAACCCGACAGCAAACACTAGGTACCATGCTGGAAGAGTACCGCGCCGGCACCCGCGGCCTGCCCACCTATGCCGAGCTCGCCGCCGTGGTCGGCAGCGACCACGACGGGCATGCCGCGATCAACGCTGCCCTGCGTCCAAGCCTCTTCGACGAGATCACCGGCACGGCAGCCAAAAGCAGTGGCCCCGTCCACGTGCGGGCCGGAGGAATGCCATTGGTCTTCGACGACGCCGCCACCGCGGCCGAGGTGATCGAGACGGCCGCGCGCCTTTGCGACGAGCAGGCCAGCGAATGGGATTCGGATGCCGTGGTCAGCGACAAAAACTATGCGGCTCACTGCGCTGCCCTAATCCGCGCGATGACCCAGAGAGGCTGCCAATGACTGCATCCATCGCCTTTATCGAGGCGCTGACCGCCGACCAGGTGGCCGAGGCACTCGGGTGCGAGCCTCAGCACGTCAATGATCTGGCAGCTGCAGGCAAGCTACCTGGCGTCAAATACGGCCGCTCATGGCGCTTCCCGGTCTCCGCGCTGAGGGAGTATCTCGCTCAACGCGCAATGCAGAACGTTGCACCCAAGTCGTACGAGGACATCCCGACAACGAAGCCCGCCCAAAAGGGCCGCGGCCGGCGAAAGCCGCCAATGGATCTCACGCAGACTGTGCGGGTTGTGGACTAAGCCACAGCCGGTCGGCAAGGTCTGAGCCCCGCAGGCTCACATAGCGCATGAACACTCGCGGGTCCTTGTGACCCGTGATGCGCATCACCTCTTCGCCGCGGAACATCCACCCGCCGGCACCATCTCGCATCAGCACCCATCGGCAGGTAGCCTCGTGCCGCATGTCGTGCTCGGTCAAGTTTTCACAGCCCGCATACTTGAAGATCCGGCCAAAGGCGCGGCTTAGCCGGCTCGTGACCTGGTTCAGTTCCGCGTCACTGTCGTCCAGCCCAGACCACCACGGAAACAGGAGCGTGGCGGGCCCCTGAAGGCGGGCCGCCTTGCGTCGCCGCTCCAGCATGTCGTAGATCTCGGGAACGATAGGCACATCGCGGGCTGCACCCGTCTTGCTCTGAGCTACGTGGATGGTGCGCAGGTCCAGGCGCACATGGCTCTCTCGCAAGCGATACGCCTCCCGCAGCCGAAGCCCAGTGTTCAGGATCAATTGAAAGAGGTCGATCATCGCCTCCCGCTCCGGCATCAGCAGTGGTCTCTCCCGCCCCTCTCGCTTAACGCCACTCATGGCGGCCAGAATCTGGGTCTCCTCACCGTCAAGGAGACGTCGATCACGCTCCACATCCGTTTTCACCACCTTCTTCTTGTCGCCATGCAACAACTGGCGCTCGCGCTCGTTGTAGGTCGAGTAGTTCTTCGGAAGTAAGCGGAAGGGATTTGCCAGCGGTTGACCACCATGCTCAGCCTCCCGCTTCAGGTGCCAGTCGAGCATCCGGGCCAGGCAACCCACGCGCTTGCGGATGGTGCCTGGCGCGAGATTCCGCTCAATCTTCAGGGAGCGCACCCACTCTTCGGCCCATTTGTACTGCAGAACGTCATCGAGACGCTTTGCCCCTACCCACATGGTCAGCAGATCGAGAAGGTCGCGGTCCATAGCGCTCACGGAAACCGCATCGAGATATTCCCGGATCAAGCGTCCGATGGTCACAGTCCCGGGCCGCTTTGGTAGCGCCACGGCCTCGCGGGGCACCACCCCCTGGGCAAGCATCGACTCTAGACGGTTGCCATACTCGCGCGCCTCGGCCTCTGTCTCGAATGTGGCCGTGTATGGCTTCGGCAGAAGTCGGTGCTTCACCCTCAATTCGAACTTGGCGCCGCGGGCGCGAACCATGGCCATTTGCTATCCCTTCGATCGGTTTTGGTGAACTCGCGTACACGACCAACATCTCGCGTACACGCCCAAACCTAGCCGATTCAGGGTGGCATTGCCACCTTTTTTGGGTGGCACAGGGTGTTTTGAGGGGATTTCAGACTGTTTTCGAGCAAACCAAAAGGTAGGCCGAAAAAGAAAAAGCCCTGATAAATCAGGGCTTTAGTATGGAGGCGGGGGTCGGAATCGAACCGGCGTACACGGCTTTGCAGGCCGCTGCATGACCACTCTGCCACCCCGCCGGGTGACGGCTGCTGGGATTGTAGCCGCATTCGCCTGACCCTGCCGGGCCGCGCCTGCGCACCACTATCGCAAACAAAAAGGGAAGCGCTGCTTCCCTTTGGGATTGGAGCGGGAGACGAGGCTCGAACTCGCGACCTCAACCTTGGCAAGGTTGCGCTCTACCAACTGAGCTACTCCCGCATTTACTACTCTGAGCGCCAATCTGGAACCCTACGGTATGCACCGCGATTTCCAGATGCAACGGAAACCTGGAGCGGGAGACGAGGCTCGAACTCGCGACCTCAACCTTGGCAAGGTTGCGCTCTACCAACTGAGCTACTCCCGCAGGATCCTGCTGACTTCTTACTTAAAACGCTACTTCTGCGCCGATACTGACCACATCACGCTGCGTTCTTGCTGCTTTTCGCTTCGTTCGGTTTGTTTCGTCAGAAGCGAGAACAGGATTATTGCAAACCGCCGCAGCATTCGTCAAGCATATTTTTCACCGGATCTTCATTTTTGTGCGGTGGCTTCTCCACTCAGGCCACTGCGCTCGCGAATCTGCGGCCATGCCAGCTTCATGTAATAAAACATCGACCACAGGGTCAGCACAGCCGCCACATAGATCATCCACGCACCCAGCACCGAGGCGTCGACGATGCCCAGCAGACTGTCGTTGAAGAGCAGCAGCGGTATCGCGATCATCTGGAAAGTGGTCTTGAGCTTACCGAGAAAATTCACCGCGACGCTCTTGGAGGCCCCGATCTGCGCCATCCATTCGCGCAGCGCCGAGATGGTGATCTCGCGGCCGATGATCACCAGCGCGATCAGGTCGGCGACCCGGCCCAGTGCAAGCAGGGACAGCAATGCCGCGGCCACCATCAGCTTGTCGGCGACCGGATCCAGGAAAGCGCCAAAGGACGATGTCTGGTTCCAGCGCCTTGCCAGGAAGCCGTCCAGCCAGTCGGTGACCGCTGCAATGATGAAGAAACCTGCTGCCGTCATGTTCTTGGCATGCATTGGCAGCCATGCCTCGGGCAGGTAGTAGACACCCACCACGAGGGGAATCATGGCAACACGGAGCCAGGTCAGCAGGATCGGTATATTCAGCGGCATGGGGGCTCGAAACGAGACAACGGCAATGGGCAACCCTGAGATTGTCGCCTATTTCAACGGGAACCGAGCATTTCCTGCCACACGGCCCTCGGATTTGACCGAATCAATGCAGCTGCCGATAGATTTCCTCGGCTAGCGCATGTGAAATGCCGTCGACGCTGGCCAGTTCGTCGATGCTAGCCGCAATGACGCCTCGCAGGCCGCCGAAGCGGGTGAGCAGCTTTTGCCTGCGGCGGGCGCCGACGCCTTCGATCTCCTCCAGCCGCGAGGTGGTGCGCACCTTGGCGCGGCGCGCACGCATGCCGGTGATGGCAAAGCGGTGCGCCTCGTCGCGGATCTGCGCCACCAGCATCAGGGCCGCGCTCCCCTGCCCCAGTTCCAGCGACGGACGGCCGTCGGCAAATATCAGCGTCTCCAGTCCGACCTTGCGGCCTTCGCCCTTGGCCACGCCCACCAGCAGGCCGATATCCAGGCCGAGTTCTTCGAATACCTGGCGCGCGACCTCCACCTGGCCCTTGCCGCCATCGATCAGGACCACAGTGGGCATCAGCGTCGACGCGGCAGGCGTGCCCGCCGCGTCGGGCATGTCGCCCTGCCGACCTTCGGGGACGCCCTGCTGCGCCTGCTCCATCAGCTCCACCAGCTTCTGGTAGCGCCGCGTCAGCACCTGGCGCATGGCGGCGTAGTCGTCTCCGGGCGTGATGTCCTGGATGTTATAGCGGCGGTATTCGGCGTTCTGCATCTCGTGATGGTGGAAGACCACGCAAGAAGCCTGCGTCGCCTCGCCCGCGGTATGGCTGATGTCGAAACACTCAACGCGCAGCAGCGCCAGGTCCTCCATGTCGATGCCGATCGTGTCCGCCAGCGCGCGCGTACGGGCTTGCTGGCTGCCCTGCTCCGCCAGGCGGCGGGATAGCGCCAGTTCCGCACCTTTCTGGGCCATCTCCAGCCAGGCCCGGCGCTGCCCCTGCGGCTGGCGGACCAGTGTGACCTTGCGCCCGGCCTGCATCGACAGCGCCTCCAGCAGTGCCTTGCCCGGCGGCAGGTGACTGACCACCAGGATCGGCGGCACGGCCTGGTCCAGATAGTGCTGCGCCATGAAGGCGGACAACACCTCGGCGGCAATGCGCTCGACCGGAATACCGGCGGGACCGGCCGCCGCCGGCGCGTTTTCTTCGCCAGCCTCGGCCGCTGCGCCCGCGGCGGCTTCGTCCTCATCCTCGACGATCATCGCGCCTTCCTCGACGTGCGCCGGGAAGTAAGCCTTGTCACCCAGGTGCCGCCCCCCGCGGATCATCGCCAGGTTGACGCAGGCGCGGCCGCCCTCCACCGCTACCGCAAGCACGTCGATGTCGCTGGCCTGCCCGACCTCCTCCACCGCCTGCCGCTTGAGCACGGTGGACAATGCACCGATCTGGTCCCGCACCGCAGCCGCCTGCTCGAATTCCAGGCGCCCTGCATGCTCTTCCATTTTCGCCTGCAAGCCCTCGAGCACCTCGTTCTGCCGCCCCTGCAGGAAGCGCGCCGCGTTGCTGACGTCGCGGGCGTAATCCGCCTCGCTGATGGCGCCCACGCATGGGCCGGTGCAGCGATGAATCTGGTGCAGCAGGCACGGCCGCGTGCGGTTGGTGAAGACCGTATCCTCGCAGGTGCGCAACTGGAACACCCGCTGCAGGATCTGCATGCTCTCCCGTACCGCATGGGCGCTCGGGAATGGTCCGAAGTATTGGTGCTTGCGGTCGGTGGCGCCGCGGTAATAGGCCATGCGCGGGAAGCGATGGCTGGTCAGCTTGACGAACGGATACGACTTGTCGTCGCGGAACAGGATGTTATAGCGCGGCGCCAGCGCCTTGATGAGGTTGTTTTCCAGCAGTAGCGCCTCGGCCTCGGTGCGCACTACCGTGGTCTCGATGCGCACGATCCTGGCCACCATCATGGCGATGCGCGGCGACAACAGCGTCTTGTTGAAATAGCTGGCGACACGCTTCTTCAGGTCGCGTGCCTTGCCTACGTAAAGGACATTGCCGTTCGCGTCGAAGTAGCGATAGACGCCTGGCAAGCCAGGCAATTGCGCGATCACCGCCTTGGCATCGAACGGCGCCTCCGCCAGCGCCTCGGGTGCGGGTTCGGGCGTCGCTTCGCCCGGCGCCGCGGGCAGTCCTTCGGGCTGACCGGCGGCGGGCGCGCCTTGATCGTGAGTTTCGGGTTCCTGCTGCGACATCGGGAGGGAGTTGGCCGTGAGGGGCCCGTTTCGCACGTGGCCAGCGGGGCCATGCGCAACAGGCTCTAAAATCGCAAGTTTAGAGCAAATCCTTGCCAACTCACGCCGCCATGCCTGTCCAACCCGACCGTGCCATCCGTTCCTGGGACATCTTCTGTACCGTTATCGACAATTTCGGCGATATCGGCGTCTGCTGGCGGCTGGCGCGCCAACTGGCACAGGAGCATGGCCACGCCGTACGCCTTTGGGTGGATGATCTCGCCAGCTTTGCACACCTTGCCCCCGGCCTCGATACAGGCGCGCCCCGGCAGGAGCTTGCCGGCGTGACGATCCTTCCCTGGCGGCGACCGGACCAGGAAAGCGCGCAGGAGAGCACGGCCCGCTTTGCGGGCGTCACGCCGCACGATGCGGTCATCGAAGCCTTCGCATGCGACCTGCCCGAGCCATTCCTTGCCGCCATGGCCGCGCGCGCGCCTAAGCCGGCATGGCTCAACCTCGAATACCTCAGCGCCGAGCCCTGGGTGAGAGAACACCACGGCATGGCCTCGCCGCATCCACGCCTGCCGCTGGTCAAGCACTTCTTCTTCCCGGGCTTCGAGCCCGGCACGGGTGGAGTGCTGCGCGAAACCATGCTGGGCATGCAGCGGGAACACTTTCGCGCCAGCCCCGCCGCACAGGCTTCGCTATGGCACCGCCTTGGCTTCGAGCCCATCGAAGGCGCCCTGAAGGTCAGCCTGTTCGCCTACCGCAATGCCGCCCTGCCCGCACTGCTGACCCAATGGCGCGATGGCTCGGAGCCGGTCCAGTGCCTGGTGCCGGCGGGCCTGGCCGCGCGGCAGGCCAGCGAATGGTTCGGCGAGGCCGATTGCGCGCCTGGCACCGTTTTCAGGAGTGGCCGCCTGACCGTGCAAGTCGTGCCCTTCCTGCGCCAGGAGCACTACGACGAACTCCTGTGGCTATGCGACCTTAACTTCGTGCGAGGCGAGGACTCATTCGTGCGCGCGCAATGGGCTGGCCGGCCTTTTGTCTGGCAGATCTACCCGCAATCCGACGCGGCGCATATGGTCAAGCTCGATGCCTTCCTCACGCTAATCGTGCAACGGATGGAACGCAGTGGCCAACCGGAGGCGGCCGCTGCACTTGCGAACTTCTGGCACAGCTGGAATAAGGACGATGAATCACCCGACTGGCCCGGACTGCGCGCGCATCTGCCATTGCTCGCCCGTGTCGCCGAGCAATGGCAGCGCAGCCTGCTGCACCTTGGCGACCTGGCGGCAAATCTGGTGGCGTTTTGCGAAAATCGGGTAAAATAGCGGGTTGATTTAATGGCGACCGGGCCGGAAGACGGATGCGTCCTGTGCAAGCGATCGGCCCTGGCATGCGCCACGGTAAGAGCGGCGCGGGGCCTTAGCGTAAAGGGCACGGGTCGCGCGCACGGACACCGCTAGCGCCGTGCGTCGGCAGCGCGCCTTCGCCATACCRAATTCCGAGACATTCTTTTTCAGGAAATTAGTTCAGATGAAAACCGCACAAGAACTCCGCGTCGGCAACGTATTCATGATCGGCACCGACCCGATGGTCGTGCAGAAGGCTGAGTACAACAAGTCGGGCCGCAACTCCGCCGTGGTCAAGATGAAGTACAAGAACCTGTTGACGGAAGCCCCGGGCGAAGCCGTCTTCAAGGCCGACGACAAGTTCGAAGTCGTGATGCTTGAGCGCCGCGAATGCACCTACTCGTACTTCGCCGACCCGATGTACGTGTTCATGGATACCGACTTCAACCAGTATGAAGTCGAGCAGGACAGCATGGGCGACTCGCTGAACTACCTCGAAGACGGCATGAACGTCGAAGTGGTGTTCTACAACGACAAGGCCATCTCGGTGGACATGCCCACCACGCTGGTGCGCGAAATCATCTACACGGAACCCGCCGTCAAGGGCGATACCTCGTCGGGCAAGGTGCTCAAGGGCGCCAAGATCAACACCGGCTTCGAACTGCAAGTGCCGCTGTTCTGCAATATCGGCGACAAGATCGAAATCGACACCCGTACCGGCGAATACCGCAGCCGCGCCAACTAAGCGCAGCTTGTTCGCCGCCATCCCCACGCGGATGGCAACGAAAAAGGGCAGCCCAGGCTGCCTTTTTTTTATTCTCTTGCCCCTTTTGCGGATCAGGCGATCAGGTCGTGCGACTTGAGCACGCGCAGTGCCGCGGCGTACTCCGGCTCCTGCATCAGCTTGTTCCAGTCCAGCGGCTTGCGGCGTCCGAACAAGCGGCGGATGCGTCGTTGCGAATCCTTGCCGATGCGTACATCGAGTTCGCCGAGCAACTGGTCCGCACGCTCAGGATGGTTGCAGATCAGCACCATGTCGCAGCCGGCGCCAAGGGCCGCGCGCGCGGCTTCGGTCACCGTGCCCGCGACGCTTGCGCCTTCCATGCTCAGGTCGTCGCTGAAGATCACGCCCTCGAAGCCAAGCTGGGTGCGTAGCACGTCCTGCAGCCAGTAGCGCGAAAAACCGGCAGGATGCGGATCCACCTTGGGATAGATCACATGCGCCGGCATCACAGAGGACAGCGCCATCCCCATCCACTCGTAAGGACGCGCATCCTGCGCGAGAATCTCGTCGAGACCGCGCTCGTCCACCGGCACCGCCACATGCGAATCGGCGGCAACAAAGCCGTGGCCGGGGAAGTGCTTGCCGCAATTGGCCATGCCGGCCAGCAGCAGGCCATGGGTCAGGTGGTTGGCGAGCATCGTCACCACGCGCGGGTCGGCGTGGAAGGCGCGGTCGCCGATCACAGCGCTGAGCCCGTAGTCCAGGTCAAGCACCGGGGTGAAGCTCAGGTCGATATCGCAAGCCCGCAACTCTGCTGCCAGCACGTAGCCGCAGCTGACGGCAGCCTTGGTTGCCGTCAGCACGTCGCGGTCCCACAGCGCGCCCAGCCGGGCCATTGCGGGGAGGTGCGTGAAGCCGTCGGTCCTGCAGCGCTGCACCCGGCCGCCCTCATGATCGATGCAGATCAGCACGTCATCGCGCACGCCACGGATCTCGCGCGTCAGCGCCTGCAATTGCGAGCGCGACTCGAAGTTGCGCGCAAACAGGATCACGCCACCGGTCAGCGGGTGGGAAATGCGGCGGATATCGTCCGCATCGAGGTGCTTGCCTTTGACATCGAGTACAACCGGGCCCGGCCGTCTGCCGGAAATCTTCTTGATCATTTGAAATCTTCGCTAGGCTTGGGGGCGAGCGGCAGGCCGGCGCGGACGTCGGCACCGCCGGGCTCGGCGATCGCAAAGGCGACCGCATAATCGTGTTCGTCGCTGACGCTGACCCGGACCACGAGGCCGCGTTCCCGCAACCAGGTGTCGAGCTCGCCATGGCAATGCGCATAGGGCTCGCCGGAAGGCAGGTTCAGCAGTTCCATGGCACGCCAGGTCATCGGCCAGCGCATGCCCAGGCCGATGGCCTTGGAGAAGGCCTCCTTGGCGGCAAAGCGCGTCGCCAGGAACGCGAGCCCGCGCTTTTCGGAGCGCGCCTTGCGTGCATGGTACTTCTGGAGTTCCTGCGGCCCGAGCACCTTT
Organism: Cupriavidus sp. 01L45; assembly: GCF_056399885.1. Lineage (NCBI taxonomy): Bacteria > Pseudomonadati > Pseudomonadota > Betaproteobacteria > Burkholderiales > Burkholderiaceae > Cupriavidus > Cupriavidus sp. 01L45. The sequence goes on along the minus strand of NZ_JBFTSG010000009.1, from coordinate 58,317 downwards.
TCCGCAAAACGTCCGCGCGTGCGCTCCATCACGCCCTGCACGCGGTCGATCTGGATGATGTCGGTACCGAGGCCGTAGATCACGCCGCGGCGTCCGGACGGGGATAGGTGGTGCCCAGGCGCGCCGCCACCATGATGGCTTTCATCTCGCGCACAGCATTCTGCCAGCCGACAAAGACCGCGTGGGCAACGATGGCGTGGCCAATATTCAACTCCTTGATGCCGTGCAGTGCCGCGACCGGCTGCACATTCGTGTAGTGCAGGCCGTGCCCGGCATTGACCACCAGCCCGAGCCGCACGCCCGCGTCGACGCCTTCGGCGACGCGGCGAAACTCGGCGGCCTGCTCCCCGGCGGAATGCGCGTCGGCATAGCGGCCGGTGTGCAGTTCCACCACCGGCGCGCCACACGCGGCGGCCGCTTCGATCTGGTCAGCCTGCGCATCGATGAAGAGCGAAACGCGGATGCCCGCATCGGCAAGCTGGCGGCAGGCAGCCTTGACCTGCTCGAAACGCCCGGCTACGTCCAACCCGCCCTCGGTGGTGACTTCCTCGCGCCGCTCGGGCACCAGGCAGACATCCTGCGGACGGATCGTGCAGGCGATGTCGAGCATTTCCTGGGTGATCGCGCACTCCAGGTTCATGCGCGTGGCCAGCAGCGGCCGCAGCGCATGCACGTCGGCGTCGCGGATATGGCGGCGGTCTTCGCGCAAGTGCAGGGTGATCAGGTCGGCGCCGGCCTGCTCGGCCTGCAGTGCTGCCTGGATCGGATCGGGATAGACCGTGCCGCGCGCATTGCGCAGCGTGGCCACGTGGTCGATATTGACGCCAAGGTCGATGACGCCGGGATGCGCGTGGAAAATCATGCGGGAGGGCTCGAAAGGCTCGGAGATATTCTCAGAGATAGTGCAAATCGATCAGGATCTGGCGCGTCTTCAACGGCGCGCCTTGCAGATAATAATGCAGCAGGAAGCGCATCAGCGCACGACTTTGCGTGACAGTTTGTGTCCGTCGATAGTCGTCCTGCGACATGTCGAGCAGCGTCTGCCCGGAAACCACCGGCCACGAGGACGGATCGCTGGCCTGCGCGCGGCGTACGCCACGCTCTGGCTGGTAGACATAGTCCTGCCCCGGCTCGACCGTCTCGCCCGAATTGGCGCATTCATCGAAGGCCACCGCAAAGCCGGTTTCCTGCAGCAGCACGCGCTCGAAGCCGCGCAGCACCAGGCCGGCCTGCTCGCCATGCGAAAGCCGGGTCAGCGTGGCCATGTACTGGCGGAACAGGGCAACGTGCGCATCTTCGCGGGCGCAGAAACGCAGCAGCAGTTCGTTGAGATAGAACCCCGAGAGCAAGGCGTCGCTGGCCAGCGGCAGCATGCCGCCGACCCACTCCGCGCGCGTCAGTGTCTTGACTTCGCCACGGCCGCTCCAGGACAGCGAGATCGGCTGAAAATGCTGAAGCACCGGGCGCAGCGCCGAATGCGGCCGCTTGGCGCCCTTGGCCACCATGGCCACGCGGCCGTAATCGCGCGTGAACACGTCGAGGATCAGGCTGGTCTCGCGGTAGGGCCAGGCGTGCAGCACGAAGCCGGGCTGGTTGGCCACGCGCAGTTCGGTGCGCGCCGGCACGATGCGCAGCGCGCGATCCATCATCGCGCGCTGCTCGGCCACTTCCATGCCGGGCACGGCATGGCTGTCCAGCAGTTCGGCCGCTTCTTCCACCACCGGGTCTGTGCGGCGGGCCTTCAAGGCAGGCCCGCCAGCTCTGTCACTCATAGCCGTAGGCGCGCAATCCAGCTTCGTTGTCGGCCCAGCCGCTCTTTACCTTGATAAACATTTCCAGGTAAACCTTGCCGTCGAACAGCTTCTCCATGTCGATGCGGGCTTCGGTGGAAATGGTCTTGAGCTTGGCACCCTTGTTGCCGATGATCATGGCCTTGTGCCCGTCGCGCTCGACGAGGATGGTGGCGAAGATGCGCCGCAGCCGGCCTTCCGTCTCGAACTTTTCGATGATGACCGTGCTGGTGTACGGCAATTCATCGCCGGTCCAGCGGAACACCTTCTCGCGGATGATCTCGGAGGCCATGAAGCGCTCGCTGCGATCGGTCATGGAGTCGGCGTCATACATCGGCTCGCCTTCCGGCAGGTACGGCCGGATGATCGCCAGCAGACGCTCGATGTGGTCTTGCGTCTTGGCCGACATCGGCACCACTTCCGCGAATTGGAACTGGTGGCCCATCTTTTCCAGGAAGGGCATCATCACCTCGGCCCGGTCCGCGCCAAGGCGATCGAGTTTGTTGGTGACCAGCAGCACCGGCACCTTCTTCGGCAACAGCGAAAGCACCTTCTCGTCGTCGGCGCCGTAGTAGCCGGCTTCCACGACGAACAGCACCAGGTCCACCGACGACAGCGTCGAGGTGACCGCGCGGTTCAGCGAGCGGTTCAGCGCGCTGGCATGGCGCGTCTGGAAGCCCGGCGTATCGACGAACACATACTGGGCATCCTCGGTAGTCTGAATGCCGACAATGCGATGGCGCGTGGTCTGTGCCTTGCGCGAGGTGATGCTGATCTTCTGACCAACCAGCGCATTCATCAGGGTGGACTTGCCGACGTTGGGACGCCCGACAATGGCCACGGTGCCGCAGCGGAACGCCGCGGATGGGGTACCCGCGGCGGCTTGCCGCGGATCGGTAGATTCGGTCATTCCTTCAACCTGAGAGACAACTGGGGATCGGGTGGCACCGGTTGCTTGCGCGTCTTGCCGGTGCGCTCGGCCCGGCTGCGCTTGAGCAACTGGGGCACGAGCTTCTGCACCTCGTCGAGCGCCAGCTTGGCGGCGGCCTGTTCGGCGGCACGGCGCGACGCGCCGGTACCGAACACCCGCACTTCCAGTTTAGGCACGGTGCACTCGACTTCAAACTGCTGGTTATGCGCGGCGCCATGTGTGGCGATCACGTTATATTGCGGCAGGGCTATCTTGTGGCCTTGCAGGTACTCCTGCAGCAGCGTCTTGGCATCCTTGCCCAGCGTGCGCGGATCGACCTGCTCGAGGATGGGGATATAAAGCTTGCGGATCAGCGTGCGCGCCCCCTCGAAGCCGGCATCGAGGAAGACGGCGCCGACGATCGCTTCCAGCGCATCGGCCAGGATCGACGGGCGGCGGAAACCGCCGCTCTTCAGTTCCCCCTCGCCCAGGCGCAGCGCCTCGGACAATTGCAGCATCTGCGCAATTTCATACAGCGCCTGCTGCTTGACCAGGTTGGCGCGCACGCGGGACAGGTCGCCTTCGTCGAGCTTGCTGAACATGCCGTACAGCATGTCGGCCACGGCACAGTTCAGCACCGAATCGCCGAGGAATTCCAGGCGTTCGTTGTGCAAGGCACTGTGGCTGCGGTGCGTCAGCGCCTGCTGCAGCAATTCTGGCTTGCTGAAGCGGTAGCCGAGGCGTTGCTGCAAGGCGTCGAGGTTCATGTCAGTACTGCGTTCCCGAATAGGTAATCAAAAGGCTCAGAGGACCGTATAACGGCACTTCGTTACGGTAGGAAAACCCCACCGACCGGATCCCGCCATTGTCATCTTCATTGATATCCAGATCGTCGCTGCGCACAGCGGTGATACGGTCGATCTGCGCCTGCTTGTTGAAATAATCGGCCACTTCGCGCTTGCTGGATGCCTGTTGCTTGGCATAACTGATGGCGCGCTTGACCGAGAAATACTCCAGCAGGCTTGGGATCGCCCTGACCGCCGGGATTACGATACCCCCCACGACCAGTATGACGATCAGCAAGCTGCCGAGGGAGAATCCACGCGGCTTGCTGCGTCCCGACAAACGTGCCCGCCCCCTGACTGCCCCAACCACTCGACCCGATTGACCCATGTTGCGCTTTCCCTCGCTTGACTGGAGTGATTTATACGCATCGCGGGAGGCTTACTTGAACGCCCCCACGCGTCCGATATTGCCGAGGTTCATCCAGATCAGGAATGCCCTGCCGACAATATTCTGATCGGGCACGAAGCCCCAGTAACGTGAATCCAGGCTGTTATCCCGGTTATCGCCCATCACAAAATAGTGGCCTTGCGGCACTTTGCACGTTACGCCTTGCTGATTGTAAGTGCAGTTTTCGTGGAACGGGAAATCCGGATCCATGCCGGAAATATAGGCTGGCCTGTCGGCATCATTGAGGATACCGTGCTCCGGGCCGTCGGGCAGCTTCTCGCGGAAGTGCTTCGAATACGAAAGCCGTTCTTCGTCCAGGTAGTCAGGCAGCGGGCTGTACTCCGCTGGCTTGCCGTTGATGGTCAGGCGCTTGTTCTGGTAGCTCACCACATCGCCCGGCACTCCGATCACACGCTTGATGTAATCGAGCGACTGGTCCTTCGGGTAGCGGAACACCATCACGTCGCCGCGCTGGGGGTCGCCGACCGAGATGATCTTCTTGTTCACCACCGGCAGGCGGATGCCGTAGTCGTACTTGTTGACCAGGATGAAGTCGCCGATCAGCAGCGTCGGGATCATCGAGCCAGACGGGATCTTGAACGGCTCGACCACGAAGGAGCGCAGCACGAACACGGCCAGGATCACCGGGAAGAAACTTGCCGAATATTCCAGCCACCATGGCTGGCGCAGCTTTTCCTCCGCCAGGCGGCTACGCGAGGTATCGACCTCGCCAGCGCCATAGCGCCCCTGCAGATCGGTACGGCGCGCATCGAACTCCGCCAGCGCGGACTGTGCGGAAAGCCGCCGTTGCTTCTCGAACACCAGTTTGTCGGCCACCCAGGCAACGCCCGTGATAACCACCAGCACAAAAAGGATCAGTGCAAAATTCATGACGGCTAGATCTTCGTGTTGTTTTGTTAGAGTCCGCTTCGCCAGCCGGCGAGAGCCGGCCTCCGCCAGCTTACTTGTCGCCTACCTGCAGGATTGCCAGGAAAGCCTCCTGGGGGATCTCGACCGTACCCACCTGCTTCATGCGCTTCTTACCCGCTTTTTGCTTCTCGAGCAGCTTCTTCTTGCGCGAGATATCGCCGCCGTAGCACTTGGCGAGCACGTTCTTGCGCAGCGCCTTGACGTTCTCGCGCGCGATGATGTTGGCGCCGATCGTGGCCTGGATGGCTACGTCATACATCTGGCGCGGGATGATCTCGCGCATCTTCGATACCACTTCGCGGCCACGGTACTGCGAATTGCTGCGGTGAACGATCACCGACAGCGCGTCGACCTTGTCACCGTTGATCAGGATGTCCACCTTGACCACGTCGGCGGCGCGATATTCCTTGAACTCGTAATCCATCGAGGCATAGCCGCGCGACACCGATTTCAGGCGGTCGAAGAAATCCATGACGATTTCCGCCATCGGAATCTCGTACGTGAGCTGCACCTGCTTGCCGTGGTAGCTCATGTTGATCTGCGTGCCGCGCTTTTGCGTGCACAGCGTGATCACGGAGCCGACGTAGTCCTGCGGCATGTACAGGTTGACGGTGACGATGGGCTCTAGGATATTCTCGATACGGCTCGGATCCGGCATCTTGGCGGGGTTTTCCACCGTCAGCATGGTGCCGTCACGCATCTGCACCTGGTACACCACCGTCGGCGCGGTGGTGATGAGGTCCATGTCGAACTCGCGTTCCAGGCGCTCCTGCACGATTTCCATGTGCAACAGGCCCAGGAAGCCGCAGCGGAAGCCGAAGCCGAGTGCCTGAGACACTTCAGGCTCGTACTGCAACGATGCGTCGTTGAGCTTGAGCTTTTCCAGGGATTCGCGCAGTGCTTCGTACTGGTTGGATTCCACCGGATACAGGCCCGCGAACACCTGCGGCTTGACCTCCTTGAAGCCCGGCAGCGGCTCGGCCGCCTTGCGCGCCACGGTGGTGATGGTGTCACCCACCTTGGCCGCCTTCAGTTCCTTGATGCCCGCGATCACGAAACCCACCTGCCCTGCCGACAGCGACTCGCGCGGCAGCGACTTGGGCGAGAACACGCCGACCTGCTCGACCAGGTGCTGCGAGCCGGTGGCCATCAGCAGTACCTTGTCCTTGGGCTTGAGGGTGCCGTTGACCACGCGCACCAGCATCACCACGCCAACGTAGTTGTCGAACCACGAGTCGATGATCAGGGCCTGCAACGGTGCGCCCGCGTCGCCCTTGGGCGGCGGCACGCGGGCGATCATCGCCTCGATCACGTCCTGCACGCCCAGGCCGGTCTTGGCCGAGCACGGCGTGGCATCCTGGGCGTCGATCCCGATCACTTCCTCGATCTCGCGGATCGCGTTCTCCGGATCGGCCGACGGCAGGTCGATCTTGTTGAGCACCGGCACCACTTCCACGCCGAGTTCGATCGCGGTGTAGCAGTTGGCGACAGTCTGCGCCTCCACGCCCTGGGAAGCATCGACCACCAGCAGCGCGCCTTCGCAGGCGGACAGAGAGCGGCTCACTTCATAGCTGAAGTCGACGTGCCCCGGCGTGTCGATCAGGTTGAGGTTGTAGATCTTGCCGTCGCGCGCCTTGTAGCTGAGCGCCGCGGTCTGGGCCTTGATGGTGATGCCGCGCTCCTTCTCGATGTCCATCGAGTCGAGCACCTGCGCCTCCATCTCGCGATCGGACAGGCCTCCGCAGAGTTGAATGATGCGGTCGGCCAGGGTCGATTTACCGTGGTCGATGTGGGCGATGATCGAGAAGTTGCGGATATGGTCCATCTGATGTTCAGGGGTGCGCCAGTTCGGGCCAGGAGGTGCCCGCATGGGCACGCCTGGCGGCGCAGCAATTATGAACGACCTGGAACTGGCGCCTTGTCGGGCGGGCCCCGCTCCGGTCGCAGGTTGGTGACGCGGACTTTGCGCCAAACTGCAATTTTACCGTATTTTCAAGGACTTCCGTATTGCGAAATGGGCGGCGGATCAAGCCATCACACCACGCCATGCCCCGCAGGGCGCACTTGCGCGCCTTCGACCGGCCGTTCGTCCACTCGCGGGGCCGCATGTGCGGCGAACCACGCTTTCACCCGACTTTCGTCGAGAAAGTAGTGGCACAGTTCCTCGCCAGGGGTAGCCGGGGCCCCAACCATCAGCACAGGCACAAGTTCGCCGAAGCGCGCTTCGGTCGCGGGATCGGTATCCACGTCCACCTCGTGCAGGACAAAGGAAAAATCGCGCCGGAGCGGTTCCAGCGCGATTTTCATGTCTTCGCACAGATGGCAATACCCCCTGCCATACAGTGTGAGATCGGCCATGGCGAGCCGATCAGCGCGAGGACGTTGCGCCCGGACGCAAGGTCAGCACCTGGGTGGCATCGCCGCGGCGGACGAACACAGCGGCAATCTTCGCCTTGTCCAGCCCCTTGACCAGTTCATTGAACTGGCGCGGGCTGGTCACGTCGTTATCGCCCAGCCGCAGGATGATGTCGCCCGGGCGAATGYCGGCACGCATCGCCGGCCCGTCGGACTGCTCGACCTCCACGCCCGACTTGATCTTGAGTTCCTTCAGCTTTGCATCGGGAATTTCGTTGACGATCAGGCCGAGTGCATTGGGCTTGGCCGCCGGCGCGGCGCCGTCGTCGCGCGGTGTATTGCCGCCACGGGTGCGCACCTTGGCATCGGCGTCGAGTTCGGCCACGGTGATCGAAACTTCCCGCGTCGCGCCCTTGCGCCACAGCTGCAGCGGTACGCGCGTGCCCGGCTTGATATCGCCGACCATGCGCGGCAGGTCGGACGCCTTCTCGATGTCACGGCCGTTGAACTTGAGGATGATGTCACCGGCTTCGATCCCCGCCTTCTCGGCAGGGCCTCCGGGTTCGACGCTACCCACCAGCGCGCCCCGGGCTCGGCCCAGGCCGAGCGAGTCGGCGACTTCCTTGGTGACATCGCCGATCGCAACCGCGATACGCCCGCGCGTCACCTTGCCGGTCGCCTTGAGCTGCTCGGTGACACGCATGGCCTCGTCGATCGGGATGGCGAAGGAGATGCCCATATAGCCCCCGCTGCGGCTATAGATCTGGGAATTGATGCCGATGACCTCGCCGCGCAGGTTGATCAGCGGGCCACCCGAGTTACCTGGATTAACCGCCACATCGGTCTGGATAAACGGCAGGTAGTCTCCGGTATCGCGCCCCTTGGCCGACACAATGCCGGCCGTCACGGTGTTGTCGAGGCCAAATGGCGAGCCGATCGCCAGCACCCATTCGCCGGCGCGGACCTTGTCCGAATCGCCGAGCGTGAGCTTGGGCAAGCCGGTCGCGTCGACCTTGAGCAACGCTACGTCGGTACGCTTGTCCRAGCCGATCAGCTTCGCCTTGAACTCTCGCTTGTCGGGCAGCGTGACATAGATGGTTTCCGCATCCGCCACAACATGAGCATTTGTCATCACATAGCCATCCTGGCTGATGACAAAACCGGACCCCACGCCACGGCTCTGCTCCTCGCCCTGCGGCCCCTGCGGCCCTTGCGGCGGCTGGCCGCGGCGCGGGGTGCCCGGAGGCGTGGGCGCGCCCGGCATGGGCACACCAAAGAAACGGCGGAAGAACTCTGCCATCTCGTCGTCTTCGCTGCCGGGAGTACCGCGCGCGCGAACGCGCTCGGTGGTGCGGATATTCACGACGGCCGGGCCGGCTTTTTCCACCAGATCGGTGAAATCGGGCAGGTTATAGGACGGCGCGGCCGCCTGTGCATGGCTCAGCTCGGCGACAAATGGCGCAAAAGCGAGAATGGCAGCCATGAGCACGGTCCGAGCCAAGGCTGGAGATCTTGGTGACATCGTCGACTCCCGGGAGATCAGCGAAACGAGGAAAAAAGCTTGGGCAGCGTGCGCAGCGGACTGGCGGCGGATGCAGGGCGGCGTTCTCGCCGCCCCTCCACGCAGCAATCCGGCTTAGTGGCCCTTCGGTGGTTTGTATTCTACCGCCGAGGCAAACAGCCTTACTGTGGCCGGCGGGACTTCGCCCACCACGGTGATCCAGAAATCGGCCACACGGCGCACCACGACCTGGGTAGCACCGAGCGAAGCCACGCCTTCGCGGCGCACGCGCTGCTCGGAAACCGGCTCGATAAATACGGACAAACCGGTCAAGCCATCGCTGTAGACGATCTGGAGCACTTCGAAGACGTTCCCGCGCGGGTTGGCCTGTGGTGCGCGCAGCTCCCCAAGTGGCCGGCGAACCTCGCGGATCTTCATGAACCCTTTGACCGGGATCCCGATGCTCCAGCCCTCGTCGGCAATATTGGCAGGCTGGTTGGTCACCTCATAGTGGTTCCAGGCGCCGGAATTCTTGATGGCAGTGAGGATGCGCTGCTTTTCGGAAGGCACTCCGATCTCGACTTGCGAGAAAGCCACCTGCTCCAGCACCTTGCCGCCCTCGCCCAGGGTCTGGGCGCGCATCAGCAGGCCGGAATTCTTCTCGGCCCAAAGACGCACGGCATAGCGCGCGGCGTCATGCGGCTCTAGCGAGAACACTTCGCACTCAACGCCGGCCACGCGCTCGCCGGGAAGCTTGCGCATATCGTAGATATCCAGCACATCGCTCTTGTTGGTGGCCAGGAGGGCCGGGAAACGATCCTTGGCTTCCTGCTTTTCCACCACCACCAGTTTGGCCTCGGGAATCAGGCTGTGCACGATATCGTTCTGGCGCAGCACCTCGCGCGGCTTGCCGTCGAGCGTCTCAAGCCGTTCGTACTCGTTGTTGACGAGGTCGCTATAGTGCTGAATGCGCGACGCATGCATCACGCTGCCGCGCTGATAAATCAGCGTGCCAACATAATTCTCGCGCTGTGCCGCGCGGTGGATCTTGTTGAGCCAGGCCGTTGCGTCGCGACGGGCCAGCGTATTGTCCGGCGGCTGCGCMGTTGCKGCRGCMGCRGTCAGACACAAGGCCAGAAAAAAGGACCTGCGAAGGGCCCTAATTCTGTGTGCGCCCGCTACGTTGGCGGGCGACCATCCTTTATGCATGTCCGGCATTATTCCTGCGAATTGTCCTGAGAGAAGTTTGCGCTGTTGGCAACGGTGCGCATCGTGGGCACTACCGCATCAGTTGCAACCGATACGCGGTGGGCACGCAGATATTCGTCCAGACGCGGATCGCGGATCATTTGCGCGCTGTCCGCGGACACGGTCACGATGCCGCCGGCCTTGGGCACGGCGGGTTGCTCTACGCGTGCCACCACGGCATCCGGCGTACCGAGGTCGGCGGAACCGCGCATCTGCGGCACCACCACCCAGCTGACGGCCGCCACCGCGGCAGCGATGGCCGTACCCGGCATCACGCGGCGCACCCACGACGGCTTGAAGAGCATGCGATGTGCTCCCGACGCCTTCGCGACCGCGGGCACCAGCACATGCGGTTCGCTGTCGAGACGGGCGGAAAACCGGGAGAGAAAATCATCGGTCGAGCCGGCATGCGTCAGTTCTTCCGAACGCAGGGCATCGCCAATCAGTTGATAGGAGGTCCAGCTCGCCATGCCCGCCCCGCTCTTCGCGAGATCCAACACAGCGCTTACTTCGTGCGGCGCCAGCTCGCCATCCATCAGCACGGAAATCTGCTCCGCCGCTTCCACTACATGAACCGACTGCTTGTGAGCCTGACCCATTTCCCACCCCTAGAAAAACCATTGAACACCGACAATCCCGTCCACTGCCTTGTCGTTTATCGATGCAGGAATAGGCTGCAACGCTGGCCGCACGACATTTTCTTTACCACTGACGACGGCTGACTACTACCATCGTTTGCCCTCTGCCGTTCCCAGCAGCGGACGCAATTTCTCGGCAATCGCCTCGCGCGCCCGGAAGATGCGCGACCGGACGGTGCCGATCGGGCACCCCATGGCTTCCGCGATCTCCTCGTAGCTGAGGCCTTCGATCTCGCGAAGGGTGATGGCGGTGCGCAATTCCTCGGGCAGTGCTTCCATCGCGCGGTTGACCGTCTCGGCCACCTGGCGGGTATGGAGCATCGACTCCGGCGTATTGATATCTCTTAGTTGCTCACCGTCCGCAAAAGTTTCAGCCTCTTCGGCATCGATATCACTGGAGGCCTCCGGCCGGCGCCCCTGGGTCGCCAGATAGTTCTTCGCGGTGTTCACCGCAATCCGGTACAACCAGGTGTAGAACGCCGACTCGCCGCGAAACTGGGGCAAGGCACGATACGCCTTGATAAAGGCGTCCTGTGCCACATCCTCCACTTCGGCCGAATCCCGCACCAAACGCGAAATGAGCCTGATGATCTTGCGGTGGTATTTCACCACCAACAATTCAAAGGCCCGCTTATCGCCTTGCTGGACGCGCTCAACGAGGAGCTGATCGGCTTCGCGTTCGCTCACGAATATTTCACCTGCAGTGTATCTCTTGGTATCGTCTTCACGACAAACGTTGTATTTTACCTACGTAGCTCGGCGCACGGTCAGTGCGGTGCAACGCATATTGTGATGGATGCTCGAAACAGCCGCGCATCAACTGGCCTCGCCTGTCGCCTGGCAGTCACGCTGCGCAACGCGGAGAGTACGTCTGAGCGCCCGCAAGGCGCCGGTGTCCACGAGCACACGGCTGACCACCAGCACCCGAGGGGGATGTCCGGTCACCGGTTCCAGGGCGAGCACCAGGGCCAACTCGCCCAATTCCCAACTGGACTCGACACGCGCCACCGCGCGGCGGCCATCCGGCAAGCCAACAAGGATGCCTGGCCGGCCCGTGCGATCCCGTCCTTGCGCCAGGCCGTCGTAGGTACACGCGGCGCCGCACCAAAGTGCGTGCCAGTGCCATGTGAGCCAACCGCACAACGCAGCGATGCCGAGCAGCGCCAGCCATTGCGGCAAACTCCAGCCTTGCGCAGACCGCCCCAGTTCGTGCATCCCTTGCCGGGCAAGCAACGCGAACGTTGCGAGCTCGCAGGCAAGAAACAGCGCCAAAACCCACCGCAAAGGATGGGCCTTGACTGAACTCCATGGTGTCGCCACCCGGCGCACGCCGGGTTCAGGCGCGCCGGAAGACAAGCGTGCCGTTGGTGCCGCCGAAGCCGAAGTTATTCTTCACCGCCACATCGATCTTCAGGTCGCGTGCCGTGTTAGCCACGTAATCCAGGTCGCACTCGGGATCCTGGTTGAAGATATTGATGGTCGGCGGCGACACCTGGTGGTGCAGCGCCAGTACGGTGAACACCGACTCGAGGCCGCCGGCGCCGCCCAACAGGTGGCCGGTCATCGACTTCGTTGAATTGACCGCCACCTTGTAAGCGTGATCGCCAAGGGCAAGCTTGATGGCTTCGCTCTCGTTCTTGTCGCCCAACGGAGTCGAGGTACCGTGCGCATTCAGATAACCGACTTCGTCCGCATTGACGCCAGCGTCCTTGAGGGCGTTGACCATGCAGCGGCGCGGGCCATCCATATTGGGTGCCGTCATGTGGTAAGCGTCGCCACTCATGCCGAAGCCAATCAGCTCGGCATAGATCTTGGCGCCACGTGCCTTGGCCGACTCATACTCTTCGAGCATGACCACACCGGCACCCTCGCCCAGCACGAAGCCATCGCGATCCTTGTCCCACGGGCGGGACGCGGCAGCGGGGTCGTCGTTGCGGGTCGACAGCGCGCGTGCCGCGGCGAAACCGCCGATGCCGAGCGGCGACACCGTGGATTCCGCGCCGCCGGCCAGCATGACGTCCGCATCGCCCGCCTGGATCAGCCGGGCCGCCAGGCCGATGCTGTGCAGGCCGGTGGTGCAAGCCGTTACCGCGGCCAGGTTGGGGCCCTTGAGTCCATGGATGATGGACAGGTGGCCCGAGATCATGTTGATGATCGAGCCTGGCACGAAGAACGGGGAGATCCGGCGCGGACCACGATTGGTCAGCTCGGCGTGGGTGTCCTCGATCATCGGCAGGCCGCCGATGCCCGAGCCAACGAGCACGCCGATGCGCTCTGCATTGGCTTCGGTCACTTCGTAGCCGCTATCCTTCAGCGCCTGCGAGCCCGCTGCGATGCCATAGTGGATGAACGTATCCATATGGCGGGCTTCCTTGGCCGGGATGTAATCCTCGGCATTGAAGCCCTTCACTTCGCCGGCAAAATGCACGGCAAGCGCGGAATGATCGAATTTGGTAACGGTGGCGATGCCAGACTTGCCGGCAACCAGGTTGGCCCAGCCTTCGGCAACCGTGTTTCCGACCGGAGACACAAGGCCAAGCCCAGTGACGACGACGCGACGACGGCTCACTATGATTTCCTACGGGTACGTGAAGCAGAACTGGAAAATGAATCGGAACTGGCCAACGGCCGGCGCCGGGCTACGCCGATGCCGGCGTAGCCGTACCAATTGTGCTTCTTCGAACAAACGAAAGCCACAGAAAACAGCGCGGTGAGCCCATGGGCCTCGCGCCTGCCTTCTGTGGCTCGGAATTCAGATACGACAGGCTCAGGCCTTGACGTGTGCGGTGGCGTAATCGATTGCCTGTTGCACGGTCGTGATCTTTTCGGCTTCCTCATCGGGAATTTCCATGCCGAATTCATCTTCCAACGCCATCACGAGTTCAACCGTGTCGAGCGAATCCGCGCCCAGGTCGTTCACGAACGAGGATTCGTTCTTGATGTCTGCCTCGGCGACGCCGAGTTGTTCTGCCACGATTTTCTTGACGCGTTGTTCGATATTGTCCATGTAACCCTCCAGGGAAGTTCGACAAAAAGTGGGCGCATTTTAGCAGGTTTGGGCCACAAAAATGCCCCCTGCCGTCTATTGCAAGAACAGCGCCCGATCAGTTTTAAAAATAACCACTTCGCGCGGCTTTTGTCGGCTTCTCCTTCGAACCCGACACCACGCAAGGCGATCAATTCATGTACATGCCACCATTCACATGGAGCGTCGTACCTGTAATGTAGGCCGCTTGAGGGCCCGCCAGGAAGGCGACCGCATGCGCGATATCTTCCGGCTGCCCGAGACGGCCCAGGGGAATCTGGGTCTTCAGTGCCGCATGCTGCTCATCCGACAGGACCTTGGTCATGTCGGTGTCGATAAAGCCAGGCGCCACGCAGTTCACAGTCACGTTCCGGCTGCCGATTTCGCGCGCCAGTGCGCGGCTCATGCCTTCGACGCCGGCCTTGGCGGCCGCATAGTTCATTTGCCCGGGGTTGCCCGTCGAGCCGACCACCGAGGTGATATTGATGATACGGCCGCCGCGCGCCTTCATCATCGGGCGCAGCACGGCGCGCGACAAGCGGAACACCGCCGTCATGTTGGTCTCGACAACCGCGCTCCAGTCGTCGTCTTTCATGCGCATGGCGAGTTGGTCCTGGGTAATACCGGCGTTGTTCACCAGAATACCGAGGCTGCCATGCGTCTTGACGAGTTCGTCGATCAGCGCTTCGGAAGCCGCCGCATCATTGACGTTGAGCACGGCTCCGCGGCCCTTGCCGCCGGCTGCCGCCAGGTATTCGCTGATCGCGGCGGCCCCCGCCTCGCTGGTGGCGGTACCGACCACCGTGGCGCCCTGGGCGGCCAGCTCCAGCGCGATGGCGCGGCCGATTCCGCGCGATGCGCCGGTCACCAGCGCGACCTGGTTTTCCAGAAATTTCGTCATTGCCTTGGTCCTTATTTACTTCAGCAGCGCCAGCGTGTCCTGCAGGGAGGCCGGATCGAAGATCGCCCCGCCCACCAGGTTGCCGTCGATGCGCTTGGTCATGCCCGCCAGCACTTTGCCCGGACCGCACTCGATCACGTGGGTCACGCCCTCGGCTGCAATCTTCTGCACGCATTCGACCCAGCGCACCGGAGCTGCCGCCTGGCGAACCAGCGCGTCCTTGATGGCTTCCGGATCATTGACGATGGCCACGTCAACGTTGTTGACCAGCGGAATGGACGGTGCGGCGAACGTCATGCCCGCCATGCGCTCACGCAGGCGGTCCGAAGCAGGCTTGAGCAGCGAAGAATGGAACGGCGCCGAAACCGGCAGCGGCAGCGCACGCTTGGCGCCGCGCGCCTTGGCCATTTCACAGGCCTTTTCCACAGCGGCCTTGTTGCCGGCGATCACCACCTGCGAAGGCGCGTTGAAGTTCACCGCCTCGACCACGCCGGCTCCTGCAGCCGACGCCTCGGCGCAGGCCGCGCGCACGTCGTCGTCGGACAGACCAAGGATGGCTGCCATGCCGCCCTCGCCCACCGGCACGGCTTCTTGCATGGCCTGCGCGCGAAAACGCACCAACGGCACCGCATCGGCAAAGGAAATCACCCCGGCAGCCACCAGTGCGGAGTATTCACCCAGGCTATGGCCGGCGACCAGGGCAGGCGCTGCACCGCCAGCGTCGAGCCAGGCACGGTAAATGGCCACCGCGGCGGTCAACATGACCGGCTGCGTGTTGGTCGTGAGGTTAAGTTCCTCGGCCGGGCCCTCGGCGATCAGGTGGCCCAGGTCCTGGCCGAGTGCCGCGGACGCCTCGTCCAGAGTGGCTCGGACTACCGCATTGTCGGCGAATGCATTGAGCATCCCGACTGCCTGCGAGCCCTGCCCTGGGAATACAAAGGAGAATTTCATCGCAATCGAATCGTAAAGATGGATACCGCAGGACCGGCGCGACGAAACAACATCGCGGCGCCGGCCCGGATTTTACATGCGCAGCAGTACCGCGCCCCAGGTGAAGCCCCCGCCCACGCCTTCCATCAGCACGTGGTGTCCCGCGCCGATGCGGCCATCGCGCACCGCCACATCGAGTGCCAGGGGGATCGAGGCGGCCGACGTATTGCCGTGCTCGTGCACCGTCGCCACCATGCGCTCGGCCGGCAGGCCAAGCTTCCTGGCGGTGCTTTGCATGATGCGGATATTGGCCTGGTGCGGGATCAGCCAGTCTACTTTTTCGGGCGGGAACTGCGCGCCGGCGAGCGCTTCGCGCGCCACCTTGTCGAGCACCGTGACCGCGAGCTTGAACACTGCCTGGCCGTCCATATGCAGGAACGGGTTGCCGGTGATATTGCCGCCCGAGACATTGCCCGGCACGCAGAGGATGTCCACGTGGCTACCGTCGGAGTGCATTGCCGAAGACAGGATGCCGGGCTCCTCGGAAGCCGACAGCACGACCGCGCCGGCGCCGTCGCCGAACAGCACGCAGGTGGTGCGGTCGTTAAAGTCTAGAATGCGCGAGAACACTTCCGAGCCAATCACCAGCGCATTGCGGTGCGAACCGCTACGGATGAATTTTTCGGCGGTGGCCAGCGCATAGACAAAACCGGAGCACACCGCCTGCAGGTCGAACGCCGCGCAGTTGTTGGTGATGCCAAGCTTCTGCTGCACCAGGCAGGCGGTGCTGGGGAAGACGAAATCGGGTGTGGAAGTGGCAACGATGATCAGGTCGATGCTCTGGCGATCGATGCCGGCAGCTTCCAGCGCACGCTCCGCCGCCTTGACGGCGAGGTCGCTGCTGGTGACATCCGGCTCGGCCCAATGGCGGGCCGAGATGCCACTGCGCGAAAAGATCCATTCGTCGCTGGTCTCGATGCCCTTCTCAGCCAGTTGCGCCGCGATATCTTGGTTAGTGACGCGCCGCGGAGGCAAATAGCTCCCGGTCCCGATGATTTTTGCGTAGCTTGTCATGTAATGTCGGATCGATCGTCTGGCCGCGGGTCGTCGCCCGCGGCATCTACATCAAGACCTCAGGCGGCGTGCGGGCTTGGACTGGAATCCTCGGCGCCTGACTGCGGGCCGGTAGCCGGAGTGCTGTTACCTGACTTGTTGGCGAAAGCCTGAATGGTGCGTTCGATCACACCATTCCTGGCCGCATCATACCCGCGTTTGATAGCCCACTCAAAAGCGTGCGCGTCGGCGGAACCATGACTTTTGATGACCAGCCCGCGCAGACCGAGCAGGGAAGCGCCGTTGTAGCGCGCCGGGTCCAGGCGCCGGGACAACCGCTTGAGCACCGGCAAAGCCAGGACCGCCAGCAGCTTGGTGAACCACGAACGCGTGAATTCTTCCTTGATCATGTTGGCGATCATCTTGGCCAGCCCTTCGCTGCTCTTCAGCGCGACGTTGCCGACGAAGCCATCGCACACGACGATATCGGTGGTGCCCTTGAAGATGTCGTTGCCTTCCACGTTGCCGTAGAAGTTGAGTTCCGAAGCGCGCAGCAGTTCGCCGGCACGCTTCACCACATCGTTGCCCTTGATCACTTCCTCGCCAATGTTCAGCAGGCCGACGCTGGGACGTTCCTTATGATCCACCACGGCAACCATGGCCTCTGCCATGCGCGCGAATTGCAGCAGGTGCTCGGGCTCGCAATCGGCGTTGGCACCGAGATCGAGCACCGTGGTGCCCCAGCCCTGCTCATTGGGAATGGTGGTGGCAATCGCCGGACGCTCGATGCCCTCGAGCGTCTTGAGCACATAGCGCGACACCGCCATCAGCGCTCCGGTATTGCCCGCCGAGATGCAGGCGCCCGCCAGGCCCTCTTTCACCTGGGTCACGGCCACGCGCATGGAAGAGTCTTTCTTCCTGCGCAGCGCCACCTCGACCGGGTCATCCATGGTGATGACCTCAGTCGCGGTCACGATGCGCACACGGGGGTGATCAAGCGCGTGCAACTTCTTTAGCTGAGGCTCGATGCTTTCCCGCAAGCCGACCAGCACCACTTCGGCGTCGCTATGGCTGGAGAGAAAACTGATCGCCGCTGGTACCGTCACAGAGACACCGTGATCGCCACCCATGCAGTCGATAGCTAGTTTGATCGTCATTGTTTCCTGGTGCAGAAGCGCTTGTCGGCGTGACGTTAAGACCTGGCTCCCTGGCCGGAGGCATCGCCCTGACCGGCCGGCGGCAACCCGACCGCCTCCCGGAGCGCTCGACGGCGGGCGAGATCTGACGCCCCTCCGGCCGCCGTACATGGCCTCGGCCAGGCACTCGGCTTGAGCAAGCGGCGCAAGTCGGCCTGGTGGAAGCCTGCGCTACGGCTTGCGCTGCGAGCGCGCAACAAAAAAGCGGCAACGATTTTGCCGCTTTTTTGTTTTTGACCTACCAACGTGCGCGTACGAGACGCAAAGTCACGCCGAACGATCTGTCAGTCGTTCTTGGTCTTGATGACCTTGCGGCCACGATAGTAGCCGTTCGGGCTCACGTGGTGACGCAGGTGGGTCTCGCCCGTGGTCGGCTCCACTGCCAGCGCTGCCGCCGTCAGATGGTCGTGCGAGCGATGCATGCCGCGCTTGGAGGGCGACTTCTTGTTCTGTTGAACTGCCATGATGACTCCTTCGAGAATTTTTCAATGGTAACACACGCATCCCGCACGAGGCGTAGCCGGGCCCGGCCGGATGCTGATCCTGGTGCCTTGAACTCGCTGCCCGATGCCGGCGAACCGGCTTCAGTGCTTCGTTTTCAGGCCGGCCAGCGCCGCAAAGGGCGAAGGCCGTTTTTCTTCTTCCAGCGGGACCTCGGCTTCAGGTTCCGCCTGTCCGTCCACCCCGGTCACAAGGCTTTCGTGAACCGTGGGGCAAACGTCATGCTTGGGAGCTACCGGCAAGGCCAGCAGCACTTCATCTTCAATCAGCGTCAGCAGGTCGAAGCGCCGGGAACCGACGATCACATCAATCTCGTCGTCGTCCATGGGTGCCGCGTCGGCCTCTTCCTCGCTGGCGACCACCTCGAAGCACATGTCCGTGGCGATCGCCTGAGCATAGATCCCCAGGCAACGCTGACAATCCAGCCACACCTGGCCATTCACGGTCAGGTCGACGTAAAGGTGCTGCGTTGCCGGCGTACCGGGTTCGCTCGCTTCTTCCTCGACAAAGCCGGTGAGCGAGTAGCTGAAGACCTCGTCCGGCGCCGACACTGGCGCATGCGCGGCGGTCTCGGCTATGATGCGCGGCAAATCGCGCGCCGCGACTTCGCCGGTGGCTTCGCCACCAGCGCGGCAAAATGCGAAGAGATCGAGCGCGCGCGGGTCAATCGGCTGGGTCATGTCTTATCGTGCCGTCTTGCCGGGGCATCCCGGGCATCGCGGTTTCGACCGCTGTTTCGACGCATACACCATCGAAACGTGACCCGGGCGCCGCACAAAACCGGTATACACACGGATTTGCGCCGGACTTGCTTGGCTAAACGCGAGATTATACGTCGATTTTTCTGCCGCGGTCAAAATTTTGGAAGACGGCCATACGCCGCTTTCCCTTTTCGCTCAACTACTTATGTCGCAATCCTCCCGCCCCACCCTGATCCTAGGCTCCAGTTCGCCGTATCGCCGCGAATTGCTGCAGCGCCTGCGCATCCCTTTCGAGGTAGCGACGCCGGACATCGACGAAAGCCCGCTGACCGGCGAAAGCCCGGAAGCCACGGCCCTGCGGCTCTCTCGCGGCAAGGCCCAGGCCATTGCCGAACGGCATCCAGGCGCGCTGGTCATTGGCTCCGATCAAGTGGCCACGCTGGATGGCAGGCAAATCGGCAAACCCGGTTCGCACGCGCAGGCACTGGCACAATTGCAGTTGATGCGAGGCCGTACCGTCACTTTCCATTCCGCACTGTGCCTGCTTGACGGCCGCAACGGTGAAGCCCAGCTAGCGGATGTCCAGACCCGCGCCACCTTCCGTGAGCTTCCCGACCACGAACTGGACGCCTACCTACGCATCGAGCGCCCCTACGACGTGGCGGGCAGCGCAAAATCCGAAGGCCTGGGCATCGCCCTGCTCTCGCACATGGAATCGGACGATCCCACCGCGCTGGTAGGCTTGCCGCTAATTGCACTGACGACCATGCTGCGCCAGGCCGGCTACCCCTTTTTCCTGGACTAAGCTCTCAGCCGGCGCGCGCCGACAACACAGACGAAACACGAGAACCCAAGCATGAGCGGCATCCTATATTTGATCCCCAACACCCTGGGAAAGCGCGACGAGACGGATCCCCTGCCGGACGTGATTCCGGCGGGCGTTCAGCAAATCGCCGCGGGGCTGGATTACCTGGTGGCGGAAAACGCCAAGACAGCTCGCGCTTTTCTGAAGAAGCTGGGCGAGACCTGCCCGCTGGCCAGGCCGATCCAGCAGATCGAGATTCGCGAACTCAACGTCAACACGCGCGACGGCGCCCTGGCCGACCTGCTGGCCCCGATCCGCGCGGGCCGCGACGGTGGCCTGCTATCCGAAGCCGGCGTGCCGGCGGTGGCCGATCCCGGCGCCAACCTGGTGCGGCTGGCCCATGCCAAAGGTGTGCGCGTACGGCCGCTGGTTGGGCCGAGCTCGATCCTGCTGGCCGTGATGGCGTCCGGCCTGAACGGCCAGAGCTTTGCCTTCAACGGCTACCTGCCGGTGGACGCTGGCGAACGCGCCAGGCGGCTGCGCGAACTGGAGCAGCTTTCACGCAAGGCACACCAGACCCAGGTCTGGATCGAGACACCCTACCGCAATGGCCCCCTGCTTGAAGCCATGCGCCAGCATTGCGCCGGCACCAGCCTGCTGTCGATCGCGGTGGACCTGACCTTGCCGAGCGAAACGATCGTAACCCTGCCGATTTCCGATTGGCGTCCTGAGCGGCTGGAACTGAACAGACGGCCGGCCATCTTCTCGCTGCTGGCGGCCTGAAGACAAGGCGGAGAAACGAAATGTGGGGCGCAAGCGCCCCACATTTCTTGCGGTAGGTCCGATTAGCGAATGGCTTGCACGTGCGAGCCAAACAACATGGTCTTCATCGCCGCCGTACCCATCGCCGCGCCGAAGCGCTTGGCTACCCGCTCCGCGATGTTCTCCTTGACGGTGTAGTCCACAATGTCCTCGGCCTTGAACAGATCCCGCGCCACGTAGTCGGCGTTGCCCAGCCCGTCGGCCAGGCCCAACTCGACACTGCGCTCGCCGGACCAGAACAAGCCGGAGAAAAGATCCGGGTCCTCCTTCAGGCGATCGCCACGACCTTCCTTGACCACATCGATGAACTGCTGATGGATCTGCTTGAGCATGGTCTCGGCAAATTGTTTCTGCCTCGGCACTTGCGGCGAGAAGGGATCGAGCATGCCCTTGTTGGCGCCGGAGGTGTAAAGCCGGCGTTCCACGCCAAGCTTGTCCATCAGGCCGGTGAAGCCGAAACCATCCATCAGCACGCCGATCGAACCCACGATGCTGGCCTTGTCGACATAAATCTTGTCCGCCGCCGCCGCCACGTAGTAACCGCCCGAGGCGCAGATTTCCTCCACCACTACGTAAAACGGCTTGGACGGATAGAGGGTCCGCAGGCGGCGGATTTCATCGTTGATCATGCCGGCCTGTACCGGTGAGCCGCCCGGAGAATTGATCTTCAGGATGATGCCCGCGGCATTGGTGTCGGCGAATGCAGCCTGCAAGGCGGCGTTGATCGATTCAGCGCTGGCTGGCGTACCGGCGGCGATCTCGCCGTCGAGCGACACCATTGCCGTATGGCGGCCACTAGTGGCGATGCCGCCGTCGCCCTTGAAGTCGAAAATGGTGAAGAAGAGCAGCGCCAGCAGGGCTAACCCGACAAAACGGAAAAAGATCCGCCACCGACGCGCGGCACGCTGCTCGCGCAAGGTCGCCATCAGCACCTTTTCCAGCACATCCCGCTCCCAGCCCGTGCCAGTCGGGACTGGCCCGACTTCGCGGCCGGCCAGGCGCTCCTTGCGCTGGCTGGCTTCTTTTTGTGTGGCCGCATCCCCGGCGCGCAAGTCTTGCTCCAACGGAAAATCAGCCTGGGAAGCGGTCTCCAGCCGATCCTCCGCCCCGGCGCTGGTAGGAGCAGCCGGATCCGGCGTCTTGCCAGACTCGTCCTGAGGCGGTTTTTGCTGTTCAGTCATGCAGTTGGCTCTTGATTAGGAATAGGTCGGCGTCTGCTTGCCGGCTAGCCAGCGGGGACTTCGTATGGGCTTTCCGGGAACCAGTACACATTGCCGTCATGTTCCTCGACGCGCAGCTTCGACAACGAAGCGCCCCGGCAAGGCCCACCCAGGCACAAGCCACTGTCCGGCGCATAAATCGCGCCATGTGTCGCGCACATCAAGTATAGGCCCGAGGACTCGAAAAACTGTCCCTCCTGCCAATCGAGCTCCATCGGCACGTGGGCGCACTGGTTCAGGTAGCCATGGACACCGCCCCCGAAGCGCACGACAAACGCGCCAACAGGACGGCCACCCATTTCGACCATGAAGCGCACCCCGGCGCCGCCTTCAGCCAGGTCTTCAGTTGCGCATAAGCGGCGCTGCCCGGACATGCCGGCAACCGCCGCGTCAGGCATGTGTCAACAGCCAGTCTTGCAGATCGGCGATCGAGGATGCGCAATGCAGCGGCGCCATTGCACGCAAGGCGTCCGCCGGGTGGGCACCATAGCCGACACCGATCCCTGCCGCGCCGGCATTGGCCGCCATCTGCAGGTCATGGGTAGTATCACCAATCATGACCGTGCGCTCCATATCCTGCCCCAGTTCCCTGGCCAGCTCTTGCAGCATGGCCGGGTGAGGCTTGGAAAAGGTTTCGTCCGCGCAGCGCGTACCGTCGAACAGACGGACCAGGCCGGTAGCCTCCAGGGCGCGCTGCAGGCCAACGCGGGTCTTGCCCGTTGCCACGCCAAGAAAATAGTGCTCTGCGTGCAATGCCTCCAGCATCTCGCGAACCCCATCGAACAGCACCAGTTCCGCGTCGCGGGTCAGGAAGTGGAAGCGATAGCGCTCTGCCAGCTTGGGATAGTCAGCGGGATCGAGCGTGGGCACCGCATAGGACAGCGCATCCTTGAGCCCCAGCCCGATCACATGGCTGGCCGCGCTGTCGTCGGGTACCGGCAGGCCAAGGTCGCGGCTGGCTAGCTGGATGCACTTGGCGATGGTCGGGGTGGAATCCATCAGGGTTCCATCCCAGTCGAACACGATCAGGTCGAAGCGTTGCCTGGCCATTGATTTCCTCATGGGCGCCTTAGTCGCGGGCGCGCTGGTTACGTGCTTGCTGCAGGAAGGTTTCGCACTCCGGCGGCATGGGTGCAACGACAGTGATGATTTCACCACTTACCGGATGTGTAAAGGTCAGGCTATGCGCGTGCAGGAACATGCGCTTGAGCCCGGGATTGGCACCGCTGCGGGCCAGCGCCTTGTTCAGGGCGAAATCGCCGTATTTTTCGTCGCCGAGGATAGGGAAGCCGGAATGCGCCAGGTGGACCCGGATCTGGTGCGTCCGCCCCGTCTTCAGCTCGGCCTCGAGCAGGGTGAAGCCCGGCATGACTTCAAGCCGGTTGAACACGGTATGCGAGGCAATCCCGTCGTCCTGCACGCGTACCCGCCGCTCTCCCTCGGCGGTGGTGTATTTAAATAGTGGCAGCTTCACGTGCTGCCGGGCATTCTCGAAGTGCCCTGCCACGCACGCGAAGTATCGCTTGTCCAGCGCGCTGCCGCGCATCTGTTCATGGAGGTTGACCAGCGCCGAGCGCTTCTTCGCCAGCACCAGCAGGCCGGAGGTCTCGCGATCGAGGCGGTGCACGAGTTCAAGGAACTTGGCCTGCGGGCGCGCCCGCCGCAACTGCTCGATCACGCCAAACGCCACGCCGGACCCGCCGTGCACGGCCACGCCGGCAGGCTTGTTGATCACCAGCAGGTAATCATCCTCGAAGACAACCGGGAAACTGGCCGGCGGCACGAATTTGCCGCCATCAGGTGCCGGAGTCGCGACCCGCATGGGCGGAATCCGCACGACATCGCCAAGCTGCAGGCGATAAGTCGCATCGACCCGCCCCTTGTTGACCCGCACTTCCCCCGACCTCAGGATGCGGTAGACATGACTCTTCGGCACCCCTTTCGAGAGCTTCAGCAGGAAGTTGTCGATCCGCTGGCCATCGGCCTCGTCGCCGATTGTTACGTACGCCACCTGGGGCCCGGCCGCGGCGGGCCGCACCTCTTTTTCAATTTGATGGCGTAACTCATTCATTTTCAATATAATTTCCTCGCTGTTCCGGCCAAAGACCGGCAGCGCAAGTCAGGTGTAGGCGATTCGTCGTATTTTACACTTCGGGTTGCCGCCAGCCCTGCCAGCCTCCGGCTTCTTTGCGTACAACGCGAGCCCCGGGCTGGTGAATGGCAGCAAAAACGCAGCACGCACGGTATCGCCCGCGCAGGAAGTCGCCCAAAGGCAACTTCGGCGCTGACGGCGGTCACGTGGGAATGTAGTGTTCAGGTAGAACAGAATTTGATAGTGGATGCCCTCCCGGCATCCACTCTGGTGAGAGAAGTCCCGCCCGCACCGGGAAACGGTGCCGCCGGCATGCTTCCAACGCCGCCTGACTAGTTATACCGGCGCCCGGTCGCAGAACTCCAAGAAGTAGTAGGTGCGCCCGCCAGGAGATGTCAGGTAGCGAAGCAGCATTGCCGTGACGACAAACTTGCTCTTTGACGCGTCTAGGCCTTCCGCGGCCGGCCGCGATGCGACGGCGCCCCTTTGCGCCCGCGTTGCCGCCATGCCAGCCGGAAACCCGCCGGATCGCTGCGAAGAGCAGCTTGCCGGCGTTCTCTCCGACCATGCGGACGGCGCTTTCGACGTCGTTACCTCTCTTTCACCCGCGCCCAGCCGGCCGCGCCCATTTGCGCGCCGGCGCTTTCGGCAATTCTCGCGCCCTCACTCGCTCCCTCGCGTGCTCCACGGAACGCCGCGGGCACCGCATGCCGGTGCAATCCTCGGCATTGAGTGAGGTAATGCGATGAAACGCATGCTTTTTAACGCGACGCAGCAGGAAGAATTGCGCGTCGCCATCGTCGACGGTCAGAAACTGATCGATATCGACATCGAAGCTGCCGGGCGCGAACAGCGCAAGGGCAACATCTACAAGGGTGTCATCACCCGTATCGAACCGTCGCTGGAGGCCTGCTTCGTCAACTACGGCGAAGAACGCCATGGCTTCCTGCCCTTCAAGGAAGTGGCGCGCGCCTTCTTCAAGGAAGGCGTGGACGTGCGCAACGCACGCATCCAGGACGCGCTGCACGAAGGCCAGGAACTGATCGTCCAGGTGGAAAAGGAAGAGCGCGGCAACAAGGGCGCGGCGCTGACCACCTTTATCTCGCTGGCCGGCCGCTACCTGGTGCTGATGCCCAACAACCCGCGCGGCGGTGGTGTATCGCGCCGCATCGAGGGCGAGGACCGCCAGGAACTGCGCGAGACCATGGGCCAGCTGACCGTGCCCGAGGGCATGAGCATCATTGCCCGCACCGCCGGCATCGGCCGCTCGGCCGAAGAGCTCCAGTGGGACCTGAACTACCTGCTGCAACTGTGGAAGGCCATCGACGGCGCCGCCGGCGACAACAAGGCCCCGCTGCTGATCTATCTCGAATCCAGCCTGGTGATCCGCGCCATCCGCGATTACTTCCAGCCGGATATCGGCGAGATCCTGATCGACACCGACGAAATCTACGAGCAGGCCCGCGCCTTCATGAGCGTGGTCATGCCCGACAATATGAACCGCGTGAAGAAGTACCGGGACGATGTCCCCCTCTTCTCGCGTTTCCAGATCGAGCACCAGATCGAATCGGCGTACTCGCGCATGGTGATGTTGCCCTCGGGCGGCGCCATCGTGATCGACCATACCGAGGCATTGGTATCGGTGGACGTGAACTCGGCCCGCGCCACCAAGGGCGCCGACATCGAGGAAACCGCGCTGCGCACCAACCTCGAAGCCGCCGACGAAATCGCTCGCCAGTTGCGCCTGCGCGACCTGGGCGGCCTGATCGTGATCGACTTTATCGACATGGAAGCCAGCAAGGCGCAGAAGGACGTGGAAACGCGCCTGAAGGATGCCCTGCGCCATGACCGCGCCCGCGTGCAGATGGGCAAGATCAGCCGCTTCGGCCTGATGGAACTGTCGCGCCAGCGCCTGCGCCCGTCGCTGTCGGAAGGCTCGCACATCACTTGCCCGCGCTGCAACGGCACCGGCCATATCCGCGATACCGAATCTTCCGCCCTGCAGGTCCTGCGCATCATCCAGGAAGAAGGGATGAAGGAAAACACCGCCGCCATCCACTGCCAGGTACCGGTGGAAGTGGCAGCGTTCCTGCTCAACGAGAAGCGCCAGGACATCAACCTGATCGAAATGCGGTTCAAGGTCAATGTGCTGCTGATCCCCAACAAGCACCTCGAGACCCCGCACTACAAGCTGGAGCGCCTGCGTCACGACGACCCGCGCCTGGAAGACAGCACCGCCAGCTACAAGATGGCCGAGGCTGCCGCCAAGGAACTGGAAGCCGACACCAGCTACAGCAGCCGCAAGAAGGAAGATGCCAAGCCGCGCCAGGAAGCTGCGGTCAAGGGCATTACCCCAGAACAGCCAGCGCCGGTTTCGGTACCGCGCGCCGAGCGCGCGCCGCGCCCGGAAGCCGCTCCCGCACGTCCGGCACCGGCCACCCAGCCGGTGGTCGGCGGCGGCTTCATGGGCTGGCTCAAGAGCCTGTTCGGCGCCAAGCCGGCAGCGCCCGCCGCCGAACCGGCCAAGCCGGTGGACGCGGAACAACGCAGCGCGGAGAGCCGTCGCGAGCGCGGCCAGCGTGGTGAACGCGGCGAAGGCCGCGGCGAGCGTGGCCAGCGCGGCGAACGCGGTGGCGAACGCGGCGAGCGCCAAGGCCGCGGCCAGCGCGCACCCCAGGAACGTGGTGAGCGCGCCGAACGCGGCGCGGAACGTGGTGAACAGCGCACCGAACGGGGCGAACGCGCCGAGGCGCGAGGTGAACGTGGCGAGCGAGGCGAACGCGGTGAACGTAGTAGCCGCGCCCCGCGCCAGGCTGCACTGGAAGTCCAGCCGGCCCGCCAGCCCGAGGGCACACCTGCCGAGCGTACGGAAGGCCGTGGCGAAGGCCGCCGTGACCGTAACCAGGAACGCCGCGAGCGCCAGCGCGACCGCCAGCGTGAGCGCGGCGACGCACCGCGCGAAGGCGAAGCCAGCGAAAGCCTGGCGGCCGAAGCCCTTGGCACCGCAGCGGTAGCCGCCGCCGTGGCAGCCCCCGCCGTAGCGGCGCCGGTTGCCTCGCACGACGACGCCGAAAACGTTCGCACCGACCTGCAGGATGCTACTGAAGGCAGCGAGAATGGCGAAGGCGAAGAACGCCGCCGCCGCAATCGCCGTGGCCGCAATCGCTACCGCCGCGAGCGTGACGATAGCGCCCAGGCCAACGAAAGCGGTGAAAGCGAAGACTCGGGCGAAGTCCGTGAAATCGCCGCACCGGCCGTTGTCGCTGAAGCTGTCGTGGTGGAAGCCACCACCGTGGTGGTCGCCGAATCCGCTCCCAGCGTCCCGGCCTACCAGCCTGTCGAGGCTGCGGTGGTGATGCCGGAGCCGGTCGCGCCTGTTGCAACACCTGTATCGGCGCCGGTCGCTGAACCGGTCATCGAAACGGTACCTGAACCGGTGGTCGAAGCGGCTGTTGCCAGCCCGGTCGCCTACGAACCCGCACCCGCCGTGGCGGAACCCGCCGCACCGGCGCCTGCTGTCGTGGCACCCGCTGTCGAAGTGCCGGTGGTCGCACCCGCCGCAGCTCCGGCCCCGGTACCGGCTGCAGCCCCCGTCGTAGCGGCAGCCGCCGCGCCGGTGGCCGTGGAAAGCCTGCAACCGATGCTGGCTTCGGCCGGTCTCGAGTGGGTCAACACCGACGTCAGCAAGCTGCGCGCCGCGCAGGAAGCGGCCGCCAGCATCCCCCCGGCACCGCGCGTCGTGCGGGAGCGCAAGCCCCTGCCGCCGCTGCCGGAAGGTCCGATGATTCTGGTCGAGACCGCCGGCGATAACGCGGCTGCGACGCAACAGAAGTAAACGGCACCCTCGCGGGTACCAGGGAAAGGGACGGCGCAGCCGTCCCTTTTTTCGTGTCCGCGCCGGATCGGCGAGGCTCGCCCGCGTATTTCCAGGTCCTGCGCATGGTGACGCCGGCGCTACCATGCCCGGCTCGGCTAGAATGACAATTAGATGGCACCGCCACGATGGTGCCCCGAACGGGCGCTRCTTGCCCCCACGCGACCGCGCCAAAGCCGCCCGTCACCGCATTGCCACGTCCCAGGCCATGACCGAATCCGTCATTCCCATTTTCGATCTGCGCGACCATCGCTACCGTTCGATGACGCCCAGCATCCCGGACGAGCTCGCCGCCCCGTCCGGACTGGTTGCCGACACCCGCGGCAGGCCGCTGCACGATTTGCGCATCTCGGTCACGGACCGCTGCAATTTCCGTTGCGTGTRTTGCATGCCCAAGGAAGTGTTCGACAAGGACTACACCTTCCTGCCGCATTCCGAGTTGCTGAGCTTCGAGGAGATCGAGCGAGCCGCCCGCCTGTTCGTTGCGCACGGCGTGGAGAAGATCCGCCTGACGGGCGGAGAGCCGCTGTTGCGCAAGAACATCGAGAAGCTGGTGGAGATGCTCGCGCGCATCGAGACGGTTTCGGGCAAGCCGCTCGACCTCACCCTCACCACCAATGCTTCGCTGCTTGCCCGCAAGGCGCGCTCGTTGCGCGACGCGGGCCTGTCGCGCGTGAGCGTGAGCCTGGACGCCATCGACGACGCCACCTTCCGCCGCATGAACGATGTCGACTTCGCGGTACGCGACGTGCTGGACGGCATCGAGACCGCCCAGGCTGTCGGCCTGGCGCCGCTCAAGGTCAATATGGTAGTCAAGCGCGGCACCAACGACGCCGAGATCGTGCCGATGGCCGCGCATTTCCGCGGCAGCGGCATCATCGTGCGCTTTATCGAATTCATGGACGTGGGTGCCAGCAACCATTGGCAGATGAATGAGGTGCTGCCCTCCGCCGAGGTGGTGCGCCGCATCGATGAAGCCTTCGCACTCGAAGCCATCCCCGCCAACTACAGCGGCGAGACTGCCGAGCGCTGGCGTTACCGCGACGGCGCCGGCGAGATCGGCGTGATCTCCAGCGTGACCCACGCCTTCTGCGGGGACTGCAGCCGTATCCGCCTGTCGACCGAAGGCCGGCTCTACCTGTGCCTGTTCGCCACCGAAGGCTACGACCTGCGCGCGCTGCTGCGCGGCGGCCACAGCGACCTGGAAATCTCCAATGCCATCGCCGGGGTCTGGCAGGCGCGCACCGATCGTTACTCCGAGCTGCGCAGCGATCCCGCGGTGCGGCAGGCACGTGCCGAGAACAAGATCGAAATGTCTTATATCGGCGGTTGACCACAACCGCCCCGCAGCCGCGCCGGCCAAACCACCAACCTATTCCGTATTCCGATGATTTCACGCGACGACATTACCGGCCTGATCCTGGCCGGCGGCAGGGGCAGCCGCATGGCCGGCACCGACAAGGGCCTGCAGCCCTTCCGCGGCGCGCCCATGGCGATGCATACGCTGATGCGCCTGTCGCCGCAGACGGGCGGCATGCTGATCAACGCTAACCGCAATCTGGCCGCGTATGAGTCCTTCGGCGTGCCCGTGGTCACCGATTCGGTGCCGGACTTCGCCGGTCCCCTGGCCGGCATGCTGGCCGGGCTGGAGCAATGCCAGACGGGCTGGATGCTGAGCGCCCCCTGCGATTCGCCTTTCCTGCCGAGCGACCTGGCTGCGCGCCTGGCGAGCGCGATCGACGAGCAAGGCGCGGAGATGGCCATCCCGGTTACCATCGACGCGGACGGCCGCCGGCAAGCCCAGCCGGTGTTTTGCCTGATGCCGGTCACCGCGCACGATAGCCTGCTGGCTTTCCTCAACGGCGGCGGCCGCAAGATCGAAACCTGGGCCGCCTCTCATCGCCTGGCCGAAGTCCTGTTCGACGACGCCGGCGCCTTCGCCAATATCAATACCCTGGACGAGTTGCGCACGCTGGAAGCGCGCTGAACAACCAAGCCAGGCCGCTGCCCCGGGAACGGTCCATGCCATCACTACATTCCGTCATTTCCTGCCTGTCCGACTACGATCCCGGCGCGTTGCCGGTGGCGCAGGCCAACCAGATCATCGGCGAGGTGGTCGAGCCCGTACGTGGGACCGAGCAGCTCGCCATCCGCTCGGCGCTCGACCGCGTGCTCGCCGAGGACATCATCTCCACGCTGGACGTCCCGGCGCACGATAACTCCGCCATGGACGGTTATGCGTTTGCCAGCGGCGATCTTGCCGCCGGCGGCGATATCACGCTGACGGTGGTCGGCAGCGCCTTCGCCGGCACAGCATGCGAGCAGCCGGTCGCGCGCGGGCAGGCGGTACGCATCATGACGGGCGCCATCATGCCGGCCGGCTGCGATACCGTGATTCCCCAGGAATTCGTCGAGGCGCATGGCGAACAGGTTCGCTTTGACGCCCGCGCGGTGCGTGCCGGCGACAACCGCCGCCTGCGAGGCGAAGACCTCGCCATCGGCCAGCCGGCGCTGGCCGCCGGACGCATCCTGCAACCGGCGGACCTCGGGCTGCTGGCTTCGCTGGGCGTTGCCGAGGTCAAGGTGTGCCGCCGCCTGCGCGTGGCCTTCTTCTCCACCGGAGACGAGTTGCGCTCGATCGGCGAGCCGCTCGACGCCGGCTGCGTCTACGACTCCAACCGCTATACGCTGCATGGCATGCTGCGGCGGCTCAACGTGGACCTGATCGACATGGGCGTGGTACGGGACGACCCCGAAGCCCTCGAGGCGGCGTTTCGCTCCGCTTGCGAAAACGCCGATGCGGTCATTACGTCCGGCGGCGTGTCGGTGGGCGAAGCCGACTACACCAAGCAGATCATGGCCCAGCTGGGTGATGTGACCTTCTGGAAGATCGCCATGCGCCCAGGCCGGCCGATGGCCTTCGGCCGCATCGTCTCCCATGGCCGCGAGGCGTTGCTGTTCGGCCTGCCGGGCAATCCGGTGGCGGTGATGGTGAC
Source organism: Cupriavidus sp. 01L45 (assembly GCF_056399885.1). Lineage (NCBI taxonomy): Bacteria > Pseudomonadati > Pseudomonadota > Betaproteobacteria > Burkholderiales > Burkholderiaceae > Cupriavidus > Cupriavidus sp. 01L45. Next base: position 27,596 of record NZ_JBFTSG010000009.1, on the reverse strand, counting down.
GTTCTATCACTTTGTGCGGGCTGCGCTGCACCGGCAAATGGGTGCGAAAGTGGCGCCCCTGCCGCTGATGCGCGTGCGCAGCGCGCAGCCGATCCGCAAGAAGCCAGGCCGCACCGAGTACCAGCGCGGCATCCTGGCCCCAGCGCCGGATGGCGGCTGGCAAGTGAGCATTACCGGCCAGCAGGGCTCGGGCGTGCTGCGCTCGATGAGCGAGGCCAATTGCTTTATCGTGCTCGGCCACGAGCAAGACATGGTGGCGGCCGGCGACGAGGTGGAAGTCATGCTGTTCGACGGGCTGCTGTAAAGCTTGCCACGGTACGTTGGCCGCACCTTTGTGTCGTTTTTGCGCAGCAGTTTTGCCGGCGTTTAGCAAGCAGATCGGCGGTTTTCCTTACCCCGCGAGTGCCGGACTATGCGCCGCCTCCCCCAACCGATACACTTGCGCAACATTACTTTGCTACTACCCAAGCTGTCATGAATCAGGAGATTGCCTACCTCCACCCGGTCAAAACCGCCCGCGCGCTCGTGCTCGTGTACCTGTGCTTTTCGGTACCCATCGTCTCGCTTGGGYTGTTCGTGGCTTTCATCCGCTATGGCGACCTGCCCGGCATCACCGTCTTCACGGCACTGATTCTCAATGCGCTGATCGGCTTCGGCCTGCTCTGGCTGGCCTGCAAGGCCTACAACTGGGTGGCCGCGCGTTTCGGCGGCATCGAGGTGACGATTCGGGACCTGCCCTGAGTTGCCTGCTCCCAAAGTAAAAAAGCGCATCGATTCGATGCGCTTTTTTTCAATCTGCGGCGCCACCGGCCTCCCCGCTCCTCAGCCCGCTTCACCCTCTTGACGTTCTTGCGCCGCTTCGTCCGGCACGGCAGCAAGGCCGAGCAACGCTTGCGCGTTTTCTCCCGGCAGAGCCTCCACCGTGCGCAGCTTGCGCTCCATCTGGCGCGTGCGCACTTCGGCCTGCTCGATGTTGCGGGCGGCACGCTCCAGCGTGTCCCGGGTCTTGGCCAGGACATCGCCAAACTTGCCGAACTCGGTCTTGACCGCGCCGAGCACCTCCCACACTTCGCTTGAGCGGCGCTCGAGCGCGAGTGTACGAAATCCCATCTGCAGGCTGTTGAGCAGGGCGGCCAGCGTGGTCGGCCCCGCTACCGTCACGCGGTAATTGCGTTGCAGCAGGTCCGCCAGCCCGGGCCTCCGCAAGACCTCGGCGTACAAACCCTCAGTGGGCAGGAAGAGGATGGCGAAGTCAGTGGTGGCAGGCGGCGATACATATTTCTCGGAAATCGTCTGTGCCTCGCGCTTGATCGCCACTTCCAGCTCGCGCCCTGCCAGGGCCACGCCGTCGACATCGCCACGCTCCTGTGCGTCGAGCAGGCGTTCGTATTGCTCCTTCGGAAACTTGGCGTCGATTGGCAGCCAAACCTGCCCGCCGGCGGCATCCTTGCCCGGCAGGCGAATCGCGAACTCCACACGCGCCCCGGTATTGCGGACCGTCTCGACGTTCTTGGCGYATTGCTCGGCAGTCAGCATCTGCTCGAGCAGCATCTCCAGTTGCACTTCGCCCCAGGTCCCGCGCGATTTCACGTTGGTCAGCACCCGCTTGAGATCGCCCACGCCTTGCGCCAGCGCCTGCATTTCGCCCAGTCCGCGATGTACCTGTTCGAGCCGGTCCGACACCAGCTTGAAGGATTCGCCAAGCCGCTGTTCGAGCGTGGCGTGCAGCTTCTCGTCGACGGTGCGGCGCATTTCCTCGAGCTTGGCCGAGTTATTCGCCTCGATTTCCTTGAGCCGCTGTTCCAGCGTGGTGCGCACTTCGCCCAGGCGGCGCTCGTTGCCTTCGGACATTTGCGCCAGCTGCTGCTGCAGCATGTCGCCAAAGCGGCGCAGCGCGCTGCCCTGCTCGTCACGTGCCTGCTGGCCCTGCTGCAGCAGGCTTTGCCTGACCTGCTCCAGTTGCTGGACATTGGACTCGGTCAGCTTGGCAAGCTGCTGCGCGAACATGTCGATCTGGTTGTTCTGCAGCGTGGCGATGCTGGTGAGTTGCGAAGACAACGTCTGCTGGAAACGCATCATCTGCTGGCCGGCCTCGCCGCGGCCGACGCGCGCGCTCTCCGTGACCTCCGTGCGCAATTCGCGCTCCAGGCGCTCATTGCCGCGCGCGCCTTCGGCTCGCAGTTCGGCGAGCTGGCGCAGCAGTTCCAGGCTGGCGGTCTCCGGTGCAACGCGTGGCCGCAGCAACAGCACCGCCAGCAGCAGCACGGCTACCAGCGCAAGAGCCAGGGTCAAAAGGGGAATCAGGGTCATGAAAGTCTGAAGTACGCAAAAAGCCGTGCCGCGCCGGCAAGCTGGAGAGACCAGCGCGCAGGCGGCACGACGMGTGCAGCGAGAGGATCAGCGGCGGTGCGCCATCACCTCGGGATTGATCAATGAAGGCGGACGGCCTGCCTGCGGGCCTGCATTGAGCGCAGCGATCAGGTTATCGGCGGCGAGATCCGCCATGGCGCGACGGGTCTTCTCCGAGGCGCTGGCAATGTGCGGGGTCAGCACAACGTTAGGCACGGTCAGCAGGCCGGGATGGACCTGCGGCTCGCCTTCGAACACGTCGAGGCCCGCGGCGAAGATGCGGCGCTCGCGCAGCGCCTCGGCCAGCGCGGCGTCGTCTACCACGCCGCCGCGTGCCAGGTTGACCAGCGTGGCCGACGGCTTCATTTGCGTCAGTTCGGCGGCGCCGATGCTGTGATGGCTCTGCGCGCTATACGGCAGCACCAGCAGCAGGTGATCGGATTGCGCAAGCAATTCCGTCTTGCTGACRTAGCGCGCATTGAGCGCGCRCTCGGTCTCCKCCGGCAGSYGGCTGCGGTTGTGATASAGCACGGACATGCCAAACCCCGCAGCGCGGCGCGCCAGCGCCTGGCCGATGCGGCCCATGCCAAGGATGCCGAGCGTGCTGCGGTACAGGTCCATGCCGAGGAACATGTCGTAGCTCCACCGCTCCCACTTGCCGGCGCGCAGCCAGTGCTCGGATTCGGTCACGCGGCGCGCAGTGGCCATCAGCAGGGCCCAGCCAAAATCGGCGGTGGTTTCCGTCAGTACATCGGGCGTGTTGGTCGCCACGATGCCGGCGGCGGTCAGTGCCGGCACATCGAGGTTGTTGTAGCCGACGGCCATATTGCAGACCGCGCGCAGCGCCGGCAGTCCGGCCACCAGTTCGCCATCGATACGATCCGCGGCATTGGCCAGCACGCCGGACTTGCCCACGAGGCGTTGCCTGAGCGCGGCGCCATCGAGCGCCACGTCCTGCTGGTTGCTGTCGACGTCGAAATATTGCGCGAGCCGGTCGATCACTTCCGGAAAGACGGCGCGGGTTACGAGGATGGAAGGCTTGGTCATGCTCACACGCGGAAGAAGATAAAGGTCATCACCAGGAACAGCGGCACCAGCACGCAGATCGACCACAGCATATAGCCGAAGAAGCTGGGCATGCGCACACCGCGGCTTTCGGCAATCGCCTTGACCATCAGGTTGGGCGCGTTGCCGATATAGGTATTGGCGCCCATGAACACCGCGCCGGCCGAGATCGCCGCCAGCGTCGAAGCGTTGCGCGTCATCAGCGTGGCCGGGTCGCCGCCGGCCGTATTGAAGAACACCAGGTAGGTCGGCGCATTGTCCAGGAAGGACGACAGGATGCCCGTGGCCCAGAAATACATGCTGTCGATGGGCTGGCCGCCCGCGTCGCTCACCAGACGGATCACGCCGGCGAAGGCGCCGTCCGTGCCAGCCTTGAGCATGGCGATCACCGGGATGATGGTAAGGAAGATGCCGGCGAACAGCTTGCCSACTTCCAGGATCGGYTCCCAGTTGAACTCGTTGCCGGTGCGCGCGGTGACAGGCGTGATCAACAGGGACACCAGCGCCACCGCCACCAGCATCACGTCGCGCACCACCGTCTGCAGGCCGACGTGGGTTCCCATCACGTCGAACTCGATGCCTGGTTTCCACAGCCCGCTCATCAGCACCAGCCCCACCACCGCCAGCAGCAGCACGAAATTACGCTTGCCCTCGATGCGGACGCCCGGCGAGTCCGGCGTGGGATCGGCCGCCGCCGGCAGCTCCTCTTCCTTGTTCAGGTAGTAGTAGCGATCGACGAAATAGAAGATCACCAGCAGCGCCCCGCAGACAAAGAGCGTCTCGGGCAGGATATTGCGCAGGGTCCAGAAGAAGTCCACGCCCTTGAGGAATCCCAGGAACAGCGGCGGATCGCCCAGCGGCGTCAGCGCGCCGCCCGCATTGGCTGCCAGGAAGATAAAGAACACCACCACGTGCGCCACATGCCTGCGGTTGTCGTTGGCGCGCAGCAATGGCCGGATCAGCAGCATGGCGGCGCCGGTGGTGCCCATCAGGCTGGCAAGCGCGGTACCGAGTGCGAGCAGGCCGGTGTTCAGGCGCGGCGTGCCGTGCAGGTTGCCGCGCACGCAGATGCCGCCGGCCACGATGTAGAGCGCGGCGATCAGCGCGATAAAGGGAATGTACTCGGACAGCAGCGCATGCACGGCGTTGGCGGCCGCGGCATGCACACCAAATGCCTGCGCGAACGGTACCAGGAACACCAGTGCCCAGCCGGCGATGATCTTGCCGTAATGGTGGTGCCAGAAACGCGGCGCGATCAGAGGGAACAGCGCGATCGACAGCAATGTGCCGGCAAACGGCAAGGCCCACATCGGCGACAGCGTGGCGCCTTCGAGATCGGCGGCGCTGGCAAGATTGGGCAGAAGGGTGAGCAACAGCAGGGCCAGCGAAGGTAGCGGTGGCAGCAGTGCTAGGGCACGTCGCATCGGGCGGGATCTCCTTGTTTCGGATGGCTGCACCCGAGACTGGCAGCAGCCGCGGGCGGAGAAAGCGCACGAGCCCGCTCAGCCCGCCCAGCGGGCCACGGGCACGCGGCGAGGCCCTCAAGTGTAAAGCAATCGCCGCAGGATTCAGCCCATTTCGGCCGCCCTGCCCCTGCGGCTCGGAGCGATCGCTGGTGCGGGCGGGAAGCTGCTCAGTCCCGCTCGACGAGGATCACGTGCACACGGTAAGGCCCGTGCGCGCCCAGCACGATGGTTTGCTCGATGTCGCCGGTGCGCGAAGGGCCGCTGATGATGTTGGTAGCACGGGGCAACTCCCCGCGCTCGCTGCGCATCAGCGCGAACGCATCTTCCATCCCGTCGACGATGCGGGAGGCCGGCACCACCGCGATATGCGTCTCCGGCAGCAGCGCGGCCGAAGCGAACGTCTGCGGACCGGACAGCAGCATCAGCGAACCGGTCTCGGCAATCGCGCAAAAGCAGCCGGTGATGCCGACCATGTCACCGTGGTCGTGATCGGCCTGGACATCGCGTACCGGCGGGCGGCACTCCACCGCCAATCCCTGCGCATGCCAGTCCAGCGCGCCCAGGCTATCCCAGGCGACAGCGCGACGCAGCAGGCCCAGGCTGTCCAGGTAACGCGACGCAGCGGCCGGCACATCGGCCAGCGCGGCCACCCGCTCGACCGTGGAAGCCATTTTCTGCGCCTGTTCCTGGAAGGCTTCGATGCGCTGCGCCGGCGCCGGCGGCCGGGGACCGGCGGGATGGCGCGCGAGGTAATCGGCTACCGCCGCGCGCTCGCCGTTGCTGACCCCGGGGGCGCGGCCCTGTGCGGCGCGGATACGGGCAAAGATACGATCGCGGGCGGAAGTGGTATCCATGGCTTGCTTTCCGATATGTCCGAGGGTTGGATGCGTGGGAATCAGATGGCTTCGCACAGTCAGGCTGGCGCCTGGACGCCGAACACGTGCCGCAGGTACGTCAGGTAGGCCGGGTCATCGCACATGGTCTTCTCGGGCGTATCGGACAGCTTGGCTACCGGCTGTCCATTGCAGCGCGTCATCTTGATCACGATTTGCAGCGGCGTGTAGCCGAGATCGTTGGTCAGGTTGGTGCCCACCCCGAACGCCAGCCGGCAGCGTCCGCCGAAGCGCTCGCACAGCTCGATTACGCGTGGGATGTCGAGGCTGTCGCTGAAGATCAGCGTCTTGCCCAGCGGGTCGACGCGGCTGGCGGCGTAATGCGCCAGCATGCGCTCGCCCCAGGCAAAGGGATCACCCGAATCGTGGCGCACGCCGTCGAACAGCTTGCAGAAATAGAGATCGAAGTCGCGCAGGAAGGCATCGAAGCCGTAGGTGTCGGACAGCGCGACGCCGAGGTCGCCGCGGTACTCCTTGGCCCAGACCTCGAGCGCGAACACCTGCGAATCTCGCAGGCGCGGCCCCAGTGCCTGGCAGGCCTGCAGGTATTCATGCGCCATGGTGCCCAACGGGGTCAAGTTGTGCATGCGCGCGAAATGAACATTGCTGGTGCCGGCCAGTTGCGGGCCCAGCACCCTGCGCATGGTCTGCAACACCTCTTCCTGCCAGTCGCGCGAGAAGCGGCGGCGCGAGCCGTAGTCGGCAATCACGCAGTCGGCGTGGGCCGGCATCTTCAGCAAGGCCAGCTTGTCTTCCAGGCGCCGGCGCCCTTCGGCCCAGTCCGGTTGCGGCTGGGTGCGGCGGAAATAGACCTCGTTGACGATGGCCAGCAACGGCACCTCGAACAGGATGGTATGCAGCCAGGGCCCGCGGATGGTGATCTCGATCTCGCCGCTGCCGGGGGCGGCGGGCGCGATGTTTACGTATTTCTCGTTCAGGTGGAACAGGCCGAGGAAGTCGACGAAATCGCTCTTGATGAAGCGCAACTCGCGCAGGTACTGGAGTTCCTCCGGCGTAAAGCGAAGCTGGCACAACTGCGCCACCTCGTCGCGGATCTCGTCCACGTAAGGGGTCAGGTCGACCCCCACGTTGCGGCACTTGAAGCGGTATTCGACCTGTGCGGCGGGGAAGTGATGCAGCACCACCTGCATCATGGTGAACTTGTACAGATCGGTGTCGAGCAATGAGGTAATGATCATGTCGGGCCAGACGGCAGTGCCGAGTCAGTGCGACATGCTAACCGAAAGTGCGGCGGGCGATGGCCGGATCATGCGCCGTCAAGAAAAGGATCGGGCTGACGGCCACGGGCGCTGCCGCGCAGGCACCACAAGACTTGCCCGCGGTAGCCTGGGCAGCCGACCAGCGTCGCCTGCGCCCGGGGCACGGCGGCGGGAAGCGGCTCCGCGAAGGCCGCCGAGCGGGCTGTAATGCGCTCCTGGTAGACCCGCTCGGATCCGCGGCGGAATACCAGTACCTGGACCGGCGCGCCGCGCTCCGGCTGCAGCTCGGCGTCGCATGGCAGGAAACCGGCCTGGCCGCAGTTGGCCATGACCTCCCCAGCGGGTTCGATCACCACGCCGAAATCATCCCAGTCGAAACGGGCCAGCGAGGTGAGCGAGACTGGCTGGTCGCTCATCATGCGCCAGGCCATCAGGCGGGCCACCACGCTATCCGGCGGGCCGGCCTTTGCCAGCGTCTGCGCATGCGCGGCTGACATGGCCAGCGCCGCCAGGCAAAGCAAGGCGGCCGCCATACGGCTCGAACGGCTGCCGCGCGGCAGCTCCCGGACTGATATTGGCATGGCGCACTCCTCAGGTAAGCGCGCGGCGATACCGCGCGCGCAGGCCCGTCCAGCTTACAACGCCGTCGCGGCAACGGCCAGAAGAGCACATTAGCGGGTGCATCCCTGGCTGTCTTGGATCAAATGCACATAAAGAAATAAGAAAACTATCTTATCCGGCTATATAGAGCCGCTACCCTTGCGGAAAGGCTCAGCTACAATATCGGTCTTTGAAAGGCCACGGCCAGCGCTCGCGCCGCGTATGGTGAACCCACTGGAAACCCCACCGGCGTGACGAGCACGGCACAACAGGCCTAACAACATTCCCATCGAAGCCGATCCCGTTTTTCTGGAACCGAAATGACTCACGTTGTCACCGAATCCTGCATCCGTTGCCGCTATACCGACTGCGTTGACGTGTGTCCGGTCGATTGTTTCCGCGAAGGCCCCAACTTCCTCGCCATCGACCCGGATGAGTGTATCGATTGCGCGGTGTGCGTGGCGGAATGCCCGGTCAACGCGATCTACGCCGAAGAAGACGTGCCGGCCGACCAGCAGCAGTTCATCGACCTGAACGCCGAACTGGCTCGCAACTGGCCGTCCATCACCAAGACCAAGGCGCCGCTGGCCGAAGCCGAGGAATGGAAGGACACAGCCGAAAAGCTGCAATACCTGCAGCGCTGAAAAGACCTAAAAAAGACAGGTCAGAAAGCCGTCCCCACCCACGCGCTTTCCCGTAATGCCGGGCACGCCTGTGCCCCACAACGTATCAGGACGAATATGGACTTGAGTATCCCCAACCCCGTTGCCGACGCCACCCACCACGTTGCCACAGGCAACGGCGGCGGCGGCCAGCCGCTGGAAATCGACGCGCTGATCGTCGGCGCCGGCCCGGTCGGACTCTTCCAGGTTTTCGAACTGGGCCTGCTCGAAATCAAGGCGCACGTGATCGACTCCCTCAAGGTGGTCGGCGGCCAGTGCGTGGAGCTCTACCCGGACAAGCCCATCTACGACATCCCGGCCGTGCCCATCTGCACCGGCCAGGATCTGACCGACAACCTGCTCAAGCAGATCGAGCCGTTTGAGCCGACCTTCCACCTGGGCCAGGAAGTCGCCGTGGTGGAGCGCCGCGAAGACGGCCGCTTCTTCGTCGAGACCTCGCTGGGAACCCGCTTCATCACCAGGACCATCTTCATCGCCGCGGGCGTGGGCTCGTTCCAGCCGCGCACGGTCAAGGTGGATGGCATCGACAAGTTCGACGGCAAGCAGCTGTTCTACCGCGTCAAGGATCCGAGCCGTTTCCACGGCCGCAACCTCGTCATCGTCGGCGGCGGAGACTCCGCGCTGGACTGGACGCTGGACCTGGCCGGCAAGGCCGAGTCGGTGGTGATGATCCATCGCCGCGACGGCTTCCGCGCCGCGCCCGCCTCCGTCGCCAAGATGAAGGAATTGTGCGAGCAGATGGAGATGCAATTCGTCGTGGGCCAGATCAGTGGCTACGAGGAAAAGGATGGCCTGCTGACCGAGATCAAGGTGACGGGCGCAGACGGCGTCACGCGCCGCCTGCCGCTGGACGACCTGCTGGTGTTCTTCGGCCTGTCGCCCAAGCTCGGACCCATTGCGGAGTGGGGCCTGGACCTTGAGCGCAAGCAGATCAAGGTGGACACGGAGAAGTTCGAGACGAACATCCCCGGCATCTTCGCGGTAGGCGATATCAATACCTACCCCGGCAAGAAGAAGCTGATCCTCTCGGGCTTCCACGAGGCCGCGCTGGCCGCCTTTGGCGCCGCGCCTTATATCTTCCCCGAGAAGAAGATCCACATGCAGTACACCACTACCTCGCCGAAGCTGCACAAGATCCTCGGCGTCGATTCGCCGGTGTTCGACTAAGCCGGGCGCCGCGCCGCGCAGGTGGACGCAGCAAGCGTCAAAAAAATCGCCCTCCGGGGCGATTTTTTATGGCACAGACCCAAAACACCACCTATAATGTGGCCCTGCCTCAGATCACCGGGGTGGAACCAGAAGTTTCGCAGCACCGGCAGTAAAAAATTACTGCACAGATGTTGACGAATAAAAGAGAAACTGGTTACAATCCTTTTCTCAGCTGTTCCCTGATAGCTCAGTTGGTAGAGCGACGGACTGTTAATCCGCAGGTCGCTGGTTCGAGCCCAGCTCGGGGAGCCAAAGAATGTGAAAGGCCCGCAAGAAATTGCGGGCCTTTTCCATTTTTACGGCGCCATTTGTACCGCGGGAATCCCCTCCCGGCGCCGCGCTCAGCGGCTCGCACTCTGCGCTGGCAGCGCCTTCAAATGCAGGTAGAGAGCGCCCAGGTCGACATCGTCCATGCGCCCAAACGAATCGAACGGCATGACCCGGCTGACCGGCGACCCGTCCGGACGCAAGCCGCTGCGCATCATGCCGACGAACTTCTCCGGCGCGTCATAGCGCGCCATCGCACTGCCCGCGGGAGTCAGGTCGGCGGCCGGCGGCCAGTCTGGCGGCGCCCCGGGGATCTTGCCGCCGCGCAAGCCTGCGCCGTGGCAGCCGAGGCAGGCATTCGCCACGTAAGCGCCGTACTCCGGCGATACCGTAGCGGTCATCGGCCGCGCGGGCGGCAACCCATGATCGATCTTCTCGGCGGCATCCTTGACGAGGCCAAACCCATATAACGCCCGGACCATCCATGGGAGCCGCACCTCCGCCACCTCGCCCGGCAGCGGCGGCAAGCTGCGGACATAGGCAACAAGCGCACCCAGGTCGTCATCACTGAGGCGGTTGTAGTCCTCGCTTGGCATCACCATCAGAGCTCGCCCCGACGGGGCCACGCCATGGCGGATAGCCCGCACCCAATCCGCTTCCCGATAGCGCCCGATGACGGCGCTGCCGCTGGTCAAGTTGGGCGCGCGCACATACAGGCCGCCAGGATCGTCGATAAAGACACGGCCCTTGCCGCTGGCGCCGTGGCAATCCATGCAACCCCGCGATTCATACAGGTACTTGCCTCTCGCCAGCGCCTGGGCATCGTCGCGATAAGCCAGGGACACGACGGGCACGCTCACGATGCGCGCGCCCTTTCGCTCCCCTGCCAGCACGCCCACCAGCACCACGCCCGCCGCCAGGACGCAGACGCCCGTCAACGACCACAGCCCAATCCGGATCATGCGCTTCATTGCAGTCTCCCCACTGCCCGAAGCGCCCTTTATGCGCCATCCGCCCCACACGCGTCTGTGCCCTCGCCAACAGATGCGGCGCGCGAGCCTGCGGTGGCTATGCCCGCGCCTGCCTCGGTGCCTGCCCGAACAAGCCGCACTCGAGGTCGCTCTCGAACTCCCCGATCCAGCCCGGACCCTCGCTTGCGTCATACATGCTCTGGGCCTCCGTCGCCAGCCGCCGGACACTGACCTGCCGCCGCCTCACGCCGCCATTGGCCGGCTCGGAACCCTCGTCCTTGATCTCGAAGTCTTCCGGAGCGAAGCCGAGCCGTTCGCAGAGGGTTACAACCTCGCGTTGCTCATCGGCGGGAAATTGAGGAAACAAATGCTTAGCCATCGCACTCTCCCATCGAGTCGGACGGATGCCGCGAGGCGCGCGGCTGCGCAGGGCGTGACACATGGGCCGCCCCGACCTTGCCGCGGCTTGCCCGCGGCAAATCCAAACCGGCCGCATGGACGGCCGCAAATGACACGCGCCATTTCAAGCCTGCGGCACAAGCGGCAAGCGAAAGACGGCGCATCGATCCCATTGCCCCGCACAGCCTCCCAGGGGGCAATGGGCCACCGCAAGCTAGCGCGTGTGCCGGCTGTTGATGACCGCTTCGGCCACGCTCGCCGGTGCTTCCGTGTAGTGCTTGAATTCCATCGTGTAAGTGGCGCGCCCCTGGGTCAGCGAACGCAGCGACGTCGAGTAGCCAAACATGGTGGCCAGCGGCACCTCCGCGCGCACCAGCTTGCCGCCGCCGCCCGCGATATCCTCCATGCCATGCACGATGCCCCGGCGCGAGGACAGGTCGCCCATCACGTTGCCGGTGAATTCTTCCGGCGTTTCCACTTCCACCGACATCATCGGCTCGAGCAGGATCGGCTTGGCGCGGCGCATGCCTTCCTTGAATGCCATCGAGCCCGCCATACGGAAGGCATTCTCGTTCGAATCGACGTCGTGATAGGAGCCGAATACCAGCGTGGCTTTCACGTCCACCACCGGGTAGCCGGCCAGCACGCCCGATGCCAGCGTTTCGCGGATGCCCTTGTCGACGGCGGGAATGAATTCGCGCGGCACCACCCCGCCCTTGATGGCGTCGACAAACTCGTAGCCCTTGCCCGGCGCCTGCGGCTCCAGATCGAGCACCACGTGGCCATACTGGCCGCGCCCGCCTGACTGCTTGACGAACTTGCCTTCGACGTCCTTCGCTGCCTGCTTGATGGTCTCACGATATGCCACCTGCGGCTTGCCGACCGATGCCTCCACGCCGAACTCGCGCCGCATCCGGTCCACCAGGATCTCAAGGTGCAACTCGCCCATACCCGAGATAATGGTCTGGCCCGATTCCTCATCGGTATGCACGCGGAACGACGGGTCTTCCTGCGCCAGGCGATTCAGCGCCAGGCCCATCTTTTCCTGGTCGGCCTTGGTCTTGGGCTCGACCGCCTGGGAGATCACCGGATCCGGGAAGCTCATGCGCTCAAGGATGATCACATGGTCGGGGTCGCACAGGGTGTCGCCGGTGGTGGCCTCCTTGAGCCCGACCGCCGCGGCAATATCGCCCGCGCGCACTTCCTTGATTTCGCTGCGCACGTTGGCATGCATCTGCAGGATGCGCCCGAGCCGCTCCTTCTTTTCCTTGAGCGGGTTGTACACCGTGTCGCCCGAATTCACCACGCCAGAGTAGACGCGGAAGAAGATCAGTTGCCCGACGAAGGGGTCGGTCATGATCTTGAATGCCAGGGCGGCGAACGGTTCGTCGTCATTGGGATGGCGCTCCGCCTCCTTGTCGTCCACGGTGTGGCCGAGAATCGCGGGCACGTCCGCCGGCGACGGCAAGTAGTCGATCACCGCGTCGAGCAGCGTCTGCACGCCCTTGTTCTTGAAAGCGCTGCCGCACAGCATCGGCACGATCTCGTTGGCGACGGTGCGCTTGCGCAGGGCAGCCTTGATCTCGTCTTCCGTCAGCGGCTCGCCGCCGAGGTATTTGTGCAGGAGTTCATCGCTGGCCTCCGCCGCGGCCTCGACCATCTTCTCGCGCCATTCCCTGGCGACCTCCAGCAGTTCGGGCGGTACCTCGCGATACTCGAAGTGAAGCCCCTGGCTGGTGTCGTCCCAGACGGTGGCCTTCATCTTGACCAGGTCGATCACGCCCTGGAAACCATCCTCGGCGCCGATCGGCACCTGGATCGGCACCGGCGTGCCCTTGAGCCGGTCGGCAATCTGCGATCGCACCCGGAAGAAATCCGCGCCGACGCGATCCATCTTGTTGACGAAGGCGATACGCGGCACCTTGTACTTGTTCGCCTGGCGCCAGACGGTTTCCGACTGGGGCTGCACGCCGCCCACCGCGTCGTAGACCATGCAGGCGCCATCGAGCACGCGCATGGAACGCTCCACCTCGATGGTGAAGTCCACGTGTCCGGGAGTGTCGATGATATTGATGCGATGTTCAGGATAATTGCCGGCCATCCCCTTCCAGAACGCCGTGGTGGCGGCCGAGGTGATGGTGATGCCGCGCTCCTGCTCCTGCTCCATCCAGTCCATGGTAGCCGCACCGTCATGGACCTCGCCGATCTTGTGATTGACCCCGGTGTAGAACAGGATGCGCTCGGTGGTGGTGGTCTTGCCGGCGTCGATGTGCGCGCTGATACCGATGTTCCGATAGCGCTCGATGGGGGTTTTGCGGCTCACGGTGATCTCCTGTTGGGTATCACTCAAAAGAGTAACACTTCTACAGGCGCCGCATCGTACGGCACGCCACGGGCGGCGTGCCGGGCAGGTTCGACAGTTGAAGCAGTCGGCGAAGCCGGGTTGGCGAAACGCAGCCGCCGCAGACAAGTACCGCCTGAATCACGTCACCAGAGCATGACGAACGTGGAGCGCGCGGCAATCATGACTTGAAGTCCCAGCTCATTTGTTCAAGGATGCCAACCCCGCGCGAGGTACGCATGCACTCGCTGACGTAATCGGTAATCGACAACGGCTCGAAATTGATCTCCTCCCGGATGCGCCGGTTGTCGAACACATAGCCGAGTTCGGCAAAGCCCGCATACAGCCGCAGGGCACGTTCGATCAGGCGGCGGTTGCTGATGCGCTCGGTACGCGCCACATCCAGCGCCAGGGCCGGAAGCTCGCTGGCCGGGCACTTGCGGTAAGCCGGCGCGTCCTCGCTCGCGGCGGCCTCATCCATGGCGGCTACCACCTGCGCGATGGTCGGTGCGCGCGCGCCCGCAGAAAGATGGTAGGCATCGAAGCGCAGGCCGGGCTTGACCGCCAGCCGCAACAAGGCCTGCGCGCAGTCGTCCGCCGAGATCACGTCGATGCGGGTATGCGGGCCGGCGGTATAGCGGCGCGCCTGGTGGATGATCCGGAACAGCCAGAAGATGCTGGCCGACGGCTGCGTGCCCAGCACGGTGTGCCCGACCACGATGGAGGGCCGCGCCACCACCAGCGGCAGGTCCGGCAGGCTTCGGCGCAGCAGCACCTCCACTTCCTGCTTGCTGCGCGTGTAGGGCACCAGGTGGCTGGTGTCGTCATGCCCGGCATCCTGCTCCGAAACCCTGGTACCGCGCTGCGTGCCGCAAGCCATCGCGGTACCGACATGGACAAAACGCCGCAGGGCGGTACTGCCGGCAAAGCGAGAGGCAAAGCGCAGCGTGTCTCGCACGTTGATGCGCGTGACCTGCGGGTCTGTCGAGAACGAGGCCATCGCCGCGCAGTTGATCACCTGCGAGACACCTGACAGCCGAGCCACGACGGCGGGCGGGAAATCGCTGTCCAGCGCGCCGAGCAGCACGTTATCCTCCGTGAGCCAGTTCACGCGGCTGCGCAGCAGGCCGCACTGGACGGCGTTCTCGCGCAGGCGTGCCAGCGCGTCTGCCGTATCGCTGCCCCGCACCAGGCAGAGCAAGCGCCGCGCAAGGCCGGCATTGATGGCGGCCACCATCACATTGCCGCCGATAAAGCCGGTGGCGCCGGTCAGTAACAGGCTGTCGACGCCGGGCAGGCGTATGTCGCAGACATGCGGCCGGACAGCAAGATCCCGCGCTGCCGGGCTGGCGTGCCAATCCCACATCATGGCGCTCTCCTCAGAAGGCGTAGTTGACCGGACTCATGCCGAAACGCGCTGGCTTGCCTGGCGCTTGCCCCTGTTGTCTTGTTTGCTGTTCCACCGATGCTCCGCCTTGATGTCGAAGCACGCAGATTAGGGACGGCACGCCGCGATGTCTGTCCTGAAATAGAGCGAAATCTTGTTCAAATGTGCAAATTTGTCCGGAAGCGTCTCCGGCCCCCAACGCGGGCCGCTGGCCGGATAGAATCGGCGTTTTTCGGCCCCTGGGAAGCCTGTCATGAACGACGCCATGGCCAAGTACAAGGTATTGCTGGTCGAGGACGATGACCGCCTTGCGCAACTTGTCAGCGAGTACCTGAGCAATTACGAGTTCACGGTGGAGGTGGTGCGGCGCGGCGATATCGCGGTAGCGGCCGTCCAGGCCCACCGGCCCGCCCTGGTCATCCTCGATCTGATGCTCCCCCACATGGACGGCATGGAAGTCTGCCGCGGCATTCGCGCCTTCTCGCGCGTGCCCGTGCTGATCCTGACTGCGCGCGTGGACACCTACGACCAGGTGGCGGGGCTGGAGATCGGCGCCGACGACTATGTGGTCAAGCCCATCGAGCCCAGGCTGCTGGTAGCGCGGGCCCGCGCCCTGCTGCGGCGCGCCGCCGCCGAGCGGGTCGCCGTGCCCGCCACGCCAATGCAAAGGGACCACGAACTAGTATTCGGCGCGCTGGTGATTTCACCGCCTAACCGGCAGGTCACCTGGCGCGGACAGGAAGTGGACCTGAAGACCACCGAGTTCAACCTGCTGCTGATCCTGGCACGCGCCGCCGGCACCGTACTGAGCCGCGACGACATCCTCAAGGAGCTGCGCGGCATCGAATTCGACGGCATCGACCGGACCGTCGACTCTGGCATCTCCCGGCTGCGCCGCCGCTTCGAGGACGCTTCGCCCGAGCCGCACAAGATCAAGACCATCTGGGGCCGCGGCTACTTGTTCAGCCCATCGGCATGGGAGGAATGAATGGTCCGCTCGCTACTGAAGCTCTATTTGCTGGTGATGCTGGCTGCCGCCGCGGCGGTGGTCGCCATCAACTACACCTTCATTCCGCTGTTCCACGAGCAATTCACCGAGAGCGAACGCGTGAATCGTCAGGGTTATGCGTTCGTCCTGTCCGAATACCTCGCCCAGCACCCGGGCGAGTTGCGCAAGGGCGCGCTGGAAAAGCTCCAGGCGCATGCGCTCGAACGGTTCAAGCTGGCCGACGCCGCCGAACTGAGCCGGCTGGATGCGCGCCAGCGCCAGGATATCGCCGACGGCAAGCTGGTGCTGAGCTACGATGCCAAGGACTATTACCTGCCGCTGCGCGACGGGCAGGTACTGCATGCGCACAGCGTGGACGTGGACAACACCAACGTCGACGTGGTGGCCTATGCATTGATTGCTTTCGCCACGCTGCTCTCGATCGTGGCATGGGTCTGGTACCACTGGCGCGACCTGGACAAGCTGCAGCAGGCGGCCAGGGATTTCGGCCGCGGCAAGCTGTCAACCCGCGCCGACCTGCCCAGGCGCTCCAATATCTCGGAGCTGGCAATGCAATTCAATGAAATGGCGGAGCAGATCGAAGCGTCGATCGTGCACCAGCGGGAAATGATGCACGGCATCTCGCACGAGCTGAAGACACCGATCGCCCGGCTTGAATTTGGCATTGCGCTGTTGCAGTCGGCCGGCGCCGGCGAGGAAGAGCAGGCACGTCAGGCCCAGCGCCTGGAAGACCTGCGCCGCGACGTGCGCGAGCTTGATGAACTGGTCACCGAGTTGCTGACGCTCGGCCAGCTCGAGCAGGGTGCGGCCCCGATGATGCTGATGCGGGTTTCGGTCGGCGAGCTGATCGACAGCGTGGCGGCCAGCGTCGCCAACGAGGTGGCCGACCACAAGCTGACCCTGTCCGTGCTCGCCAGTGGTCCCCTGCCACACCACGTCTGCGATCCTCGGCAGGTGGCGCGGGCGCTCCTCAACCTGTGCCGCAACGCCACCCGCTATGCGCGCAGCGCCATCCAGTTGCGCGCCGAGACGGATGCCGCTGGCACCCTGTGCCTGACGGTGGAGGACGACGGGCCCGGCGTGGTGCCGGAGGAACGCGCCCGCATTTTCGAGCCTTTCCATCGGCCGGATTCCAGCCGCAATCGGCACACGGGCGGCTTCGGCCTGGGGCTGGCCATCGTGCGGCGCATCGCGCTGCTGCATGGCGGCCAGGTCGGGCTGGACAGCGGCAGTGCAGGGGGGGCGCGATTCGTGATCACGTTGCCCGCCATGGATGAGCCAGCCGTTGCCGTCAGCGCGCAGGCGGCTTGAAGGGGCTTGAGGAGATGCGTAATGAAACGTCCGGAACCCACAAATCCCTCGCCTGCGGAAGGCCGCCCATGAAGTGGTCGACGATCGCGGCCGTGGTGCTTTCCTGGGTGGGCGCCTGTGCGGCGGCGGGCTGGCTGGCGATGGTCTGTGCCTGATGGCGCCTGATGGCGCCTGTTGGCACTTGTTAGCACTGACTGATACGTGTAGACGTCCCGGTGACGCAAAAGGCGCAGGCACGCAAAACAAAAAAGCCCGCCGGACTACTGGCGGACTTTTGAGTAGAATATCGCCTGGTTGCGGGGGCAGGACTTGAACCTGCGACCTTCGGGTTATGAGCCCGACGAGCTGCCAACTGCTCCACCCCGCGTCAGAGGGGCGTACTATACGCCACTCTCGTGGATTTGCAAAGCGTTTTCAGCAAGCTTTCTTGACAGCGTTTACGTAAACGTGTAAAAGCAAGTGGGCGCATTCTTTGCGCTCAAAAAAGGATTTTTCCATGGAAACTGGTACCGTCAAGTTCTTCAACGCCCAGAAGGGTTTTGGCTTCATCACCCCGGACGCTGGTGGCAAGGACTTGTTCGTCCACATCTCTCAGGTTCGCGGGGGTGCTCCGCTGCAAGATAACCAGCGAGTGCAATACCAGTCGCAACAGGGCAAGAAGGGTCCTGAAGCGGCCAATGTTTCCCCCGTTTGAACCCGCCGCTTTGCGGCAATGCTAAAGGACAGAATTGACTAAGATCGTCTTGAAACCSGGTGARCCCGTTGAAGTTGCAATGCGKCGTTTCCGTAGGGCCATCCTCCAGACCGGCCTGATCGTTGAACTCAAGAGCCGTACCGCTTACGAGAAGCCCACGACCGAGCGCAAGCGCAAGAAGAAAGCCGCGGAATCGCGCCTTCGCAAGCGTCTGCGCATGCAGATGCTGCCGAAGAAGATGTACTGATTTCGGCACCGCAAGCGGCGAACGCGCTCAGACGCGATCTGCCGCCGGCTGCATAAAATCCGCCAGCCACGCCTGGCGGATTTTGTCGTTTTAGCAGCGCCGTTGGCTGTCGGGCCCTTAACGGGCCCGACATTCGTCGACCGGCCCTGATACCGCCCTGCCCATCTTTCCGCCAGGATCGAGTACGGCCGGCGAAATGCATGCGTACGTCTTTAGCGCATGGTGCTATTCCCTTCCGCCTTGCCCCCCCTTGCATTCATGCGTAGCTGTTGCCCGCATCAGCCTGCCGGCATTGGGAATACCAGGCAGGTTGTGGTGGCGTAAGCGTACAGCTTACCCTGCGTGTCGATGATGCGGCCCTCGGCAATGCCGATCTGCGTGGTCAGGCTGATGACCTTGCCCTCCGCGCGGATCGGACCGGTCTTGGTAGTCAGCGGGCGCACATAATTCACCTTCAGTTCCAGGGTGGTATAGCCCTTGCCCGCCGGCAACATGGTGTGGACAGCGCAACCCACGCAGGAATCGAGCAAGGTCGCGGCGTAGCCGCCGTGCACGCTACCGATCGGGTTGTAATGCTGCGCGCCGGGTGTGCCCTGGAATACGAAGCGCCCTGCCTCGAACTCCACAGGGACGAAGTCCATCAGTTGCGCGATCGGCGCGCCCGGCAGCTTGCCGGCCATCATATCCTCGAAAAACTGCAGCCCGGCACGCTCGCTCAACTGCGCCAGCGTCGCCACGCCGGGCTCGCCCAGCCGCGCACGCGCGACGCGCTCAGCTTCCTGCCACTGGGCCAGTGTGTCTTGCGCACTCATTGTCTTGTCTCCATGGTTTGCTTCGGTTCGTTGTCTTGCGCTCCTGCCCTCTCGGCCAGTTCCCTGGCCATGCGCTGCGGCAGCGAACCGGCAAGATAACCGCATCCGCGAATTCTTGCTGCAATGCGCCACAAAGCATCCGCGCCACTGCCTGCATAATGGCGGATATTGCGCCCGTGGCGCACCTCACCCTCGTTCCTGCCTTGACTGCCATTCTCGAACTACGCAATGTAAGCAAGCAATACGGCGAAACGGTCGTGGTCGACGATCTCAGCCTGAGCGTGCAACGCGGCCAGTGCTTCGGCCTGCTGGGCCCGAACGGGGCCGGCAAGACCACCACGCTGCGCCTGCTGCTGGGCCTGACCACGCCGGCCTCGGGGACGCTCACGCTATGCGGCGAGCCAATTCCGGAGCGCGCGCCGCAGGCCCGCATGCGCGTGGGCGTGGTACCGCAGTTCGACAACCTCGACCCCGACTTCACCGTGGTGGAGAACCTGCGCATCTTTGGCCGCTACTTCGGCCTGGAGCGCGCCGAAATCGAACGCCGCGTGCCCGCACTGCTGGAGTTCGCACGGCTCGAAAGCCGTGCCGGGGCGCAAGTGCGGGACCTCTCGGGCGGCATGCGCCGGCGCCTGACGGTGGCGCGCGCGCTGATCAACGACCCCGACCTGCTGGTGATGGACGAGCCCACCACCGGGCTCGACCCCCAGGCGCGCCACCTGATCTGGGAACGCCTCAAGTCGCTGCTGGCCAGCGGCAAGACCATCCTGCTGACCACGCACTTCATGGAGGAGGCCGAGCGCCTGTGCAACTACCTGTGCGTAATCGACAGCGGCCGCAAGATCGCCGAAGGCAAGCCGCATGAATTGATCGACAGCCAGATCGGCTGCGATGTGGTGGAAGTGTATGGCGACAACCTCGCCCCCTTGCGCGGCGAACTGCACCCGCTCGCAACGCGTACCGAGATGAGCGGCGAGACGCTGTTCTGCTATGTGAAGGAACCGGCGCCGCTGCTGGCCGCCCTGCATGGCCGGACCGGCGTGCGTTACCTGCATCGACCCGCCAACCTGGAAGACGTCTTCCTCAAGCTGACTGGCCGCGAGATGCGCGACTGACCCGGGACCGACAACGGACTGAACATGAGCGAACAAGACCCCCGCCCCGCAGCCGCGCCGGCCGCCGCCGCGCCGCGGCATGCCCCCATGCAGCGGCAGCATTACCCGCAGCCGCTGCTGCCGATGAACATGCGCAACTGGACCATGGTCTGGTACCGCAACTTCATGGTGTGGAAGAAGCTGGCGATCCCCTCCATGATCGGCAACCTGGCCGATCCGATGATCTACCTGTTCGGCCTCGGCCTCGGTCTTGGCCTGCTGGTCGGGCAGGTCAACGGCGTGCCCTACATCGCCTTCCTCGCGGCCGGCACCACGGCGTCGAGCGTAATGATGTCGGCGAGCTTCGAGTCCATGTATTCCGCCTTCTCGCGCATGCATGTGCAGCGCACCTGGGAAGCCATCATGCACGCGCCACTGACACTGGGCGATGTGGTCCTGGGCGAGATCATGTGGGCCGCCAGCAAAGCCGTGCTGTCGGGCCTTGCCATCATGCTGGTGGCGGGCGCGCTCGGCTATGCGCGGTTGCCGGGAGCGCTGCTGGCGTTGCCCGTGATCGTGCTGGCCGGCATCGCGTTCGCCAGCCTGGCCATGATCGTCACCGCGCTTGCGCCCAGCTACGACTTCTTCATGTTCTACCAGACGCTGGTGATGACGCCGATGCTGCTGCTTTCCGGCGTATTCTTCCCGTTGGAGCAATTGCCCGCGGGGGCGCAAGCCGCCACCCAGGTGCTGCCACTGGCGCACGCGGTGGCCCTGATCCGCCCCATCATGCTCGGGCGTCCAATCGACAACCTGGCGCTGCACCTGATTGTGCTCGGCGCTTACGCGGCAGTGGCCCTGGTGGTCGCGCTGATGCTGCTACGCCGGCGCTTGCTGCGCTGAACGCCGGCCGGGGAACGTCCTGCCATCCCAGCCGGTCACCGCCATCCTGTCGCATTGGCGGGGCCGCCTCGCATTCACCAGTGGACAGCAGCGGCGCCGGCGCGCCAAGGCGCCTGGGCGGCCCTTGCCTATCTGCTATCGCCACGGCCGCCATCGCGGCAGCCGTGGCTGCCTCAGTCCTGCAGGCCGCGCAGCAGGTCTGCCTTCAGGTCCGCCACCGACTCCAGCCCCACCGCCAGCCGGATCAGCCCTTCGCCGATGCCCGCCGCGGCCTTGGCTTCCGGGCTGACGCGTGCATGCGTGGTGGTGTAGGGATGGGTCACGGTGGTACGCGTGTCGCCAAGGTTGCCGGTGATCGAGCACAGGCGGGTGTTGTCGATCACGCGCCAGGCATTGGCGCGCTGCTGCTCCGGCGTCTCGCCCTTGAGTTCGAACGACACGATGGCACCGCCGCCGCTCTGCTGGCGCTGGGCGACTTCATACTGCGGATGGGATTTCAGCGCCGGGTGATACACGCGCGCCACGGCCGGATGCGACTCCAGGAACTCGGCCAGCGCCAGCGCGCTGGCGCTGTGGCGTTCCATGCGGATCGCCAGCGTTTCCATGCCCTTTAGCAGCACCCACGCATTGAAGGCCGACAGTGTGGGGCCGGCCGTGCGCACGAAGGGAAAAACCTTGCCCATGATGAAATCGTGCGTGCCTAGCACCGCGCCGCCCAGCACGCGGCCCTGCCCATCGATATGCTTGGTGGCCGAGTGCACCACGATGTCGGCGCCGAACTTCATCGGCTGCTGCAGGGCCGGCGAACAGAAGCAGTTATCCACCACCAGCAGCGCGCCAGCGTTGTGGGCGATGTCCGCCACCGCGGCAATGTCGGCCACTTCGGTCAACGGGTTGGACGGCGTCTCCAGGAAGAACAACTTGGTGTTCGGCTTGACCGCCGCGCGCCAAGCCGCCAGGTCGGTGCCATCGACGAAGGTCGTCTCGACGCCAAACTTGGCGAAGATATTGGAGAACAGCGTCATGGTCGAGCCGAAGATGGCGCGCGAGCTGACCAGGTGGTCGCCCGCCTGCATCGACGACATCACCACCGACATGATCGCGCTCATTCCGGACGCGGTCGCCATGCAGGCCTCGGCCCCTTCCAGCGCGGCCAGGCGGCTCTGGAACATGGCCACGGTGGGATTGGTGAATCGCGAGTACGTAAATCCCGTTTCCGAATTGGCGAAGCGTTCGGCGGCCTCGGCAGCGCTGTTGAAGCAGAAGCTGGAGGTCAGGTACATCGCCTCCGAGTGCTCCATGAACTCGCTGCGCATGGTGCCGGCGCGCACGCCGAGCGTATCGATGTCGAGGGAGTCGAGAGGAAGCGGTTCGTTCATGATGGGGAGGCGGTAGTACCCGCGCGGTTATCTGTGTAAGAGGTGAGCCTGGCCGCGCACTGGCGGCAGCAATAAAAAAGCCCGTACGATCATTGGCCGGGGGCCGAATCGACGGGCTGCTTGTGTTCTGGGGATAGGCCCCGCGCTGCGGCGGGAAGCCGGCTTGCCATTGTGCCTTTGCTGCGCACAACCGGTAAGCCGGTGTTCCGCTTTAGCTGTTTCGGGCATTTCCCTGTGACGGGCAATTTCCTGTTCCGGGATAAGAACCAAACTCCGGCAGGACCCGCGTCCGCAAGCTGACAATCAAATCGACGCCCGGCAATGTTACGGCCGGGCCCCGCCCTGCGTCAACTCCGCGGGTATGCCGCGGGTGCGCCGCGTCTTACTCGTTACCGCCCGAGCGCTGCAAGTGCAGCTGCGAGCGCTCGCCGTCACCGAGGCCACCGGTGCCGTCGCGATCGGCCTGGCTGCGCGCGGTTTCCAGGCGCTCCAGGTAGGCTTCGTCGATATCGCCGGTGATGTAGCGGCCATCGAAGCACGATGCATCGAAGTCCTTCAGCGCCGGGTTGATGTCGCGCACCGCCTGCTTCATCGCTTCGACATCCTGGTAGACCAGCTTGTCGGCGCCGATGATCCTGGCGATCTCTTCGTGGCTGCGGCCGTAGGCGACCAGCTCGCTGCGCGTGGGCATATCGATGCCGTACACATTGGGGAACTTCACCGGCGGCGCGGCCGAGGCGAAGATCACCTTGTTGGCGCCGGCGTCACGGGCCATCTGCACGATTTCGAAAGAGGTAGTGCCGCGCACGATGGAATCGTCCACGATCAGCACGTTCTTGCCCTTGAACTCCACACCCATGGCGTTGAGCTTCTGGCGCACCGACTTCTTGCGCACCGCCTGGCCGGGCATGATGAAGGTGCGGCCGATATAGCGGTTCTTGAAGAAGCCCTCGCGATAGTTCACGCCCAGCTTGTTGGCCACCTGCATGGCGGCCGGACGGCTAGAATCGGGGATCGGCATCACCACGTCGATATCGCCCGCGGAGACTTCGGTGCGAATCTTTTCGGCAAGGTAATCGCCCATGCGCAGGCGCGCGTCGTACACCGGCACGCCATCGATGCACGAATCCGGGCGTGCCAGGTAGACGTACTCGAAGATACACGGCGTCAGCACCGGGTTATCGGCGCACTGCTGGGTGTAGAGATTGCCGTCGAGGTCGATGAAGATGGCCTCGCCGGGCGCCACGTCGCGCTCGAGCTTGTAGCCGATGCCTTCGAGTGCCACCGACTCCGATGCCACCATCCATTCCTTGCCGGTCGGCGTTTCCACGCTGCCCAGGCATAGCGGACGGATACCGAACGGATCGCGCACGGCCAGCATGCCGTAGCCGGCGATCTGCGCAGCAATGGCGTACGAGCCACGCACACGGCGGTGCATGCCCGCCACGGCCTTGAAGATCGTGGCCGGGTCCAGCGCAAGGCCGCTGCTGGCGCGTTGCAGCTCGTCAGCCAGCACGTTGAGCAGCACTTCGGTATCGGAGTGCGTGTTGATGTGGCGGCGGTCGCGGCTGAACAGTTCCTCGTGCAACTGCTTCCAGTTGGTGAGGTTGCCGTTATGGGCCAGGATCACGCCGTAAGGCGCGTTGACATAGAACGGTTGGGCTTCTTCCTCGCTCGAGGCCGAACCGGCGGTGGGGTAACGCACCTGGCCGATGCCGGCGGCACCGGGCAGGCCGCGCATATTGCGCGTGCGAAACACGTCGCGCACCAGGCCATTGGCCTTGTGCATGTGGAAGGTGCTGCCATTTGCGGTAGCGATGCCGGCTGCATCCTGTCCGCGGTGTTGCAACAGCAGCAGGCTGTCGTAAATCAATTGGTTAACGGGCGTGGAGGAAACCACACCGACGATACCGCACATGCCAAGCTCCCAGGAAAGGCGTTTGAATCGGGGCGGCCCCACCCTGTAGGGCAGAGCCTGCGTACTACCAGCCGGACGGTCTGCCCGGCCTCATGTCATGTCTTGACGTATTTGGCGACTTCGGGCGGCAGCCACGGCCGCAGCGACTCCATCGCCTCCATCACGTAGGGCCGGGACAGCGCATCGCGCCAGAACGCCTCCTCGGGCAGCTTGGTGAGCCCGGCCAGAGTCACCACGAACATCACCACCAGTGCGCCGCGCACAAGCCCGAACACCAGCCCAAGGCCGCGGTCGGCGGGCTTGAGCCCGGTACTTTCGAGCAACTGGCCCAACACCGTACCGGCAAGTGCCGCAGCAATCACGGTGCCGATGAACAGCACCCCGAAGCCCAGTGCGCTGCGCGCCAGCTGACCGCCCGGTACCGATTCGGGAATCCAGCCTGCCGCGGTACCCGCGAAATGGTAGGCCACCAGGAACGCCACCACCCAGCCGATCAGCGAGAGCACCTCTCGCACCAGCCCGCGCAACACGCCGATCAGGCCTGAGGCAATCAGGATGAAAACAACGCTGTAATCGAAAAAAGTCGGCTGCATGCGTAATACGGTGTCCCCGGTGCCCCGGTATGGCGGCTGGCGTTTGGTCCAGCCCGCCCTTGGCATTACTGTTCGACCACCTTGGCGGTCAGGCCCACGGCGCGCACTCGCTTTTCGGCGGCATCAGCCGCATCGCGATCCGAAAAAGGGCCGGCACGCAAGAGCACGCGCTCGCCGTCGGCCAGTGTCTTTTTCTCGATGTAGGCCGGCACTTTGCCCGCCTTGAGCTTGCTCAGCCACTCCTTGGCCTTTACCTCGGAGGAAAAGGCGCCGATCAATACCAGGAACTTGCCGCTGCCGGGCTTGGCATCCGCGCGGACAACCGGTTTGTCCGCGGCCTTCTCGGCAGGCGCCGCTGCCGCGACGGCAGGCTTGGCCGGTGCCGCATCGGCAACCAGTTCCTCGCCGGCATCGAGCGCCTGGCTGTCGAGCCTGGATTGCGGCGCGGGCGGCAACGGATCCGCCTTGCGGGCATCGGGCTTCACCTTGCCGCCGGCCCCGCCCGGGCCACCATCGATCTTTACCGAGATATTGTCGACGACTGGCCTTGGCTGGGTCTCGAATACGATCGGCAGCACGATGACGGCAGCTGCCGTCAGCACCACGGCGCCGATCAGGCGCCGGCGCGCCCGCTGCTTCTGCGGGAATTCCGGGTCGAGCGTGTCGTCTGCGTACTCCTCGGCCAGGCGTCGCGACGAAGCGATGCCTGCACCCGGATCCGAACGCGAGCGGCGAGTGCGCTCCGGTGCCGGGGCGTTGCCCTTGCGGGAAGAAAACAGCGAAAGCAGGCCCATAGATTGGTTCGGTGCGACGGCCGGAAACCGGCCGTTGAAATTGTCGCTCAGATTGCGCGGCGATTTGCCCCGGTGTTAGCCCCGGAAAACTGCCCGGCGGCCGCGCGACTCAATTTGCCCGGGTAGCGCGATATGCCATCACGCCCGCCACGGTGTAGAACGATCCGAAGACCAGAATTCTATCATCCTCGGTCGCTCTGCCGAGGGCATCCCGGTAAGCCGCCTCCGGGCTGGGAAAGCAGGCCGCCGTAGCATCGGGGCCGGGATGGAAACCGCCCTCCTCCAGCTTCTCCAGCAGATCCGCCGCGCTGGCCGCACGCGGCGTCGGCAGGTCGCACAGGCACCAGTGGTCGACCTTGTCGGCCAGATGGCGCAGTACGCCGGCGATATCCTTGTCCTCCATCGCGCCGAACACCGCATAGGTGTAGCGGAAGAAGCCCATGTTCTCGAGGTTCTGCCCCAGCGTGGCGGCTGCGTGCGGATTGTGCGCCACATCCAGGATCACCGCCGGGCGTCCCGGCATGACCTGGAAGCGCCCCGGCAGTTCGACGAAGGCCAGCCCRTTGCGCACTTCCTGCGCGCTGACCGGCAGGCGCGGACGCATGGCCTGCAGCGCCGCCAGCGCGGCCGAGGCGTTGAGCAACTGATTGGCGCCTCGCAGGGCCGGATAACCCAGCCCGTTGAGCTTGCGCTCGCGGCCGCTCCAGTCCCACTGCTGGCGCTCCTGGCCCTTGGCAGCCTGATGCTGGAAATCCCGGCCCACCAGCCAGAGGTCCGCGCCGATGGCCTCGGCATGCTCGATCACCGACTTCGGCGGCATCGGGTCCGCCACGATGGCCGGCACGCCGGGACGGAAGATACCGGCCTTCTCGTAGCCGATCTTTTCGCGCGTGTCGCCCAGGTACTGCGTATGGTCGATGTCCACGCTGGTCAAGATGGCGCAATCGGTATCGATCACGTTCACCGCGTCCAACCGGCCGCCCAGCCCCACCTCCAGGATCATCGCGTCGAGCCCTGCCGCGGCGAAGGCATGGATGATCGCCAGCGTGGTGAACTCGAAATACGTCAGGCTCACCGGATCGGCAAAGCTGGTGCGCGCGCGCTCCACCGCCTCGAAATGCGGCAGCAGTTGCGCATCGGTAGCGAACTCGCCATTGATGCGGGCGCGCTCGTTAAACGAAATCAGGTGCGGCGAGGTATGGCAACCCACCTTGTAGCCGGCCTCCAGCAGGATGCGCTCCAGCATGGCGCAGGTGGAGCCCTTGCCGTTGGTGCCGCCGACGGTGAACACCACGGCATCAATGCGCAGCCCCAGGGCTTCCTTGACGCGGGTGATACGCGCCAGGCCCATGTCGATGCCCACCGGATGGGCGGATTCGAGATGGGATAGCCATTCAGGGAGGGTGGGGAAGATGGGCATGATGGGGATACAGGGTTGTTCGGGGGCTTGGCTTGTTGGAGCCGGTTTGGGGGTGGGTGGTTTCTTTGCCGTTTGGCGGAATTTGGTTTGGCTCTGGGTACCGGGGGATATTGGGGTGTTTTGGGTTAAGTCAAAGGATCTCTGGCTTCAGGAGGGCTTAAATTCAACTTCAACTTCAACTTCAACTTCAACTTCAACTTCAAAAGCCTAAAGTCAAAGGCGGTTTCACCCCCCTGCGGGGGGCGACCTACTTTTTTGTCTTGCCAAAAAAGTAGGCAAAAAAGGCGCGCCGGATGGGGCGACACCCCCTCGGGATCCGGCGAAAAGAGCGGCCGGGACCCAAACTCGCATCGCCTTAAGGCGATACTCAAACATGGGTCCCTCTTTTCCGCTCTTTCCGCCGGATCCCGAGGCGCCCCATACGGCCGGTACACCCACACGGCTCGCTTCGCATCGCGGGACGGTGTGGCCCGCCCTTGGGGCGCTCCACACGGCTACCAATCGTTACTTGGCGGACCCGCTCTTGCAAACGCCGCCCTCTCCCCCGGCCCCTCTCCCGCAAGCGGGAGAGG
>NZ_JBFTSG010000008.1:0-156353 GCF_056399885.1 Cupriavidus sp. 01L45 | reverse complement strand
GCGCGAATTGGGTGCCATGCGGCCCCAAATCGGGCTCAAACCACCCCCGCTCTCCCGCATCGTGAGAGTCGGATGTCAAACAAGCGCTGACGCTCCGCTTAGCGGCTATTGATCAGCGATTCCCTAGATGCGCGGAGCACGCGGAAATTGTAGACATCCTCAATACAGGCCACGCTCTCGGCTTGGCTTTGCGCGCACAGCCGGGGCTAGTCGACCGCCTCGGAAACGTCATCTGTCGCGCCATCCTTACCTGACAGCGCGGCAAATGTCGATTTTGGCTTGGCGCTACGCGCAGGCCGATGCCGTTCTATCGGATGGCGAGGCTGAATGGCTAGAGTTTCGGTTGCAACGAAAGCGTCAAATTCCACGTTAGTCGTCGTCTCCATGGTGGCCATGGTATCCCTGGTGCCTGTGGCCCCAATACTCCGGACGATAGTATCCACCATGGTACCCGCCATCGTACGGAACCACGACGCAACCGCCGAGCAGCGTAGATGCGGCAATCAGCAATGCGAGAAAGGGCTTCATGGCGTTTCCACTAGTGTTGACAAATGCGGAGAGGCCAAGCCGGCATTCCAGCTAACTGGCACTCTCCAAAAAGCTCCTGCACTCGAGCTTCGTCGCGATGGCCTTTGCCTTGGCAACGTACCCCCCCCCGTCCGCTCGATGGGAGCAGCTTACTGCTTCTTCGTCTTGTCTACATTGGCACTGGTTGCAGCCTTCGCAGCGTCGGTCTGTGTTCCCGGCTTCGCAACATCCGCCTTGGCCTTCGCCTTGTCGGAATCACTCGTTGCTTCAGTCTTCGCCATACCAGCCTCTGTATTGGCGGCCTTCATCTTGCTCGGCTTGTAGTGGGTGTCCTTGGCGGCAGACTTGTTGGCGTCAGCTTTTTCGTCAGCCTTCTCCTTGCCGGCGCTGGCTTGAGTCTTTGCCACATCGCCCTGCGCGCTGACACTCTTCTTGTTCTTATCGGCTTTCGCCTGCGTGGCGCTCTTCTCCTTGACGACCTTTACCTGGTCTTTCGTCGCCTCGCCTTGCGGCTGAGTCGCGGAAGCCGGCACACCAGTCTGCGCGAATACAGTACCGACGAGGGCTGCGGAGGCGAGAGCAACGAACAGCTTCTTCATGAGATGAACTCCTAGGGAATTTTAATAGCTCGGCAATGCACCGCGCTTACAGGCAAAAACGGTATTGCCCCAAGCCGAGTTGACCCACAACTCGTGACAATCCGTAAGTTCTGAAACAGGCAAACCTGATTCGCAAGCGTGGCCGAATGTGCCTCCACTCTCAGCGCGGGTTCCTTCGTCCTTTCGGAAGTACTCCGACCCCGGTCCCACGCCGAAAATGCGCGGCTATGTTGTAGCCCGCCCCAATCCGGCTGGACAGCAAGCGCCCCCACATCGCGTTACAGAAAGTAACCGTTGTACGAGTCCGCTAATACACCATTGAACCAAGCCGGCCTAGAGTCTCTGTAAGAGGAAACGGAGTAAACCATGCGAAGGGTCGCAGCACTTTTGATACTTGCCGGGGTGACCGGACTTGCCTCGAACGTTGCTCAAGCGCGGGTGGACGTAGGTATCGGCATCGGCATCCCATTGCCAGCGGTTGTCGCCCCTCCCCCTGTCTACTACGAGCCTGCGCCGGTGGTTGTCGAGCCCCCGCCTGTGGTAGTTGCCCCGGGCTACTATTACGACGACTGGCGGACCCGTGCCTGGCAGGAGCGTGCGTGGCGGGAGCAGCGCTGGCGCGAACGCGAGTGGCGCGAGCGCCGACGCGAATGGCGACGCTGGCATGACGACTACGATGACTAAGATGGGTGCGCGCTATGCTCGTGGTTAACAGCGGGAACGCCAAGGCGTTCGTCATCACTCTTTGGATTCACAAGTAATGCTATGAGGCCGCGCCGTGCGACCAAGGCAGACTTTCGTGATGTGGAAGCATTGCTTCGGTCGTGCTCGCTGTCCGTTGGCGAAATACATAGCGAAGCGGTGCAATTTCATGTCAGCCGAGGCCGGACCGGCCTTCTTGGGTGCGCCGGTATCGAAGATACTTGGCGACCGTGTGGCCGTACCCCCAGAATTGCTGGCTTTTCGTGAATTTTCCGACACCAGTGTCAGCACTGCGGCAGCCATGAGGGTCGAACTCTAGCGTCTGCTTCCGCATGTATCGCCAGCTTTCTCCGTGCCTTCGAGCATTGGCTCACGGCAGGACGTGGCGGATATCCAAGCAATATGTCGCAGGAGTTCAACGGCTGCTATTAGCTAACCAGATGAGTGTTAGTGGCGCCATTTCGAACATAACGTCCGCTGCACTATTCCTCGCCTCGCGCCTGGACCGCTAATATTGAACGCCTTAATTCTGATATAAACGATTCTTAATTCCCACCCTGGACACTCGCCAAGTTCTGAGCCCAGGAAAATGAGACCAGCTCTTGTTCAATCCGCGAGAGGCGCACGCAGAGACCCCCCTCCCTGCATTTCGTCTGTTGCTATTTCACAAAACGATACGCAGGTCGGCAGTTTGTGACGTAGAGTTCAAGCGCTTTCTTAAGATTGTCATGAAGCGTATTGCAGTCAGCGGTTAGCAAGTACCTTAGTCCGAGGTCATGACACTTGTTGGGCCCTATGGAGCGCTGCAGCAATCAAGAACCGGAGTGATGGAGGGAAACATGAAAAGCACGTATGAGCGATAGGTCGAGGATGAGTGCCGAGCGTCTGCGGTGTGAGCGTTCATTGCCGACTCGTCGCAAGCAGACCAAACAGCAATCACCCAACTTAAACTTGAGCGATGAAGAACATGCTTGATGGTACTGGCCTTTCGCTGTGCGTTGCCGAACATGAAATCGTGCCTGCCAATGATAGTGACACCCGTTGCGAGGCAATCGATGAGACGGACGCCATCCCGACCACGAACGCCCCCATGGCCGCTGCGCCAGCATTGTTTGCCACGTACCAGATTTGCTGCCGGGCGTTGAGTCAGGACTCAACCCTGAGCCCGCTCGAACAGCGTGTTGTCTTTCTCGTACTCGCGGTTGCTAGTGGCCGCAACTACGATAGGGCGGCATCTGGCGAGGCCGCCTGCATCGCCAGTGAGACATTTGGAAAGATAGTGGCGGCAATCCGTGCCGGCAAGCCTCTGGCCGATGCCCGGCTTCGCGCCCTCGTCAGCTTTACACGGGCCATGTTCATCCATCGCGGTCGCCCTAGCGAGCATGAGGTCAAGACATTTTTTCATGCTGGCTACTGTGAAAAAAATATTCTGGACATCATTCTGGCAATCGCGGCGAATACGCTAGACAGCTATACCAGCCACGTATTCCATTCGAAAGCCAGCGGACCCGCGTTGTCGGTCGGCTAGCAGGGTCGCTACAGTATCGTCAAAATTTCCTGGCAGGGCCGAAGGCATGTACAGCAAGTTGTAGCCTCAATCACGGCCCTGGAAACAGCTTCGCATGATTACACCGCCCCGGAGTTTGGGAGCGGCTGTGTCGTATAAATGCCAAACAACCTGTTTTGCGTTTGAAGCGGGCGCCTGATAGCATTTTGTCGGCAACCATCGCCGATGGCCGGGACAAGTAAAGTTACACCCGCCTAATCTAATCCAGAGAAAAGAATGAAACGAATCGCAATCATTGGAGCACTTGGCGGTGCACTACTCGTAATCGGTTCCATTGCGCAAGCGCATGTAAACGTGGATATTGGAATCGGCGTTCCTGGCGTCGTCTACGCAGAACCAGCGCCAGTCTATGCGCCCCCGCCGGTGTACGCAGCACCGCGGCCAGTCTACGTTTCTCGCCCTGTGGTCGTGATTCCTGCGCCCGTCTACACCGCCCCCTACTGGCGGAAACGCGATAATGACGACCACCAAGGCGAGCGGCACTGGCACGGGCGGGGCCGCCGTGAGCACGGTGAACACCGCCGGCACGGGCACGACGACTAACAGAAGAAACCGCCCCGCAAGACAGGGACAGACTCGCGCCTATGGGCGAAACGGCAGGGCAAAGAGAGAGACCGCGCTGCAAATACAAGGGCATCAGGATGCCGCTTTCTACCCAGGGATTCCGCGTGAGGCACCGCCTCGCGCGAATGCGGATAGGCTCGGCGCACAATCCGCAACGACAGTTGCGCTGCTTGTCCCACTCTGAAAGAGGTTCTGACGCAAGACAGTGGCCGACCGTTGACCCTTGACGGCTTCGGAGGCACGGCCCTTGCTGAGCCTCTAGGTTGACGCAGCAAATGGCAAGGTACCCTCAAACACGGCCCCATTGAGAACCTTGGCATGTCGGCCATGACGATGTCATTCCCGGTGAAGGATAAAGCGAGCCTCTCCAAGCCGAAGGAAGGCGATAAGGTCAATGCGACCTTCGATAAGGTCAACAGTGGCGCTACAGTTATCCGCATTGAACCAAGGTAAGACCAGGGAGCGCGAGACGCCAGATATCAATGCCGCGCCCACGGCTAAATCGCAAGGCCCATCAACCGGCGTGCGCCGCGCGCCAGCTCCCTCCTTAAACGACACTCTGGCGCAAGGCGCTAGCCTACCTAAGCACTTTACGAGTTCTAAATATTGATTTTTATAGGACTCTTGCTGAGGAAGAAGTTTTTAGCAAACGTAGGTATCGAGTTTAGCCATTTCCCGCCCGAGTTAGCGCTTTCCGGCCTGCCAGTGCCGAGCCCCGCTGCCGCACGACCACATTCCAACGGGGTCTCGCGCCACCTAATCGAAGCTGCTTCAGCCCAGTGCTGCGTCCACCGCTGTGGCAAGTTCAATCGCGGTCCCGTCCAAACTTTCACGGCCTTTCGCCAAGCTGGTGAGCAGCCGCGCGTGCAGCAAGTCGGCCAATGGCACGGGCACCGTGACCCCCTCGCATTGACGGACCCAGGCCTTAGCCTGACTCAACGGCCACCTGGTGGGACGATTCCCAAACTTGTGTCACGTTAGCCATATCCCCGCAGCGAGCGGAACCAGGTACCTGTGGGCGCGCTTAGGCGCGAGCGGCGCCGATGTGACCGCTCTGGGTAGGCTCTCCCAATTGCGCCGTACCCCAATTGAGGTAGTCCGAATGACCGAGGTTGCGACCACGAAACTGGGGGGGGGTGCGTTCATACCCTGCTACCATCCCCGAGATGGGCCCAGCTGCAAGCACGGGGGGAAGCGGCCATCAAATTCCCTAGCAGAGACATCCCCAAGGCGCGCGCAAGATTCGGTGGGCAGTGCGATGCTTAATGCTTTGCGCCACAGCACCACACCAGTAAGCCGAAGTACACGGGTGCGCACCTCCCTGGGCTCGGGGTATCGCGAAACATGCAAGGGAAGTATCTCCATATAAACGCGCCGCCGCACCTCATAGCTGAGCACACCTTTCGTGTCACGGCGAATCAACTCTGCGTGCGCCACCTGTATATGCAGATATAGCGCACGGAAGACCAAGGCAAGAACCAGCGCCGCTGCTATCAGCATCACGATGCTCGTTAGTCGCCATGGGGCTTCAATCGAGTCGACGGCACATGTAATGCGTCCTCGCGCCAAAGCGTCGAAGGAATTCCTTCGATAGCTGCATTTCCTGCGGCATGTCGTCCAAGGCGGTAAGCGTAAACCCGAAACGGGCAAAGAATGTGGGATGCTCAGGCGTGAGCACTGTAGCCTTGGTGCAGCCATTGGCACGGGCGCGCATCAAGATGGCCCTTACAAGGTGGGTGGCAACGCGGTGACCCCGGTACTCACCTAAAACCGCGACGGCTTGGATGATGGCCGTCTCGCCATACATTTCGCCGCAGGCGCAGCCGATTACGTTCTCACCTAGGACGGCCAGACTGCAAAAGCGCCCCGTGGTGTCTATATCGCCGCTCGGCAAACCGCAGGAATGGAACACCTGCGAGATGGCTTGCATATCTGCCGACCTGGCCGCACGAATCCGCATATCTTTTATCATTCTTTTTATCCTGCCTTCCGACACACGTGCAAACCTTGAGGCAGTATGTCGCAAGAATTAGAGGCATGCCATCGGCCAAATGTATGGGTAGCACTGCTTCAACCATAATCTCCGCCTGCGCTATTCTTCGGCTTTCGCCGAGCGCCAGCCAACGTCGAATTAATTAATTCTGATATGAACGATTTTTAATTCCGCATGCGACGGCCAAGTGAAGTCCTGAGTCCACGACAAATGAGGCGAGGTTCCGCTCACACGTCGCGATTGGTTCCATCAGACCCGAGCCTCCTATGCTCAAGTCTTATCCCAAAGGACATCACTCCCACCAGCATCCCACCCTCGCCCGGTTGTCCATCGCCGAAGGTAAACCCGAGCGACGGACCGCTTGGTGCTAGGGAGGCGACACGATATGCTAAGGACACAAAAGCTGCTGGCAGCGAATCCCGCGCCGGAGCTCAGCGTTTTGACAACTTTCCTTGCATGCAAGTTTGCATGCTTTTGGCTTCGAGGATGAGAGGGCAACTGGTATCGTGAAGTGGTTTAACAACGAGAAGGGCTACGGCATTATCACGCCGGACAATGCCGGCAAAGACCTGTTCGCGCATCACTCGGAAATCCAAGGTGCCGGGTTCAAGACGCTCGAGGAAGGCGCGAAAGTAGAGTTCGAAGTCACGCAAGGCCAAAAAGGCCCACAAGCATCAAAGATTCGTAAGCTATAGGCGCTCGTGTCCAGCAGTACAAAATGAGAGCCTTTCTAATAGCGCCACCCATTTCACATAGGTGTTGTAACCGGGGTGATTGCCCAGAATCCTTGCAAACGGTTTGCAGGAATTTTTATTTTCGGAGATTTTTTTCGGAAGCACGCCCCAGCCCTGAACTGAGGTGGCCGCATTCCATCGGGCTCTCGCGCAGCCGAAGTCAAAGTGAGGTTGACTCTCGAGCTCGGGCGGCAGATTGGGCAGGTGTTGCTCGGGCGATACTTCTCTCGTGCACGACTACGTCTTGGCCTCCCCTGACTGACCGCCAGCAGCGCTTGATTGCCGGTCCAAACGTCGAAGACGCACAATCATTTCTTTTTCAGCTTGTTTGTCGCCATGGTCTCTCGCGGCTTCGATTCCCTTCCGAAATGCTACACGCGCATTCGCATCTTGGCCGAGGTCCACGTAGAGAACCCCGAGGGCCCGCCAAGCGCCAGAATAGTGCGGGTCTAACTCGGTAGCTTTGACAAGATGAGGAACGGCAGTGGCCAACTCTCCTTGTTGCTGGTACGCCAGTGCAAGCGTGACTCTGAGCAGAACGGAGTCCTGGCCAGCGGCGAGTCGTTGCTCCAGCGGCGCTATCGAGAAATTTGGCATGGTCATGGCCCTCCTCCCTCTCGCCCGACAAGCGTACTGCGGACCTATACACTGGGCCCGTACCGCGGCTTCGTTTCAAGGCCAACGCGCGAATGAAGGGAACGTGGTCGGCGAGAACGGACACGATGACGAATGTTGCTGGATGGCTTACCGCCAACTTCGTACCAACCACACTTTGCCATGGAACTTGGAGCGGCGCGTCGACGATGCGATTCAGTGGGTGACCGAGACCACCTGCCCGGAAATGTCTTCCAGAATACATTTCTGGTAAACCTGTGCGACCACCGCCGCCTGAACACCCTTTGCAGGGTCGCGTCCCATCGCTTCGAGCGTCTCCGACACCCATCCCGGGCTGACGACATTCACGCGAATCTTGCCTTGCAATTCGAGCGCTGCTGCCCGCCCGAACGCCTCGATGCCGGCGTTCACGGTGCTCACTGCAGCGCCACCGAGCATCGGATGCTGCGCGAGCAGGCCACTGGTGAGCGTAACCGAGCCGCCCTGGGAGATGTATGGAACCCCATACCGGACAAGATTGACTTGCCCCATCAGCTTATTGGCTAGGCTGAATGCGAAGTCATCGTCGGTTAGGGCTGCCAAGGGAGCAAATTTCACGGTGCCGCCTACGCAGACCACCGCGTCAACCGTGCCCACTTGTTTGTACATCGCCAGAATCGACTGCTTGTCGGAGATGTCCACTGAGACCGCCGAACGGTTACGACTGGCCCCTATCAGCTCATGCTCTTCCGAAAGTAAGCCCACAATTTCTTTCCCAAGGAGCCCTGTGGCTCCAACGACCAGTATGCGCATACGCCCTCCTGATGAGAGATGATGGGGTTAGCCAGCGGCCCCACAGTACCCAACTCGTTTTCAAGACGAAATAGCCTGTCGCACAGCATACGCCTTGTCGCAACTGCGCGGAGGCAGTCCGTGGTTGAGCACTGAGCGCCAAGGAATAGCCACACTCGCGCAAGCAATCGCCCTGCCATTCCCGTAGCCAGTGCATTTGCGGTAGCTATCGGGCACAGGAGAAATTGCCCCAGATACGAAAAGTAAGGTCGTCGGGAACACGGTGTCCCCGGCGAACCCCGTCCCAATGCCGTTCTCGCCGTCTTCTATCACTCCGACAACATGGCGCTAGGAAAAGTGCGGGGTGAGACTGGTTTCGACGCGCATCATCAACTGATAGCACTAGGCTTCGTTGATTTCCTTGAGCCACGCGCCTGCATCATTGCATTTGTACTGCAGCACGGTTCGGAACGCGCTCCGTGCCTGCACCAACACAAATTTCCCGGCGCGCGTCTATACGATGCGATGGCGGGAACGTTCACATTGCCAACGAAGAGGTTTCCAGAGTGGAGGCCCGTCAGGGCTTTGACCAGAGCGCCACGAGTGCATAGATAGCGGCTGGTATAAGAAGAAGAGCGGCTAGCCCCAAGTAGTACCTTGCACCGTGATGAGGTGGCTGCGCATGGAAATGGTGAACTATCAGCTTCATATTGTCCTACCCATTGGCTGAGACTATAGAAAGGACGCTTCAAGCATAGGCATTTCTCGCGTACTTGCATTGGCACAAGCAAGCTGTATGCCCGCCGCCGCAAGAAGGAGACCTTCAGTGCGGCAACCACGCCCCAGTCCGGTGTGAACTGCTGCGCGGCAATCTTTGGCCGACCTGAGACCGTTGCGCCCATGCAGGCGGGAAAATCCAACCCAATGCGCGCCTGCGCGCCTGCAGAAGAAGAGGCAATAAGGGAGCTGCATGAGGAGACGAGCACTGATGGGCGGTGCTACTGCCTTTCTGCACCCAGGTTGCGGGCAGGTGCGGGGTGGTAGATACTGAACACGGGTGACCTGCGAGGGTTGCCCGACTTCTTCGTGGACGTTTGGCCCTTGGTCTACCCGGCTGAGGGCATCTTTTTCTGTTGGGTGGTTGCTTGCCGGTATGTGGCCAAGGCGGGCTACCTACGTTGCCACGGTAACCTTGCGAGAGTCTTGAGCAGCCCCACGACGCTGACGTCCTCGTCGATGGCGTCCCAATGCAGACCAGTCGCCGAAATGCGAACAGCTTGACGTTGTTCCGGAGTGACTTTCGCAAGTTGAGGAAGCCACGCTAGCGGAACGCGAAGGCTCCGGCCGTCTGAAAGGTCCACGGTAAAGCTCGCCTCATCACAGTGCACCGCTACTGCGCAGGGGTCCATGGCATTGCTCCAAAGGCGGATGTGGCCAGAAAATCAAACTCCTTCGATGACACGATATCACCCCCTCCACGGCTGAAAACCTATCGGAAACACTGCCCTGTGCAGACAATGCCACCCTGCGCGATTTGGAATCAGGGAGAGCATCGCTCTACGCGCGGCGCGCGAGACCACGAGCCTTCAACGAAACGGGGGACAGGGCCGAGGAGGGATTTCCCGGATTCTCACTCGGATGGCCTTCCTCTTACACTCACGGCCCTCATCATTACCTTCGTTAGAGCTACATAGGGTGCGCGTTCGTCCCCCAAAAAAAGACCCGCGTCGCCGGAAGCTGGTGACGCGGGTGGTAGCAGGACTACATCGCCAGTCTATGAAGAATTAAGAGTTATTAATCTGAGAATTAACCAGACTTTTCCGGCTTATCTCTTGGCCATTGCGGTCTTCACCACCGATGGCATGGTAGGCGGCCCGCAAGTCCCCATAACGCAGCGCTAAGGTTAACCCGCACCCCGGTGATATCAGTCTTATTCGGCACTTGCCTGACACTGAGTTGTCATCTGGGTTCAGTTAAATGCGCGAGCGGTTACTGCAGCGTCATCGGCGAGTTCATCGCCGCTGCCGGCCAGCAACACTCTGGCATGCCTGCCACAACAAAAAAGAACGCCCGTTCGCGAGACACCGCCAAGCGAAACCGGGCATAGCAAAATTTGAAGGTCAATATGCATCAAGCTCTCGTTTCTCCGATGACCACGAACGACGCGTCGCTACCCGGCGCTCGCAGCGGGAGAAGGACTCGCTGGACTGTTTCGTCTGGCATCGAGGCCCTGCGCCACGAAGCGGCAAGGCTGCGGGCAGCGGCTCAGGCAAAGTTGACCCTAGCCGGCACTCTTGCCATGCCCCGAAACCCTACTGACTTGCTTCAGCAGGCCGCGATGCTCGACAGGGGTGCTGACGTGCTGGCGCTGACCAACTGGAATTGATTCAGTTCGCTTTCTCCTTTCTCAAATTAGGATATGCGGTAGCGAGCAGTCGCTCCATTTTCAGCTTGAGCGCCCCCAAGGCGCGCTACAGTGGTAAACCCTAGACCGGCTTGGCTGCAAGGCGTTTCCTCGGATATGCTGGTGACTCGGACGACTTTCCTGCAATCGAGGGCGAGATTCCCATGGTGCAGTATTATGTCTAGATTGGGTTTTTATTTCTGCATGCGGTATGCATGCGCGTTGCTTCGAGGATGAAATGRCGACTGGCATTGTGAAGTGGTTCAACAACGAAAAGGGCTTTGGGTTCATTACGCCCGACGGCGGTGGCTCGGATTTGTTTGCGCACCACACGGAAATCCAGGGTACGGGATATCGGTCCCTGGATGAGGGCGCCAAGGTGGCATTTGAGCCGAAGCAAGGTCCCAAGGGCTTGCAAGCCTCGCAGATTCGCAAGATGTAGTCGCCGTTGCACCTAGGCAGTCGAGATGGAAGAAAGGCCCTTCGCCGTGACGAGGGGCCTTTTTATTTCTGGCAACACTCTGCCGCTCCGGCGCATCCACACGAGCCAGCAGCCAACTGCAACCAATACGCCAATCGCGGCGCCGCAAATAATCTACGAACACGTCGCAGTAAAGGCCCTTCTCCGGCCGTCAAAACCCGTACAAAGCCCAATGCCCCGGACCGGTCTTATCAATCACAATGAGTGACTGAGACAAACTGACCCTGACCTGAACGTTTGCTGCAAGTACATGACTACGACCGGCCTGGTGGAACGCTAACGAAATGGCACGCAAATTGCCTGACCCAAATAAGGGAATCCGTTCTCATTGGGGAGAATCATCGTGCTGACAGTCATGGTTCTGCTGGTATTCGCGCTTGTCATGCGCGCCCTATACTTGCATCTGCACTTCGCGCGCGAAGAGTTGGTTCGACGCGAGGAGAAAGGGATGCTCACCTGTGAGGTCCGGCGGCATGTTGGCATGGAGGTGCTTCCATCGCACGTTTCCGAGTATCCCGTCCCCAGAGAGGTGCGTATTCGCGTCGTCAGGTTCACCGTCATAGTGCTATGGCGCAAGGAGTATCACATTGCCCTGCCTGCCGATGCCTGCACGCACCTTGGAGATATCTCCGCCGACGAAACTGATGAGCGCTTCCCTGCTTGGGTGCAACACCGTCCTTCCTAAGCAGGGGAGGCCTCACTCCTCGCCGCGAGTGGCACGCCCCCGGACTACCCAAAGCTGAGGCCTTACTCCGACCTCGACGCGGAAATGCTCAAAGCTTTCCCCCTGCCGTCACGGCTCTTCGCCGCCAGTCGCGTAACCAATCTGGTCGCCCGCACGTCAGTTTTTCGTATTGGTGGCGCGTCGCGCTACTTCGCAGCACCGACCATGTAGTCCACCGCGGGTTACACCCCCGTCACCCGAGCCCCCCACGTCCGTAGAATGCCCGAATTTTATCGCCGACCGACCGGACGGGATGCGATAAGTTGAAGTCCGCAAGTTGCCGTCACCGCGTCAAAATAACTTTCAAGTCAGATTTGTAAGCCGGCACAGCTTTGTCACTCTGGGTGTTGCCAACAGTAGCATTTGACAACAACCAACGGCTGCGCGATGGGATTCATTGCAACGGTAAGCAATATTGAAGAGTCGCGGCGGGCTTCCTGGAGCCCCGTTTGGCATCGACGGGGACCCCTCAATGCCAACCTACGCTCCGTTCGGCCTCTCAACCCAAATTGGGTCGGATACTTCCTTAGCTGGAAGCTTGCGGCCTCGCCCTCAATGGTCTGGCAGAAGTCAAGTGCCGGTTGGTTACGCGGGTGGTCACAATGACATTGTCGCCAGTACATATTGACTTTGATTTTTTTTACGTCAGAATTAAATAACACTTTAGGCAGATGGGCCGCTCTCCGCGCTTGCAAACGAATTCCAGCAAGGCCGCACGCGTGACGAGCGTCCTGCCATTGTACAAAGTGGACAGACGGCATTGAGTTGAATTCAATAGCATGCAGAAATAGACCGGTGACCCGTACGTCGGACGATGTAAGTGGAGACAGGAATGACGACAGCCCGAGCTGGAACCAAAGGAGAAGCCGTTAGGCTCTTGGCGGCAGAAGGGATAGCACGAGTCGAACTGGATTACGAGTTAGGTTGGCAGGATGCAATTGAACTCGGGCGTTTAGGCCAGAAGGCTGGCATCTGCGTGGAGTATCGCGGGCACGAGAACATTGCTGTGAGGTCCCACACTGCACTTATCGCGGGCCTCATTCGACCGAAGGTCTCCTTCAGACAACGAAATCTCTACTGCCAGTTCGCATTGACCGAACTGACAGCCAAGGACTTGGCGACCTTGGAGACAAAGGCAATGAAGCTGGGAGACTACATCCTGGCTGGGCATCTACTGCGGGAGGTCGATACAGTTTGGGCCTGAGTAGGCTCCGCTTGAGCGGAGCTTCCGTATCGACAACTTGCGCGCCCAGTTCTTGGCGCTAATTGTCGTGCCTCAAGGCAGTCAAGTTCAGCATAGCGCCACAGGGAGAGGCCATAGCGTCCGAGTGCTTCGCGTCTGCACTTCTGGTTGTCGTGACTTGGCTTTCCCGCTATATTCCTTGGCAACGTGACCCATAGACGAGATTTCGCCGTGACCGTCCATGTTGCGCACAATCGAGCCAATGCGCTTGAACAGATATTGTCACAGGTGACTGGAACGGTTGACCTGGACTATGAGGCCGGTTGGGAAGATGCCCTCGAACTTGGAAGGGTTGGGCAAAAGTACGGCGTCGCCGTTCAGTTCAGGACCCTTGAACATATCGCCGTGCGCACTCCAGAAGCCCTGGCTCAGGGACTGCGAGCACCGAAGAATACCTTCAGGCAGCGGCACCTCTATTGCCTCTTCGACCTAACCTTGATGACCGACGCGCTCCTGACGGAGCTGGAGGCACGTGCCATCGAGCATGGTGATTACATCTTGGGTGGCCACCTACTCAAGGAAGCCACGCTTGTCTGGGAGTGAGCGAAGACGCCAGCCGGCGCCACGAGCTGTACCTGCTGGCCATTCCAGTTTCAATGCGCACGCAGAATGCGAGGCCATCTAGTGCCTGACTTTGGTCATGGCATTCAGAGGCAATGCCGCCATCGGCTTCGAAGCCGGCTTGGCTTTGCGTGCCAGCTCGTCGACGTCGTGCAATTTAGCGCGCAGTTTTCCAGCTAGACATTAGCACCGACCTGCGCAACGCTAGTCGGTGGCGATTTTCAGTTTCCTGCACCCGTCGAATCGTCGCATGAACGTCTTGGACAGCCTTACTTCCTCAGGCATCGATTCAAGCTCGGCAAGCGAAAAATCGCAGTGATTACGGAGACCGAGCCGCCCAGCAGTGATGAGCACTGCCTTAGTACAGCCATCTGAGCGAGCACGCGTCAGCACGCTGCCGACAAGATGGGTTGCAATTTGATGACCTCGGTATTCATGGAGCACGCCGACGGACCGCACGACAACTGTCTCTCCGTATTGCTCAGCACAAGCACAACCCACCACCCGTTCGCTTAATACGGCGATATGAAAGAAGCGCGACCCCTGGTCGACGGCGTCGTTAGGCAAGCTACAACACTCGAGAACATCCACGATAGCGGACCGGTCTGCCTCTCCTGCCGCTCGAATCTCCACACCTCTCATCATCTCCGGCATCTCCTCGTGTCATATTGCGAGCTGAATACGGCAGGGAAACACATAGATGTAACACCCAAAAGTGTCGGCTTCTAGGCTAACACTTGCGTCAGGCAAATGGAATGCGCGGGACAATGCGGTGCCAGCGTAGACCAAGAAATCTCTACTTAGCCTACGGATGCCCGCGCTCCCGCTCACGCCTCTGGAATCAGAAACTTGTCGCGATTCTTCCCGAGCCAAGCCGGTGCCCGACCACGTCCAGTCCAGGTGGCGCCAGTCTTGGGGTCCACATACTTTGGCGGCAGCGAGGCCTTCTCCTTAGCCGGAGCCTTAGGCGTGCTACCAGCCGCAGGGCGTCCACGGCGACGTTTCTGTGCAATGTCGTCGGCCGTCAACTCGTACTCTGCCATCAAAGCCTGGATTTTCTCAATGACGCCAGCGACCTCGCTTTGACGAACTTCGGCGAGCTGGGTCTCCAGCTTTTCCTTCTCTGCCAGCAATTGCTTGTAGGTAGCCATGCTGTCTCCTTGGGTTGATATTGGAGCCATCGTACCTGAGGTCGTTAAATATCGCGACTATCAATCGATAGCGGTGACGAAGCTTCGCATCTGACGGCCAAACCGCCGCCTCGCTCTTATAGGACCCCAGAAAGGGGACTACCGGCGCACGTTCGATACCATGAGTGCGCAGATGGCTGATGGACGGTGCCGCCCTAGACGAATGAAATACACTATCCTGACAGCGCCACCGGGCTAACAGGCGGCTCTGGGCGGCTACCGACATGGGATGGCGCGTCAACACGTCTAATGTTGAGGGCATATGGCTAGGCTACATAAGGAACAACATCGTCTCGAAACCATCGGCTGGTTGCGCGCTGCCGTGCTCGGAGCCAATGACGGCATCATATCGACGGCAAGCCTCGTTATCGGCGTGGCATCAGCACACACCGCCCATGGAAATATCGTGCTCACGGCCGTAGCGGGGTTGGTGGCTGGGGCCATGTCGATGGCGACAGGGGAATACGTATCTGTCTCTTCGCAGGCAGATACTGAAGAGGCAGCTTTGATTGAAGAGCAGGCCGAACTCGATGCCGATTTTCCGCGCGAGCAACAAGAATTGATTGCAATCTATATGCGTCGTGGCCTGGATTATCCGCTTGCTAAGCAGGTTGCCGAAAGGCTGATGGCCCACGACGCGCTTGGCACCCATGCACGCGATGAGCTAGGCATCTCGAAAGTGACCTCCGCCAAGCCGTTGCAAGCAGCGTTGGCTTCTGCCTGCAGCTTTTCGGTGGGCGCCGCCCTGCCGGCTGCAGTTGCCGCACTAGCTCCCGAATCGGCCTTGATTCCAGCCATAGTCATCTCTGCCTTGGCATCACTTGCCTTCTTGGGCGGTCTGGCCGCAAAAACGGGCGGCGCGAAAGTCGGCCCAGGCGTTATCCGCGTAGTGTTCTGGAGTGCTTTGGCAATGGGTGTGTCGTCAGGTGTTGGCACGTTGTTTGGCGCCGTAGTCTGAAGCGCCGCAATCGGACAGATGTCCCCGTCGGGTTCACGCAATCCGCGTACGCAGCTCCGGAAATAAAAGCGGGAATGCTTCGTTGAAGTCCCGCTTCAGCGCCAGCAACCGGCTATTCCTCCGCGCCTCAAACATCAGGGAATTTGCGCTAGCGATGGTTCCATCCTGGCCGTAGCTACGCCGGTCTTGATAAGGCCACCAAGTACCGCATCCGGACAATTCACGACAGCATCGACCGTAGCAGGACCCTGCGAGCAGAACGCCCCGATGGCGCAAGTGATGCTTTGAGCAAGCTCTGCGCTCACCCCAAGCTGGGCGGCAAGCTCGGCCGGGAG
Source organism: Cupriavidus sp. 01L45 (assembly GCF_056399885.1). Lineage (NCBI taxonomy): Bacteria > Pseudomonadati > Pseudomonadota > Betaproteobacteria > Burkholderiales > Burkholderiaceae > Cupriavidus > Cupriavidus sp. 01L45. The sequence continues at coordinate 140,384 of NZ_JBFTSG010000008.1, read as the reverse complement.
TTGCGTAACATCCGTGGGCATGTCGTTCTCCTTGCTACGCTGGGAATTCTTGTTGTACGGAGCCTAGAAGTTCCAGGCAAGCTCCGCATCGCCGACTCTGTCCCCATGAACGCCCATCAAATGTCGCCGCAGATTGCCCGCAAGTCGGAACCGGTGAGAAGGCGATTTCTATCTGCAGCGTTTAGTGCGTCCCTGGCTTCAATCATGGGCACGAAACCTCTGTAGCCACTATCTACCAAGTATTTGTCTAAGGCGAGATACATATCGGACTCGTCCGGCTCATCAGTTACCAGTGTTATATGCTGACACTCTGCGAGTTCAAATGCCCCTCTCCATTTCGGACGCAGCAAGTCAGCTACAGTTCCGCGTCCTTGACACCAGGTCAGGGCCGACAGCGCGACTTGACACCAACGCTTCTGCGCAACTGAAGCTGCGCTTGGAATATCCATAAGCCACAGACGCCAGCTCTCCAAGTTTGCTAGCACTCTGGCATACATTTTCTCTGCTGATGGCTCAACATGTCCGTTGTTGAATGAAGCAAGCGCTGGTAGGTGCGGCGGCGTCTCAATAATGCTTAGAGTCTTTCCAGCATGTTTGTCTAGCGCCAGAGCCGGGCCGGATGCGACCTTATCCAGCACTATTTCGGCTCGATGAATATTGTCCGCAAAAGCTCGGCGGACTGCGTAACGGGGTACATCAAGCTCGATATTGATATATGGAAGCAGCTTCTTGCAATCAGAGATAATCGCTTCCACTTCGGCGACGACTTCCTCAAGCGCAGACGTAAGCGGGGCGTGAAAACCTGTTGACAGGTCGAGCACAAAGCTTGGGTCAAAGTCTTTCCCATCCCCCAAAAACGGGTTATTTCTGTATCGCAACTCGCTCTGCTCAACATCCTTGCGCGTCAGTCGGAGACCCAGCCAGCGAGCCTCGGTAATGTCCCTTTCTGTGATTACGCCGAGAGCATAACCGCGAGCGTTCGACGTTACGCGCACGCCTTCCACCAGAAGGTCGGCATGCATGTGAAGATGACCGTGTACCCATGCCGCAATCTTCGTCCTATGCTCTGCAAGTAAGGGCTCGAGAGCGCTTGCGTACGCACCCACCCGAACGAAGTCCGGATGATGCCGCATATCGGACCAATTGCTCGGATTCAATACACCTTCGTCAACCCCGAAACTAGATAAGCATCGTCGGCTAGGCGCGTGGTGGGTGACAACAATAGTTGGCCCCGAAAATGACTCTGATAGCTCATCCTCCAACCATGCAACTGTCTTCTTGTGAATGCAGTAAGCGATTGCCGGTGAGAATGCAATAGTTCCTTCAGTGGACCCTTTGGGTTCAAGGCCTGGCAATTCGGCCGAGGTGAGCAGACCACGAACAGCGTCCGCATTCCCACTTTGCTGATACCACTCCGTCGCGCTTATGTAGCGATAGTCTTGCATATGCGTTGCCGCTGACTGCACCAACGCGGGATGCCATTCACCAAAATCTGTCCACAGGGTCGCACCGAGAAAACGCACACCGCCGATGACTACGGATTCTTGCTCCAACACGTGTACATCCGTGCCGCGCGCCAGATTACGCGCTGCTTCCACAATCGAGCCGATATCGCGGTCCCACGCTTCGTGGTTGCCGAGCACGTAGACAATCGGCACTCCTAGTCCAGCGAGCCACGGGACCGCCAGTTCGACAGGCCCGATGTCCCCGGCTGCCACCAAGATGTCGAATTCAAGTCCATGCGGAATCTGATACGGCCCCGTTTCAAGATGAACATCGGAGAGCACGTGAAGACGTGGAGGTCGCTCGCCCCAGACCAGAGACCATGACGCCACGTCATCGACATCCGCTTGCGCATCACTTCTCAATTGCCTTTCACTCGTCATCACTCTGCTCAACTCCTGGCTGTTTGCCGACAGACCACGCGCGTACACGCTCACGCACGCGTGGCTCCCACACACCGCTCTCCGGATTGCAGAGTACGAGCTGCCGGGGCAGCGGGTAAGGAAATTGACTTGCATGGTCGTCTAGGACAAGCCAATCGTCATCGTTCAGTCCAATCTGATTTACAGCATACTGAATTCCCTGCCACCGGGACATCTCGATATTAGTCACCCCGCAATACCTTCGTGCTAGCGGACCGAGATACTCAAATATTTGAGTCCTCGAAAGAAGAAAGCGCCAGGAGCTAGAAACGACGATGCTCACGTCCGTCTCTTCGAGAATCTCTTCAAGCACCCACGTCCACCGAAAGAGCCGCCCATGCTTGATTGCATCACGCAGCGACATGCGCATGGCGAATCCGGTGAGCGAAGACACCGGATGCAGAACGCCATCAAAGTCTAGAAATAGGACTCTGCGCTTCGGGGTCATCTGCGTACGGAGGACAATACGAGACTCGTGTATCGGTCCTGGAGAACGTCCCATGAGGTGTGCATGCGCTCGAGGAGACGCCGTTGACCCTGTGCATTTTGCCTTAGCCGGCCCTCCAAGCTTTTCAGACTGGAATCGGCGAGTTCCGCCACCAACTGGGCCTCCAGATGATGAAGTTGGCAATCAGTAACCAGCACATCCTGCAACCGCCCTAGATATGCGGGCTGTTCTTCCATTGGGAGCCAAATCAAGTCGAACACGAGCTTCTGTACGTACCAATGTAGTAAATCCACCCGCCACTCGACCTCCCCTGGAAGCTCGTGCGGCGACAACTTGATACGCTCCTTACTAACGCTCGCCTCGAGTGAAACGCCAAAGCGGGCGAGCACTGCTCGCGTTGTCGCAGGGGCATAGGTAACACTTGCACTTCTCACTTTCTGTCCTGTTTGTTCTGTTTGAACTTCTTAGCTTCAGTCGCCCCAATCCATAGGATGGGCGAATGCTGAAACTCCACTCCGCCAAGAAGATTCGGTACCCCTTGGGGGGACGGAGTCGCTCATAAAGGACCGCAGTGTAGATTTAAACTCTGTAGATGTAAACTCTGTAGATTCATACACTGTAGATTCATGTGCTTCATTAGGCCATGCTCCGGTGCGTATGCCCGAACTGACCCAAGCACAGCAGACAGCCCGCAAGCGACTGTCAGAGAATCTAAAACGGTTAAGGAAAGAGAAAAGCATGTCGCAGGAAGACCTGGGCGACCGTGCGGGATTGCATCGCACGTACGTGAGCCAAGTCGAGCGCCTATTGGTCAATGTGTCACTCGACAACCTTGTGTCATTTGCCGTGGCGCTTGGAGTCGACGTCGTAGACGTTCTCGCACCCGTACCAGCTGCGCAGAGCAAGCCCCACGACTAGTACTGTCTGTCCACCGACTCGGATTCGCTCCCAATAGACAGCCAACGTTGCTTTCTAGCAACGAAGCCTTTCGGTTCAGGGAAGCAGGTGCAGGCGCTAGCGGCCAACGGCGCTGGCTTGCGACACAGTCCGGGAGGAGGTCGCGAAATTCCGCCCGCGCTCCACGGGCAACTGGATGCTTCGCACCAGACATATAAACGGCTGCACTACATATGGCATCCCAACTTGCTACGGGTGTCGTCAACCATCTCAGGACACATAACGAATCGTAGAGCAGCTGATTTGTAAACAGCTGCGCTAGATATGACACCCCAACTTGCCACGGGTGTCGTCAACTCAGGAGACATAACGAATCGTCGAGCACCTGCTTCCCAAGCAAAAGGTAGGCGATATCATGAAATTTCACATAGAAATCAATACGTTAGGATTATCACGTTATCGCAAGCATCTGCGTCATAACGTATGTATAGGAAAGATTCGACGATACTCGTGCGCCTCAAACGGTACCACGATGACCTATACGTATGCTGATTTAATCACTTTTCACCGTCGCCGCCTGCACCCCCGCACCCCCTCAGACACGGAAGGTCCCGACGCCACCACCCAGACCTATCGCAATCACCTCTCCACCCTGCACTCGTTTCTGACGTCCTTAGGGAAATCAGCCGATAGTCGTATCGGTCGAGAATTGCGCACACAGTTCGATGCGCACCTGACGTCATATGGGGATTCGCTGCAACTAAGCGCTCATACGAAAGCCGACCGCAGAAGTCATTTGCGCGCTTGGCGGGACAGTTTCAACATGCTGGAGGCTGAACACACCATGGCCTCGACTGCCACGGCAGCCACGGCAGCCGAAACGCCTCCATCCGGCTTTCATCAAACGCTCCGCCTAGCGGTCGCGGCTATACACGAATCGCCTACGAGTATCGCCAAGCGTTGCGGCACATCCGTATCGGCGATTCACCGCTGGCTAAAGGGGGCCGTTCCGAACATCCGAGCGTTGCCATCCGTGCGACGACTCGAGCAAGCGTTGGGACTGGAGCCGGACCGTCTTTGCGGCGCCGTCGCCGAACTGCGCACAGCTGATGCGGGTCAATCAACTGCAACTACCCCAAGCATTGCCTTTCGCGAACGTCAACGGCGCAATACAAAAAATCCTTATCTCTCGCGCTTCGATACGATGACTTCGGACTTTGTGTCGGAATGGACGGCGCTCTTTGACTACAAAGTTACTAAGTTCCCAAAAATCGAGCGCTCGGGCAGGGGCGTATGGCGCCTACTTCCAGCAACCAAGATTGGTGCCAGCTTACCTCAACTGGCCTATCACCATGGACAAGGGTCTCCTGCGGCCGCGATGACGCTGGGGCGACTACGCGCATTCTTCGGATTTCTCGCGCTACCCACCTCCACGGGTGGGTGGGGCCTGGCATCCGCCGAGGCACAGTCACTTGCCTGGTTGGCAGTACCAGAAGCCGTCGATGCGTATTTAGAGTTTATGACGTCACGGTCCGACGGGCTCATCCATTGGGGCCAAAGCCAATTCGCAGCACTTGTCGCTTGTCTGACCCATCCACGCACCGGCTATCTGGCACAGCAACCGGCATTCGCTTGCAAGGTCACTGTCGCTCAGGCGGGGCGTCAGTGGGAAACAATGTGCGAACAGACTTTTAAGCTGTGCGGTGTTTGGAAAAAATCGGCCACACAAGTATCTCGCGACCCCCAGGACCCGCTGCGCGGTCTAATGATGCTGCAAGAGCCATTGGCGCCAGTTCTACGCGCCATCGAAGCCCTAGACCAAGCCGCTGACGCGGCTCCATCTGGCAGCCGCCAGGAGAGCGTATTTAAGCGCGACGCACTACTGCTTTCGATGCTCCTCGCCAACCCGCTGCGAGCACGCAATTTTATGCTGATGCAGTACCGGGATGACCAGTCCGGCAACCTATATCGCCGACAGGATGGTCAATGGCGGTTGCGGTTCATCGCTGCAGATTTCAAAAATGAAAAGGGTGCAGCACACAAGAACTACGATGCTCCGTTGCCGCGCGCAATGGCCAACCGCATTGTCGATTACCTGGACGAATTCCGACCCCGGTTGCTGCACAAACAGCCTCTCGCTGCGTGGGTATTCCCGAGTAGTCAGACCTCAGAAAAATGGGAAGGACTTAACCAGCAAGTCTTGAAGCTAACTCGCCGACTGATTCCGCATTGCCCCGGCTTCGGCCCCCACGCCGTGCGTCACCTTGTCGCCACGGATTACCTGTGCAAGCACCCTCATGATTACCCCACCGTTGCTCAATTGCTGCATGACAAGCTCGAGACCGTGCTAGCGGTGTACGCGCACTTGAGACAGGACGATTCATTCGGGCGCTACGAAGCGCATCTACAAGCCATCACCACCTAGGAGACGCTTTGCACAACGTACGAATGCTCGCCCCTATGTTCCGCAGGCATCAATCGGGGCCTGCGGCTTGTCCTCCGGTGGTGCATCTCAATCGAAATAGGTGAAAAGCTGGGGGCGGCTTCTCTGCGCCCCCAATTCTCCCCCCAGAGCCTAGCCTCTGCCGACGGTACTCGCAACAATACGGGTAAAGAGTCCCTGCCCAGTCTACCAAGTTCTTCTCCATGCCTCACTGCTTCTCGGCATTAAGCTGCCTCCGCCACAATCGGCGACCATGCCATCAGACACTCGTCGAACTCAAAGTTCGTCACCGGATTGGCACCGAGTAGCTCTGCCAGCCGTTGCCGGGTAACCAGTTCAACGTGGTTGGCTTCGGCTTGGCTGACCGCACCGCTGGTAAATGCCTGATTGGTAACGGCTATCTTGCGGAATTTTGTGCCCGCATATTGCGCTTGGTATTTGGCGGCGCCCGCTGTTACCTCTTTGATGGCATCCCATCCGACCTGGTCGTTGATAGAACTCTTGCATTGAAGGAGCACCCCTTCACGCCCTCGCAAGGCTACGACGTCGATACCACCGTCACCACGCCGCTTCGGTGTGACTACTGACTGATATCCAGATTTCCCCCAGAGCAAACAACATAAGACCTCAAAGCTGAAACCGTCCATCCGGTCGACATCGTCCATGGTGAGGTAGCGCTTTGGCACAGCGGCGCCTTCCCCGGCACTGCTTACGAGCTCGCTAAAGGTCGCATCTCCGCCGGTGCCGTTCAACATGGTCACCAGTTCCCCCTGGTCTAGCGTGGAACCCGCGAGTCCCGCTTTCCGCTTCAGCAGTTGGTCAAGGCGAACTTCGAATGTGTCAAAGTCATCCGCCACGACCGTCGGGCAATACACGAAGACATCACGCTCTTGCCCGATACGGAAAGCGCGGTCGGTCGCCTGCGACTCCTTCGCTGGATTCCACGCCCGGGTGAAGTGGAATACATGGTTAGCGGCAGTGACATTCAGGCCGGCCCCCGCCGCCAAAGTCGAAAGAATGATGACGTCGAACCCCCCGGTCTGCGCAAACTTGTTGAGCAAGGCCTGTCTCCCCTGTGAATCACCATTAATGGTGATGGGCTTGATGCCAAAGGATTCACGCAGGAAATAGAACAGGGCCGCTTGAACTTCGCGTAGCTCGGTAAAGACGATTGCCTTCTCGCCGGCCCGCCGGACGCCTTCCAACCGCTCGAGCAACCAACGCAGCTTGGGCGAGTTCCCCAGGTGCGCATCACGACCGCTCTTATCCATCAGGAACTTCGTCCCAGGCAGACAATAGGGTTCGGCGCAAACGGCTTTCATGAGATGAAGTGCACCGAAGGAGAGCCTTGCTCGCTTGCGTCCATCCGATTCCTGGGTCGCATCCTGCAGCTTCTTCAGCCCCCCCTTGTAGAGGATGCGTTGATGCTCAGACATGCCTATATCAAGACGCTCGTGCTCTTCAAGAGTCGATTTGAACTCCACTTCCGTTCCTGTCGCCGCCTTCTTCGCAAAGAACTTACGCGGGAGTTCGTCCGCAATATCGGCCTTGGTTCGTCGGAGCGTCTGCGGCGCAATCGTGGATTGGAGATACCCGAGAGCCTGTGCCTCATCCTCCGTCTTGCACTCAATCGGGCGGCGATAGGTCTTGCCGAACTCCTCCAGCGCCCCCAGGAGGCCGGGCTGAACGAAGTCGAATAGGCACCACAAATCCGCGAGGGAGTTCTCCACCGGCGTGCCGGTACACGCGATGCGGAAATCAGCCTTCAGCTTCTTCGCGGCCAAGGTGACCCGGGTCCCCGGCGTCTTGATACGTTGCGCCTCGTCGCAAATGACCATTGCAAACGGCTGTTTCGCGAACGAAAACTCATACGAGGTCAGCACCTCATACGTGGTGACAATAACCTTTGCGGACCCCGCCCAGTTTGGCTTCAGCAACTCAACAATGCCCTGTTGTTGGAGCTGAACATCGATGAGACCTAGCGGTTGCCGCCTTGCCTTTAGTGCCTCCCCATACAGCACCAGCACCTCGGGGAATGACGGCGTGAAGAACTTTGCCGCCTCATTCGCCCAATTTTCCAGGAGGCTCTTGGGGGCAAAGATGACCGACGGCGCAGACTGAGGTCGCTGTTCGTAATACCAGCCAAGCAGGGACAGGAGCTGCAGCGTCTTTCCCAAGCCCATATCATCCGCCAGAAGGGCCCCGCGGCACTCGTGAGGCGCCTTCGACACAAGGTGCTGGAACCAGGCCACGCCTTTCCTTTGATGTTGCTTCAATCCAACTGTGGGTCGCATTGAGCGCGGGAGTTGCGCCTCGGCGTCCGCCGGAAGTGCCAGGGAGGCCTTGCGCACCTCAACGTAGTCAACACCATGAAAATTGGTCTTAACCAGCAGGGTCTGCCGCGCACCGCGCGTCTCTTTGGCGCCGGTGGCAGCCTCTCCTTTGACTCTCTCCTGAGCCCCAAGCATGCTCTTGAAACTCTCGACCAACGTTCTGGCCTGCGCGGTCGCGACAGCGGTCGGGAGGTCGGGATTGCGCACCGAAGCCTGCCCATCCTTTTCGGCTTCGCCTACCTGCACGTCAAACCCTTCGACCCATTGCTTGCTCAGCGGGATGACGACATCCCCCTCGTGGCCTTGCAACGTCACACGGACCATGGGGGTCAGGTCCGAAGGCGTCCAACCGTCCTCCCCCTCACGCTTGTTCGACGGCGCCTGGAAGACTGGCACGTAAATGGGCTTGGCTTCCCCAATCCCCTCGATGCGGCTGCTGTACCCGTCCAGTTCGTAGACGTCGTCGAACGATATCTGCTCGGCCGGCTGCGTGCGCCACAGGTGCGCCAACTGTTGACCTTGCTCCAACTGAAGCGTCGATTCCGCATCGACGGTGAGGTCATACTCCTCCCAGGCGAAACGCTCGCGGTCGTGCTCGAGGGCTGCACGCAGTGCTGCGTTAAACGCGTCGAGCTCATCTGGCGTGGCAAATGACTGCCGCTCGGTACGGGCCGCGCCCCCGGCAAAATGCTCCGTCACGCAGAGGTCCACGGAATTCAAACGCGCGTCCTCGATGCGGCCCACAATGCCAAATACCGCGGCCAGCGCACCGGCCCCTGCCCGGTCGAGTTCGAAGTCGTCCTCGTTCAGGACTTCATGGGCACTTTCACCAAGGTAAGCCCAAGGGTTATGTATGAATTTCTCTGCTTTGGCGCCGGCCACGCGTCTTCCCGGCATCTCGCGTTTGATGACCTCCAGCACCTGGCGTACCGGGTCCGCGACAACCACGCGCACCCGTCCGGCACCTCGGGTCAGGTCATAATGGGGTTGCACCCCATTGAACCCATCGAAGGCATTCAGCCACCCGTCGGGGGCGCCATCGAACGTCGGCGCTACCGTCAGCACACGGCCAAACGGCGTTTCCGATTTGGCCAATGGGAGCCGTAGTGTCTGTGGCGTCAGCACGTAAGTGGTTTCGAGGTAAGGTGTCGCGTAAAGCGCGCCGGCCTTGTCCGCGCATCCCCGGATACGACCCCACGCGAGCTCATTGTCGTGCTGATTCCGTTTGTCGCCCGGTCGCCGTCGAAAGGCATCGACCTCGGCGACCGTAGCCCACGCGTCCGCTGACAGTAGCTGTGGTACATCGCCAATTTCTACGACGGCGCCTTCGACGCGGTTGGGCTTCACGCCGCGACTCCCATCGGCCCATCCGGTCACCACAATCTCGAATTCCGGCTCCGAGAGTGTCCCGGTACAACCCAGAATGGGTCGCAGCGGACCAATTGGCGGCAGCCCTAACAGTTGAATCGCGCCTTGATGCTCCGCGGAGCGCAGCAGCCCATAGGCGGCCTCCCACCCAATCTGCACGCCATTGATGTCGAGGCTGCACTGCTCCTCGGCTATCAACTGAGCCAAATAGGCCGCGAGAACTGACTCGCCGGGGCCCGCTCGGTCAACCGCAGCCAGCAACGCCTCCAAGGTTGGCTCGTCAAGCGGCTTCGCGAACACAACATTGACGCCATCCTGGGTCCACGTTGTATTGAGTACCGGCCTATCAGGTGTCGAGCCTGAGGTGCGCTTGAAGAAATCGAACAGTCCCATCAACTCTCCGGAAAATACCAGGCTTGGCTCTTATTCGCCCACCGGAAGCCAAACGCCTTGAGTCCGGCAGCGAGCTGGGCATTCTGCAGGTCGTCATTCACCCACAGCCGCCCACCATTTGTACTCCGTCTGTCATCAATCCGTGCCCCCGGGAATCGGCTGACGAGACCACGCACTAGCAACATATCTGGTCCGCCGCGACCACTCCCTGCCGTGGTGCTAGCGGTCTGTGTCCCTCGCGAGGAGGAAGCGCCTGCGCTTCGACTCGACGATGCAGCGGTGGCATGCGGTTGGCTTGCTGGCGCATCGGGCCGGATGCCAATGGTTCTCAATTTGTCGTCCGCACGGGGCTGCCAGCCCGGGGTATGCACAATTCGCGCCGCACACCCCTCGCGATACCCTGCCGCCAAGTCTTCTGTCCCGCCATCATAGTGGTGACTATAGGGCTCGAACGGGAGTGACGTGGCCTCATACACGTAACACGCGTTTGGCTTCTTGCTGAACTCGATAATAAGAAATGAGCCAATCTGCATCATGAACGCATCAACATCCTGCTTGCCCGTGAACCTGGCGTAGGAGCCCTCTTCCCGTGCAATCAGGTCGCGAACTCCAGCATTACTTGACTTGAGCGCCATGGTGTCTGCACTGAAGACTAGTCGCGTCCAGTCAATCTGCTTCATGTATTTGGACCAGAAGGCTAGTCGCCCTTCATCGGCCTTGTTACGCGCAGCCAGAATGTCAAAGAAATCCTTGAGATTGCGCTCGTTGACCCAGCCCAAGACCATCCGCCAGACGGGCTCAGGCACGCGATTCCAGGCCGTGGCAATCCCTGCCGATTTCAGTTTGGGATTCTTCCAGACCGAGGGTTGCACCACAAAGTCGCGCAGACGCTCGTCTTGGGAAGCGCCCTTGCACGCATGGTAACGAACAAGAATCAACTCGACCGCTTCATCCCGAAACACCGGCTTATCGTGAATCAGCTGCAGCAATCTCGGAATCCGCTGCCTGAACTCCGCATCCGTGGTTGCGGTGGCTTGGCGAACGACCCCCAATACCAAGGCGTGCCAAAACCAGCTTGAAGGGGGGATGCCGAGGTCGGCAGCAATTCTCTCGACCGGCCCGGTGTCGCCCATCAGGTAGCTACGTGCGTATTTGTCTGCCGGCTTGTCGGTCAATACCTGTGACTCGCTCCGGAGCACGGCCACCCAATCGGGAACCTGCGAGCTGCCCGTCCCCCTGTCAATGACGGGCCAGCTCCGTTCGAGGAAAAGGCGAAGTTGTTGCCAGCCGGCCTTCGCCGCATCCGACACGCTAGCGCTGGGGTCAAAGGAAAAATATGAGCTCAGCAGGCCATGCCAGGTAAGCCGCCACAGCTCGCCGTTTTGCGCCTCGACCTCATAGGAGGCCAGGAGCGCAGGGAAGTGCTTACAGCCAAGCGCCACGACGCCCGACAACTCACGAATCGGCTCCGCCAGGGCCGACGCCGCGAGGTCGCGCTGCCACGCATTGAGCGTTTGACCGCGAACGAGGGCTCGGGCGGCCGCATAGGCATCCTCTCGGTTCCGTTCCCCTTGGCTGTATCCCTGAAACAACTTCTCCGACTCGGCGGCTTGTTGTTTGACATACTCGGGGAAGCCGAATTTGCCTCCCGAGATGTCCATCGAGGCCAGCGCATCGGCCAACCCGAACCTCAGGCGCTCTAGCGCCACCGTGGCTAGCACTGTCCGAACTCCTTGGTGTTGGTGAGCGCGTTCGCCGGCGGCCCCTTTTCGTCTACCCCCCAGAACTCAATCTTTAGCTCCACGCGGCGGCTGGCCGCCTTGTCCTGGCGAATGGAATTGAAGGAATAACCGCCGACCAGAAAGAGGTCCTGGACTTGCCGGAGCTGAGACGCCGTCAAAATGCGTTCGCCCGTCGCGGGGCGAGCAAACAGCATACATACCACGCTTCGGCTACGATTGAGACTCAGGCCAAGGTTATAGAGGTACGTGCCATCCTGGTCCGTGAACCCTTCCACGACCACCCGACGCATCCATCGCTGCCCTTCCGGGGTCGACTTGGCGTTCAATAGCACTGGAATATAGTCACGCAAGAAGCGTGCAGCGTCCGGCTTGATGGAGTAGTCGCCACTCTCGAACCGTACGACGTCGCCCAAGTCAATACGGTAGGTCGACTCGTCGACGTTGACATTCTTCTGGGCAGAGTCTCGCTTGATTTGCGCCATCACGCCGCGAATATCCTTCTCGCGCTGAATCTTCGCTTCCTCTTCAGCCGTCAGGTTCTTGGTGACGGCGACAAGGGTCACCGCCATCACCACCAGAAACAGCGTCATGAGTGCCGTCATCAGGTCGGAGAACGAAATCCAGAACGGACTTTCGCCCTCCGCCTTGGCGCCACGCTTGAGAATTACCCGGCCGAGCATCTCACGTCTTCCTCATACGATGAACTGCGGTCGCCAGTTCCTGCACGACGCCATTCAAGTGCCCCGTCCCCTGCGAGAGGTGACGGTCAGTCTCTGCGATGGTCTGCTTGACGGAACCGACCAGCTGAATGCCAAACTCATGGAACGCCTTCAGAAGGGCATCATTGACGCTATCCAGATGCGTACGGCTATCGGACTCGGCTCGCCGCAACGCTTCCACGCTGGCCTTAATGCTCTCGACCAGGTCCTTAGAGACGCCCGCCTCCTTCTTCGCCGCTTCGATTAGGCCGGTCAGCGATGCCACCTGCGCGTCGACGGTCCTGCGCGTGGAGTCGTACTGGTCAAATCCACGCTGGACCGCCACTGCCGCCACCTGCAGCGTGTTTGCTGCCGACGTCAGCTGCTCCGACACCCGTGTCGACCGGTCAAACACGCCACTTACAGCACTTCCTGCAGACTCAAAACGCTGGGCTGCGGCACTCAGGGTCAAGGCGCCCTGATTCATGCCGTCGATAGCGCGCAAGGATACGTTGCCCAGGGCATCAATATTGTGTTGCGTCTTGGTGACCTGGTCGGCGACGGACTTGAGCAGACCATCCACCTGCGTTGTGAGCCCCCCGACGAGCTGGTTGGTCTGGTCACTCAGCTGTTGATTGCGACTCGTCTCCTCGGCTGCGGCCGCCTTGCGGAAGCCCTCCATGCGCTCCATGCCGGCGGCAACCTCCCCCAGCACCTTCATGACCGCGTCATCCATCGCGCGCTTCGACTTTTCCTGCTCATCGCTGACCAGGCTCCGGAACTCCTGGACAAACTGCCGCATCTGGTCCGTGAGAACCTGCTGATTATCAGCCGCCTTCTTCATCGCCTCTTCCAGCGTGCCACTCATCTGGCTGGCGGCGTGTTCATTGGTGGTCTTAATATCCGACAAAAGGCTTTGAAGCGATGACTGGACGGCAGTCATTGCGTCCATGGACCGCTGCATTTGCTCATTGATGCCGCGCATCTGGCCGCCGAATGTATCCTCCAGCTTCGCCATAAACCCGGACAGCATGGTCTCCAACATCCCCGTGACCGCTTCGCCGTTGCCGCGGTGGGTCTGCTCCATCGCGTCCGTCATCCGTTGAATCGGCGCAGCCAGAGACCCGGAGATGGTCTCTCCGATACGGTCGCCCAGCAGTCGGGAAGCTTCCTGCTGAGCCTGAATTTGACGGTCGACCAGGTTGTTCATCAACTTGGTCATGTCTTCGACCAACGCATCCTTAAGCTGCGCGGTATGTGCCTCATTGCGCTCGGACGATTGCACCAGCCGAGACAGATATTCTTCCCCCGCCCCCGTCTCATACAACGCATCGATAGCCTGGTTCAGACGCTCGACCAACTGGTAGAGGCAGGCCAGGACAAGCCTGCTGGCGAAGGTCACGCCCATCGCGCAACCGATTGCAGCAGCGGACGCCACAAAGGCGTGCTGCACCCCCGCCATCAACGGCTTCAGCCCCGACACGGCGGCGGCAGTGGAAGAGGGGTCAAATTTCCCCAGCCCATCCAATAGGCCCGCAAAGGTGCCGATGATGCCGAGCCCAGTAAGAACACCCGGCAGATGGCGCGTGAAATCGTCGAACAGGCGACTGTCCACAAGCACTTCCCGGGTGAAGAACGCTTCTGCCGGCACCGTGGCTCGCACCTCCACCACGCTCAACTCCCCGTTCGACGCCTTCTTCAACTCATGAAGCGTGTGGCTGTACTCCGCCCACAAATGCTTGACAGGCGCCCAGCGAAAAATATCGGCAAGGTCATCAGGACGGACGCTGCTGCCAGCCTTGCGCAACAGTTCGATGCGGCGGACGGATGCGCGCAGGCGCCACCACAAGGGTATGCCACGTATCCCGTAGCCGACCAGAAACGCTCCGGTCAGCAGGACAACCAGCACAAAGACGCCGAGGGGTAAGCCGCCCAACTGGCCCAAGGTGGGGCTGRTGCCCGCCAGAAACGTCTGCAGTCCACTCATCGCCCCCTCCCCACTGCCGTCGTTTCTTGGCGAGTTGAAGACTCCCCGCCGATGCCATGGCGCTGACAGTAGTCGGCCAGTACCACCTCGAGCATATTGGTGAGGCTGCGCTTCTCCCGCTGTGCGGCTGCCTCAAGGAGGGCTTTGAAGTGAGGCGTCACGCGGAAGCTGATGCCGACAGATTTCTCTGAACTCATAACGGAATGTGTATGGCGTTTTACAATACACATTACATCACGTGTTACCAAAGGTTACAATGTGTAACCGGAAGCGCAGTGTGTTTCCGCGCACACAGATGGGCGGCAGCGCTGGCACGTATCGACCGTGTACGCACCGTGAACGAACGCCGCGACCCGTGCCGGTAGGCCGCTCCGCCAGACGGCGCGACGAGCCCACGCTCGCCTCGTCGCGGTGCACCCGGCGGGACCCCATGCTGGCCATGACGGCACACTGACTCGAGAGCGCCCCCGCCGTTGCGACGAACCGCATCACCAAACCCTCGCTGGCCCGGGTGTGGCAACGCGCGGTGACGAGCGCCGGACGCCCGTCACCGCTGCGCCGGCTCCCAAATTGGGCCGGCCGGACTGCTACAGAACGCTGCTACAGCGCGCGGCCCCGCGGCGGGCTGGCGCCGCCGCTGCCGGGCCCCTATACTGCCCTTGCAGTCTCCCTGCCACGCGTGCTATGGTGCGGCTTCCAGGAGAATGAGGCGGTCTGGCTACCACCGGATTACCCCCTCTACCGAAGGCGTACCCCTGAAACGCTCAGGTGCAGAAGACTGGAAACCGATAAAACTGGAGAGCGCCGGACCGGACCACCAAGCGTGGCGCGGCATGCGGCCGCCGAAGGGGCAAGCCGGCACCCGTGGTGGGTGCGGCGAATCTCTCAGGCAAAAGGACAGTGGGGGCAGACAGGCCAGATGGCCTGTCTGCCCCTTTTTGCTGTCCGGAGCCTGAAGAATGAAAGTCATCGTGATGGGAGCCGGCGTGATCGGCGTCGCTTCTGCGTGGTACCTGGCCAAGGCCGGGCATGAGGTGGTGGTGCTGGAGCGCAACGCGGGCGCCGCCCGGGAAACCAGTTTTGGCAACGGCGGCCAGATCTCGGTCAGCCATGCCGAGCCGTGGGCCAACCCGGCCGCGCCGCTGAAGATGCTGCGCTGGCTGGGCCGGGAGGATGCGCCCCTGCTGTTCCGCCTGCGCGCCGACCCGGCGCAATGGTCGTGGGGACTGAAGTTCCTGCGCGAGTGCACGGCTAAGCGCTCCACCCACAATATGATCCAGTTGCTCAACCTGGGCACATACAGCCGCGCCAGCCTGCAGGCCCTGCGCGAGGAAACCGGCATCGAGTATGACCACCTGACGCGCGGCATCCTGCATTTCTACACCAGCCAGAAGGAATTCGACGCGGCCATCGAGCCGGCGCGCATCATGCGCGAACTGGGCTGCGAGCGCCGCGTGATCGGGCCCGACGAAGTCGTACGCCTGGAACCGGCGCTGTCCAATATCGCGCCGCGCCTGGCTGGCGCCACCTATACCAGCGAGGACGAATCCGGCGACGTGCACCGCTTCACCACCGAGCTGGCGGCCAAGTGCGAGGCGCTTGGCGTGCGCTTCCGCTACGGCGTGCGGGTGCAGCGCCTGCATGCCGATGGCGGCAGGATGCGCGGCGTGGAGATCGCCGATGAAACCGGCGGCTACCAGATCGAAAGCGCCGATGCCTATGTGCTTGCGCTGGGCAGCTTCAGCCCGATGCTGGCGCGCCCGCTGGGGGTGAAGCTGGATATCTATCCGGCCAAGGGCTACTCGGTGACGCTGCCGGTACTCGACCCCGCGCGCGCGCCCAGCGTGAGCCTGACCGACGACGAGTACAAGCTGGTGTTCTCGCGCTTTGGCGACCGCCTGCGCGTAGCGGGCACCGCCGAGCTCAATGGCTATGCGATGGACCTGAACCCGGTGCGCTGCGACGCCATCGTCAAACGCACGCTGGACGTGTTCCCGGACATGAGCCGTCCTGAACTGGCGCGCTTCTGGACGGGCCTGCGCCCGGCCACGCCGGGCAACGTGCCGTATATCGGTGCCAGCGGGATCGACGGCCTCTACCTCAACACCGGCCACGGCACGCTGGGCTGGACGCACGGCTGCGGCTCGGGCCGCGCCATTGCCGACATCATCAGCGGTTATGTGCCGGAAGTGGACTTTGCCTTCAGCGGCGAGCTGCCGGCGCACAAGGGCCCACGCGCGCTTGCCGCGGCGGCAAGCCCGGCCGGCGTGACGGCACACTGAGCGCGAACTGCGGCGTTCGTTACCGCGCCCGGCCACCTGCGCCGGGCGCTTTGCCTTTAACATGTGCGTCCACGACTCCGCAGGCTCCCCATGAAGCTTAACCAGCTGCGCGCCCTGGCCGCCATCGCCGACACCGGCAGCATCCAGGAAGCCTCCCGCATCCTTCACCTGACGCAGCCCGCGCTGAGCAAGGCCATCAAGGAACTGGAGAGCAGCGTAGGCGCCACCTTGTTCGTGCGTTCGAGCAAGGGCGTGCGCCTTACCCCCCATGGCCAGCGGCTGGTCACGCATGCCCGGCTGATCAGCGAGAACGTGCGGCGCGCGCGCGAGGACCTGGAAGACATGATGGGCAGCGTGGTCAGCGAGATCACGGTTGGCGTGACGCCGGTCACGGCGGTGATGCGGCCGATGGCGGCCTGCCTGAGCACCTTCCGGCGCGAGTTTCCCAACGCGCGCCTGCGCGTGCAGGAGATGCGGCCGACGCAGTTGCTGGAGCACCTGCGCGAGGGCACCATGGACTTTGCCGTGACCTCCCAGTTGCTGCCGGCAGACCGCGGGCTGGATTGCACCCAGGCCTGCCGCCTGCCGACCATCATTGCCGGGCGGCGCGGGCACCCGCTGCGCGCGGCCCGCTCGGTGCGCTTGCTGCAGCAGGCAGACTGGCTGGTGCTGGACCCGCTCTCCGACACCAGTTCGCCCTTTCACCAATTGTTCGCGGGCAATGGCCTGGYGCCCCCCGCGCGCGTGATCGAGTGCACTTCCATGGGACTGGCGCTGGAACTGTGCTGGAAGGCGGATACCCTGATCCTGCTTTCCAGCGAATCGCGCGGCAGCAAGTTCGTCACGGACAATATGGACTTCATCGAGGTGGAAGAGCCGGTGCCCGAGCGCGCCATCTCCCTGGTCACGCGCGACCGGCACGTACTGACCTGGGCCGCGGCTCGCCTGCACGACGCC
This sequence comes from Cupriavidus sp. 01L45, assembly GCF_056399885.1. Classification (NCBI taxonomy): domain Bacteria; kingdom Pseudomonadati; phylum Pseudomonadota; class Betaproteobacteria; order Burkholderiales; family Burkholderiaceae; genus Cupriavidus; species Cupriavidus sp. 01L45. Next base: position 122,911 of record NZ_JBFTSG010000008.1, on the reverse strand, counting down.
ATGCTGGAAGCGCTTTCCGGCAACTCCCCGGCCCCGGGCGGCGCGGCCGCCCCCTGAACTGGCCTGCGCCTGCGCCGTTGCATGGACGCGCGTAAGCTGCCCCCCGCCGGCTTGCGCGGCACCCCTCCCCCCTTTGAGCATCGCCCGCCATTCCCGATGGCTGGCGCCCATGCCCGCTTGTTCCCGCCCATTTCCGCCTATCCCCGCCTATTCCCGATCCTCATACCCATGAAAAAAAGCGAAGTGCTTATCCGGCGCCTCGCTCTTACCATGCCAGCACACCAGTAGAGACGGCGCCGCGCCGCAGCCGTCCCGAGCCAATCCCACCCGAGGAGGAAAGCATGACCCACGCGCCTACCGCGCTATCCAGCCCCGCCGGCACGGCATCCACCGCCGCCCCTACCGCGGCCCGCCCGCATTCGCGCCGCGCCATCGTCGCCGCCGCGATCGGAAACGGGCTGGAGATCTACGACTTCACCGTCTACAGCTTCTTCGCCGCCACCATCGGAAAGTTGTTCTTTCCGTCGAGCAGCCCGCTGGCTTCGCTGTTGCTGTCCTTTGCCACGTTTGGCGCCGGTTTCGTGATGCGTCCGCTCGGCGCGGTGCTGATCGGTGGCCTTGCCGACCGGCGCGGCCGCAAGACCGCGCTCACGCTCACCATTGCACTGATGACCGCAGGCACGGCGCTGATCGCGTTCACGCCTACCCACGCCAGCATCGGCGTGACGGCGACCGTGCTGGTTGTGCTCGGCCGCTTGCTGCAAGGCTTGTCGGCGGGCGGCGAGGTCGGCGCGGCATCCGCGTTGCTGCTGGAGTCGGCAAGCAAGCGCAACCGCTGCTTCCTGGTTAGCTGGCAGGCCGCCACCCAAGGCGGCGCCGCGCTGCTGGGCGCGCTGACAGGTGCTGCGGTATCGGCCCTGCTCAGCCCGGAAGCCATGCATGACTGGGGCTGGCGCCTGCCGTTCCTGCTAGGCCTGCTGATCGCGCCCGTGGGCATGTATATCCGCCGCCATCTGCAGGAAACGCATGAAGGCGGGCAGCACGGCGGCATCGGCGCGGTGTTCCGCGAGCATGGCCGCACGCTGCTGCTGGGCATGCTGCTGATGACCGGCTCGACTTCGTCGATGTACATCATGGTGTTCTACATGCCCACCTACCTGGTGAACACGCTGCACATGCCGCCCGTCACCGCGTTCCTGGCGGCGTGCATGGCCGGCCTCGCCATGCTGGTGGTGGCGCCCTTGTCCGGCCTGCTGGCCGACCGGCTGCCCCACCGCAAGCCGCTGCTGTTTGCCGGCGGGCTGGCATCGCTGGCGCTGGTGTACCCCAACTTCATGCTGCTCTCGTCGGGGCCGGAGCTGCCGCTCACCATGGCGCTGATCGGCGGCGCCGTGGCGCTGATGTCGGTCAGCAGCGGCGCCGGCGCCGCACTGATGATGGAGGCGCTGCCGCGCCACCATCGCGCCACCGGTATGTCGGTAATGTACAGCCTTGGCGTGACCGTGTTCGGCGGCTTCGCCCCGCTGATCGTCACCTGGCTGATCGCCGCCAGCGGCAGCAACATGGCGCCGGCCTGGTACCTGTTTGCCTCCGCCTGCATCAGCCTGAGCGCGCTGGCGCTGTTCCCCAGCCACCCGGGCCGCGACTGACGCGCGCCAGGATCGTCTTCCCCTCTTTCCCTCTTTCCCGATTCCACAGCACATCCAGGATCGTACTGTCATGACCCAGACTCCAGGCAATGTCCCGTCCGCCCTGAACGAATCCACCGCGCGCTTCGCCGAACTGCGGCACCGCATCCACGCGCATCCCGAGCTTGGCGCCGACGTGCCGCGCACCGCCGGGATGGCCGCCGCCCTGCTGCGCGAGTGGGGCTACGACGTGCACACCGTCGGCGGCCATGGGCTGGTGGCGCAATTGAAGGTGGGCAACGGCACGCGCAGCATCGGCATCCGTGCCGACATGGACGCGCTGCCGCTGCAGGAGCGCACCGGCCTGCCCTATGCCAGCCAGGTGCCCGGCCGCATGCACGCCTGCGGCCACGACGGCCATACCGCCACGCTGCTGGCGGCCGCCGAATACCTGGCCGCCACGCGCAACTTCGACGGCACGCTCAACCTGATCTTCCAGCCGGACGAGGAAGGCATGACCGGCGCGCTCGCCATGATGAACGACGGCCTGTTCGAGCGTTTCCCCTGCGATGCGATCTACGCCTTCCACAATGCGCCGGGCCTGCCGGTGGGCATGGCGGTGGTACAGAGCGGCCCGATGGGCGGCTCGTCGGACCGCGCCACGATCACCTTCCGCGGCAAAGGCGGGCATGGCGCCATGCCCCACCGCGCCGCCGATCCCACGCTGGCGCTGGCGGCTACCGTGGTAGCGCTGCAGGGCATCGTGGCGCGCAACGTGGCGCCGGTCGATGCCGGCGTGATCAGCGTGGGCCAGATGGAAGCCGGCAGCACCTACAACATCATCCCGGAGACCGCGACGCTGAAGCTGAGCGTGCGGGCCACCGTGCCTGAGGTACGCGACCTGCTGGAAAACCGCATCCGCGAGGTGGTGACGCACCAGGCCGCCTCCTGTGGCGTGGCGGTGGACATCGCCTACGAGCGCCTCGCGCCCGCGATCTGCAATACCGTGGAAGCCACCGCCATCGCGCGGCAGGCCGTGGCCAGCGTGCTTGGCAGCGACAAGGTCATCCAGGTGCCGCCATCGATGCAGATGGGCAGCGAGGATTTCGCATGGATGCTGGAGAAGATGCCGGGCTGCTACTTCGCGCTGGGCAATGGCACCGGCGAGTGGGTCGGCTGCTCGATCCACAACGACGGCTACGACTTCAACGACCAGTTGATTCCGCTTGGCGCGGCGTGTTGGGTCGCGCTGGCGGAGGGGTATCTGCGGGCCTGAGCGCCGGAGCGCCGGGAACCCTGGACATCAAGGGGCAACGATGGAAGTTAGCCGGGAAGACTACGACAACTTCGTGAAAGACCCTGACCGCTTGCCTACTGACGTGGGCCCGGAGTGCCACGTGCCGCGACCCGCGGCTCCCGGCCCACGAAGATGCGCGATGGCAGCACGAAGCCCCGCAGGGCCAGCATCTCCAGTGGTCCCTGGCCGACCTCGGTACGCGTCAGGTAGCGCACCGGATAGGTCAAGTCCGCCATAACAGGCACCTTGGCGCTGCGCGCGGTCAGACTGTCGGGATCTTCGGCGAGGGTCTGGCCATGCCCGTCGGCCTGGTTCTTGGCGCCTGGCTCTTCTGGCGCATCTGGCCTCGCCTGCCACGTCAACTGGTAGTTCGCGCTATCGACCGGCTCGATGTGCGCCTGCTCCAGCATCCGCACCAGTCCCCAGCGGCCGCCGAACTCGTAGTTCTTGTTGGTGCCCGCCGTCTCGGTCTGCCACTGCAGCCGGGTACCCGGGTCCTGCAGGTTGTTGCCCGGCCAGGTCATCGCCTGCCAGGTCTCGCGCTGGTTGTAGTAGTGCAGCTTTTGCCCATCCAGCGTCAGCACGGTGTCGGTCAAGCCCGGGGTTGGGATCGGCTTGAACTCGAAGCGGTACCGGGGCTCGCCCTGCGCCAGCAGGTGCGCCGCAATGCGCTGCAAGGTGTTGATCGCGTTGAGGAAGGCGGGATCGAAGGACTGTGCCTGCCCGCCGGTGGCTGCCGGCAGCCACTGATCGCCCTGCAACTCGAGCACGCCCGCCAGTTGCGTGCCGAGGAACGCGCCGATCAGTCCGCTTTGCGGGCGCAGGAAGCGCGCCAGTTCGGGCAGCGACGCATCGTTGGCGCTGTCGGCAAACGGATAGCGTCCGGCGAACGAGCGGCCCCACGTCATCGCGATGCTGTGCCGCCAGGCCTCGTTAAGGCTGGCCTGCGCCGGTTGCAGCACCGTCTGCGTCGCCTGCGAGATGGGCCGCACGAACAGCGTCTCGCCCATGCCCGCCCACTGGCTGCCGAGGCTGGCCGCCATCAGTTGGGCATAGGCCTGGGTGTCGGCGAGTTCCGAGCCCTTGCCCTGGAACAGCGCCTGCGCCATTTGCCGGGCCTGCGCGTCGGCATCGGCGCTGTTGCTGACCTGCTGCAGGCGCAGACGCAGCGCCGTTGCGCGGTCGAGGAACCGTTGCAGGCTCAGCTCACCGCTGGTGCCCGCGTTGGTGCCAGCATTGGCGCCGGCGGCTTGGCCCTGTGCCACCAGCCGCAGCACCGGGCCAAAGGCCGCTCCGAGCGGTCCCGCCGCGTCCGGCTTCGCCACCTCGGGTGCGGCCCCCTTCTTGCCCAGCAGGTCCTGCGCCTTGGCCACCAGCGTATCGGACAGCGTGTCCTTGCGCGCGCCGGCGCCACCCTGGTATTCGAGCGACTTCATCAGCGCGATCACCGGTGACTGGCGCGCGTCGGCCATCAGCTTGAGTTGATCGATCGCAGCCGGCAGGGTCGGCGCCGGTTCCCATTGCAGGCTGTTCATGAAGCCCTGCCAGCGCTCCGCGTAGTCGGCAAAGTACTGCTCGGTCAACGCCGCCTGTAATGCTTCGGCCGAGCGGCTCGCCGTCTGCTGCTGCGGCTTGCCGTCGGTCAGCACCCAGTCATTGGCGATTTCCGTACGCTTGGCGGCCTGCTCGATTGCGGGAACCACGTAGTCCTCATAGGCCTGCCGGGTAAAGACGCCGGGAACGATGGCGGCGGTCCGCACCAGCCCCCGGGTATCGGTGCCGGCGGTCAGGGACGCCAGGGTCTGGTCCGGATACTTGCTGCCACCGTTCTCACCAAAGGCTTGGATCATGCCCTGGTAGACAGTGGCCTCGGCGTTGCGCTCCCCGATCACGGCCAGCAGCGTCTGGCGTGCGCCGGCGACCAGTTCTGGCCGCGGCTCGATGCGCCAGGCCGGGTTGGCCTGCAGGTGCTGCGCATGGAACTTGAGCAGCCGCTCCGAGAGATCCAACTGCTCGCCCGGGGTAATTCGGGCATCGGTGGACCAATGCTGCACCAGTTGCGGGGTCAGGAATGCCGGCTCGGCGCGCTCGGGGTTGGCCAGCATCAGGTAGGACTTGAGCGCCTGGTGGCCACCCAGCGCCACCCGATTGGTTACCTCATCCAGCACCGTGGTCGGCAGTTGCACGAGATCCACCAGGGACGCCTCCAGATCCCGCTGCACGGGCGCGACGAGCAACTCGCGGCTGGCCTGCGTGTATGGCTTCCACAGCGCGGCTAGGACCGCCGGATCGCGATTCAGGCCAAAGCGGGTCAGGGGTACGTGATGCTGGGTGCGGTACTCGTAGCGTTCGATTTGCTGCTGTAAGGCGAGGAGCGCGCGCAGGCGGGCGGCCGGGTTGGGGGCCGACCGGATGTCGTTCACGGATTGTTGGGCGGCTTGCAGGTCCCGCCCGTTCAGCACGCCGGACACCAGCATGCCGGCACCCCACAGGCCGATAGCCGTCAGGCTCAGGATTGAAAACACCGTGACCGGGTGCCAGCCGGTCCGCCGTCCGGGTTGACGGCGGGCCGCATCGCCCAGGTACTGCCAGAGCGGCAGGTCGGCGCTGGTCGGCGCGCTCGCATCGGTGGCGGCAGGCCGTGGATACGGCGCGAAGACAATGCCGCCGACCGGGATGCGCCGGCGCCGCCCGCCGTTCAGGCCGGCAATCCATTCGGCGAGCGCCTTGCCGCGCGTGTCGAGGCACTGGGAAAGCTCGCCCATGTAGCGGTCGCGCTCGTTTTGCATCAGTTGCGCGACGCTGCGCTGCAACAGGCGGTCCCGCACCACAAGCAGCGCCTTCTCGATGGCTGCCTCATCCGCAAGACGCGGCAGTTCGCAACCGATGACCGGCGTATTGCCATTGGCGAGCGCGTCCGTCAGGGCCACATCGAGCAGGTAGACCGGGGCGGACCAGCGCAGCACCTCGGCGATGCGCGCCAGGCCAATACCGTAGGGATGGGTGACACGACGCTGTGCCGGCAGGTCTGCCGTGCCGTCGGTGGTCAGGACCACGGCGTCCACCGGACGGCGGCGGCGTAGTTTGTAGAGTTGCTTGAGCCAGTCGGCGTCCGGCTGGCCATTCTGCCCGCTCTTGCTCCAYAGCAGCACCGCGTCGGGGGTGATCAGCCAACCCTGTTCCGCCAGGTCGGGCAACAGTCGGGCAATGGCAGCATCGTCGCCGGTGATCAACAGCCAGGGCTGGCGATAGCGCCAACGAAAACCGTGTCGCTGCTGCAACTCCTGGCGAAATGGCCCCAGCAGTCTTGGCTCAGATCCCTTCCGGTCACTGATGGCGAGAATGCTCGCTTGCGTCGTGCCAGCCATCTCCGATTTCCGAAGACTTAACCACTTGCTCAATGTATGCAGGGCATCCCACCAGCGGCCCAGACGATCCAACGACGCGACAATCGCCAGCACAATGGCGCCAACAGCGACCACTGATAGCCAGAAGCTCCGCGCTTCTGGCGTCTTGATATCAGCGTACTCGCCCCACATCCAGATGGCACCGGCGAATACCAGTGCGAGAACGAGTATCAAGGTGAGGTCGATCTGCAGCTTCTTCATTGTTCGGGAGATACGTTCATGCCCATGCTCTGAACTCAATCGGGATACTTGATGCCCTCACGCCAGTCGCACGGCGTTCTCAGACATCCATGTAAGACGCGTGCTGCGACGGTATCAGTCGAGGGCTTGGATCACACCGGCAGACACAGAGGTCATCGCTCAATGCGGCTTGTCGCCCGTCAGGCCCCGTCATCGACAGGCGTGGCCCGACACAAACGATCCGTCCCATCGTTTTGCAGGCTGGACACCACACCGGATCGCCCTCATAAGCCTGCTCGCGATCTCCCACCTTGTCGTCCCCATCCCCACCTTCAACGGTTCCACCAGAGGTTGTCGAATCACCCCTCGTGATGTCGTAACGTCTTATCAAAATCAGCTCCTTGTTTGCCATCTCTCGGCCTGTATCGATACAGGAACCCTCTCCAGTTCGTGCCTTGGCGACTCCGTCGCAAAATCAGACGAATACTGTGCGGTCAGACTGGCTCAGTCTCGCGCGATACCGAACGCACGACCGCAGAATCCACACCGTCAGGCTGGCCAGCAAAGACGATCTGACTTTGGACGTCACCGGATAGCGAACCCGCAGCGCAGGCTATCGCGAGCCAGGGTGCCGCAGCGCCAGCATGCCCGACGGTCTGGTCGAGGTCTGTAGGCCGGACGGTCAGCCCAAGACGCATGGCAGCCTCGCGCAACACCCCCGCCTGCGTTGCATCGAGGCCTGTCTGCCAACCACCGGGAATGTCCGCGGCAGTGACATCGCCCCATTTCACGGCATGCGACAAAGCGCCGTCGGACTGGTCGAACGGACCGCGTACCGGGCGATGCAGGGTTGCCTCAGACACCACATGGAGCCGGCCAGCCTGTTCGCCTGGCATGAGAAGAAGAGCGGCTCCCGCTTCCGTCGCGCCGACGGGCGGCGTCTTGCTCAGCACCGGATACAGTTGAATGGCGACAATCAATCYCGCCTCGCGCCCTTCGCCACCAGCAGCCTGATCAAGCCAACTGTCGAGAACATCGAGGCCGGCAGGCTCAGTCTCCTCGGCGAGGCGCATATCTCGAAGTTGACGTTTTCGCCAGCATTCTTGCCAGAGCGCCACATAATCCTTGCGAAGCAATCCTCCCGACACCCATAGACAAACACTAAGATCGACCCGCGAAGGCAAGGACTGGATGCGGTTGGCAAGATCGTCAAGCAGTTCCGAATACAACCATCGCGTCACCTTGCAATGACGGCGATCATCTGCCTCCTTTCCACCAGGATCAAGCGGTACGCCAGGCACCACCAGCCAGCGAGCCTTTGTAGGAGCGCCGTCTCTCGCGATCGGCTTTTGCGTCTCCAGCCTGACAGTACCTGCCCTTATGGCGCCAGTTGCGTTCTCGCTCTGGTCCGACGAAAAACGATGGGCCGCGCCGAGCAAGGCCAAGGGACGCGCAGCCAAGGCGAAGACGCACTCGTTGTACCTGCGGATCACTTCGTTGCGCATCAGAACGTCAAGTCTGTGACCCTCATGATAGCTATACCGGAACAGCAATATCGACGCAGGTATCCCCACCGGGAACAGGATCAGGGTTGCCCAGAATCTCCACGTGTGCGTGGGCAGATGCTTCGGCCATGACAGGAGGATCACGAATGCGCACGCCAGCACCATGACGAGAAACACGATCGCCCAGACTGGCCGCGATGGAGAATTGCCGGGCTCCGGTTCTTCCTTCGGCAAAAGCGAGAAATCAACAGCCATGGCATCCCGCGCAGCGCGGACCGAGATTGGATTTCAGTTCGTTCACTGTTCTGTTCTCCTGTTACGTTACTGGCTTTGAGGGATGTCAGAATCCGTTCGGACGCGGGCGCAAGGTTCGTGAGACCACGTCCCATAGCGCAACGGCCTCGCCCTCGGTCAGCGATGCCTTTTCGATAGGATCGCGTAGCACTCTATTCTCAGATCCAGTATCCATTTCCAAGATGACCAAGGGCGCTTGCGCACTGCCGATCCTGGAATTCGCCTCCAGCGCCAGATGGTGTCCAGGCACACCTCGCGTGGTTATCCCCGCCATCAGCCATTCCTCTGCCGGCAAGCCAGGCAAGTCCACCGGCCCCATTCGAATCGTGCGGCCCTCTCTTTCCTTGAGCGCCGCGTTGATGCTGTCGCCACGTTGCAGCAGCGTGGTTTGCTCTCGAATATCGGAATTCGTCTCCAGACCGACACTAACGTCGATCTTGTCATGCAGCACGAATTGGGTCCAAAGGTTTTCCGTGGCACCGGCCTTGCCCGGCAGGAACCCACCAAAAAAGCACACCCCGGGCTCGGACGGAATCTCACTTTCCGGACGGCCACGCACACGTTTCAGCAGGTCGAATACGCGGGCGCGCAGTTCCGGAACGATGTTCTTGGGAGTGATTAGCTCGACAAGCGAGTCGTTGGTTTGATCCGGGTTGGTGTAATCCCACCCCTCCGTTCTCATCTTGATCTGAAAGCCCCGGTCCCACTTGTAAGCTTCGATGACCCGGCTGGCTGGATGAGCAAGAACATCGCCCCGATGAATGAAATATCTTGTAGCTGCACCCGACACCTCACCGCTTGCATACAGGAACGGGTAAGCATCGGCACTCCTGGTACCTTTCAACTCCGCTTCGCGTGAGGTGACCTCCCGCTGAAACTGATCCTCCGGCATTGCCATCGCCTCAAGAGGAATCTGGTCCACCGTGAGGTTTCCAAACACAAACACATCAGCCGGCATGTCAATCAGGTAGCGTCCCACGCAGCGCGGACCGAGATTGGCTGTTAGTTCGTTCATGGTTTTTCTCTCCTCTTGCGTCAATGGCTTGGGCGGATTGCAGGCTGTCAGACATAGCGCGAAACATGCGATGGCCACCACGGTTGCTTTCTTCATGACTTGTAGGCCATCGAGGTCTTCGCAACGCCACAGGCAATCTTGGTGATCGCCCAAAGGGCAAAAAGCTGTTGGGACCTGTTCTTGTATGCACCTTCGTGATCGACGCCCGGATATGGCACACAAGCCTTGACTCTTCGGCCTGGGGCGGCGCCGGATCGGATTGGTACCGTGCCATCTCCGTTCTCGCCGGCCCCCTTCAAAATGAAGCTTGTCGCCAACGGTCTGCCGCCAGTGTGCTGGTGCACTGTCTGTTCGCCCTTCCCCGGATCGTGCAAGACCTGTCCGGCCGCGAGATCGTCAACTTTGGGATACGCATCGAACAGCCGGAGAGCACTGGAGATTCTCCGCTCCCAGACCACGTCGCCCCATGTCTTATGACCTGAATCGTCTCCATAGAATGCGTAAGTGGTTGCGTGGTACTTCCCACTGATCTCCGCTTGGAATACTTTGACTTGACGCTCAATAAGATCCACAAATCCGATCCAGTCCCGATCAATCGTCGCCTTCTTCGGATCCAGCGGATTGATCAGCTTGTCATCGCAAAGGCCCCACCACTTGCCGCGGACGGTATAGATCTCCTTGTACGGGTCTGCCTTGGGCAAGCCGACAGTACTCTTTCCGTCCTTGAGCTTGAGCCAACCCATCCCGTACTCCGGGCTGGGCAACAACTGCAGGGGCCCGGGTGATTGCGCGAACACAGCAGTCATCTCCGCGGCGTTGGCGCCCAAGACGATCCCTTCCGGCATCTCCGTGCCGGCCTTCACCCGTTTATAGGCTGTAGCCGAACCCGTGGCGGGCATTACGCCGTGCACGATCCCCAGCACGTTCTTGTTGCCACCCATCAGTTCGGAGTAGTAGCGAGATACCAGGCCGCCCATCGAATGCGTCACGATGATCACGTAGTCGCACATATAGCCCTTGCTCCGGTAGTACGCCATGAACTCCTGGATCTTCCCGTCCAATCGCTTTGCAGACTCTGCATTCGATTGGAGCCAGTTGTAACCTACGGCATGCAAGGGGAGCTGGTATTTATAGGAGAGTGCCACCTCATTGTGGGTTAGCAACTCGACGCCAGGTGCATTGGCCACAAGGGTCTTCATCAGGCGCGCGCGCTCGCCCGTCTTGCACTGATCGGCGTCGTTGAGCGCATTCTCGAGCCAGGGTAGAAACGTGCCATAGCTCATGAAGCCGACCTCACCCCACCCGCGGCGCTTCAGTTCGGCATCGTTCTGGCGCGTGCCTTGCGGGATGGCTCCATCGGCATAGACCTGGGTTTTTTTGGGATCAAGGATCCGCTTTCGTGTATCCGGACCTCTGTTCGCCCACGCCTTCGAGACACTCCCCTTCCCGTTTACGAGCCACACGTGTTTTCCGTCATCACCCATCAAGTTCGTGCCCATCACACCTGGCACAAAGATCACGGGTATGATCCTGTCGGGCACCATGTGACATACGGCAATGCTGTCGTCGGACGGCGACATGACGGACGAGTAGTGCACCGAGCCATCATCGGCTATGGAGGGTGGGATAACGCGTTCAACGGTGGCCATACGAAGTTGCTCCGGTTTGCTTCTGCGTGATTGTGGTTGTGAGGTGCACTGCGCGCCAACGCGACTCATTCCGGATCGATGCGCAGGCGCAGTCCATCCACGAAAAGACTCTTCTGCAGCCCCGTCTTTCCTTCGGCATCGGTGGTGCCACGGATCACACTGCCGTCTTCGCGAATGATGGAGAACGTGCGATTGCTGACGGGCTGACCATCGAAGGGCCATCTGAGCATGTATTGCTCATCAAAATTGGCGTGCTTCCACGTATTCATCGATTCGGCGAGCGAAGCCGGCCCCTGACGGCTGTACGCGGCCGCCTTGATGGTCCGGTCACCGCGCGTGCCGTCCTCAATGCCCGTCGACGACAGGCGAAGATAGGAGCCACCGCACTTGAGCAGCAGCTCCTCCCTGGCCTCGATCACGACGCACCCGTTTGCACTGCTGATCGTCATGTTCTTGTCCGACAGCAGGCGCATCTCATCGCTCTGCGCCTGAATCTCGACCTTGCCCTTAGCAGCAAACAGCTTGATGCCGAGTTTCTGCGCGAACACGGACACCAGTTCGCCCGCCGCAACCGTAAAGCGCTTGAGTACGCTGATGTCGGCATGACCGCCAGCGGTGGCGATCAGGTTTTGAGCGGCCGTCAGTTGCAAGTCGGCACCCGAGGCCAGCGCCAAGCCCGCCGGTGCGCTGACAAGTATCCCGGCCTTCTTCAGCGCCGTCAGCGTATCGTTGAGCAAGGCTTTCTGCCGGTTGTAGTCCGCGGCCACCGCTTGTGCCGCGTTGGCGGCCGAAGCCAATGCTTCGCTCTGCTGAAGGGCTTGCTGCAGCAGGCTCTGCGCTGCCTCCATATCGAGTTGCTGACCGCCGGCGTTCGGCTGGTCATCCGCCGAAACGAACAGCCCCTTGCCGCCGCGAATCGCGCCCCAGCCAGAAGTACGCAGCTCGAACCCTTCGCCGCGCTTCTTGCGTTCGCCGTTGACCATATGCCCCAGGGTCAACTGGCTCTTGCCCGAATGCTCGGTGGAAAGCTGTACGTGTTCCTCGTCCTCCCAGTCTTCCAGTTCGACCTTGTTGCCGCTCTGCGTATGGATGACATTGCGCGACTGCAAGCGGTCCTGGTTGGTGATCAGGTCGACATGCTGGCTGTTGTGATGGAAATGCGCGATATACGGCTTGTTCGGATTGCCGTCGTGGAACGCAATCGCCGCCTCGGTCCCATCCAGCGCCGGGAAGTGAAAGCCCGTCCGGTGAGCCCCGGCAAATGGCTTGGCCGAACGCAGCGGTACGCTCTCGCCGCCTTTTGGCCATTCATCGAAATCCAGGTCGAAGCGGACCGTGTAGTGGCCCACCTGCGTCAGGTAGGCGTACTTGTACTGGCCCGGCGAGGTGATGCGCGCGCTCAGCGTGCCGTGGATCCGCGCCCATTTTTCTTCATGCAGCGGCAGCCGGAAATGCCGGTCGGACGGGATCGCCTTGTAGGTGTTACGGTAGGCCTGGTCGCGCGCGCCGCTGTGCCTGACCTCGATGATCACCTGCCCGTTGGGCGCATCCGGCAGGACCTCGTCCATGCGCAGGATGCGCCCCGAGTGTAGAGCCCGCACATTGCTCGCGCCCTCGTAGACCACCTGCCAGGCGATTGCTGCCTCGTGGCGCAACTGGGCCTCCCATTTGGCGCCGTCCTTGTCCAGGTGATGGCTCCCAAAGACATAGGACTCGCCATAGGTCGTCTTGCCCTTGCGGGCGATGTTCGCCTCGGCATGGATACGCTCCCAGGACTGCTCGGGGTTGTAGTCCGCGACGCGGACCGATTCCGGCACCGTCTGCGCGCGGGTCTTGAGATCGGTCACAGCCTCGGCGCCAGACTCCAGCCCCGCGGTTTCGCGGAAAGGCACCCGCAACTCCGGCAGATAAATGTAGTGGTCGATGTCGTCGCCAAATACCACCATCTCGCCGAACTTTCCCAGGGCGAAGTAGCTGTAGAGCCCTTCCTGCTCCATCAACAGGCGGATGTAGGCCCAGTCGGACATCTGGTACTGGAGGCGGAACTTGTGCTGCGGATACTTGCGGCGCGTCTTGAAGGAAAACTGATGACCTTTCAGGTCATGTCGCCGCAGGATTGCCTCAATGATCTGCGGGGCGGTCTGGTGTTGATAGACGCGGCTCGCGCGGGTGAGTTTCAGCCGTGCGACGAGCGGCTCGACCACGATCTCGTAGCTGCTGAAGTCATGAGTCTGCTTGGTCTGGCTGAAGCGCATGATGCAGCCTGCAAACTTGCGCGGCTCCGTCCCGTCTCCGGGATCGATCAGGAACGTCGCGTCCTTGCCGAGATAGTCGGCCCGCTCAAGCGGCAAGGGGTGCGTCAGCTGGATGGTGACGGTATAGGGCTCGCCCATGCGCTCCACCGCTTCGAATGACACCACCGACAGCTCGGCGGCGCTGGCCGTGCCGGGCACCTCGAGGAAGTAAGCCTGGCACCCGGTCAATCCCTTGAACGGCGCACTGCCGTATGTCCTCCGTTGTTCATCCGGATCCGTCATGGTTTCCGCTCCGTTGTCGGCGTGATCGATGCTGACGCAGGACTTTAAACGTCTTTTTATATGCCATAAATACCTTATATTCCGTTTTTGAAATTTAACATTTATTTAACATGAATTCGTACTTGTCCTATATCCATCACATGGACCTCCATGCTATTAATTTCGGCGAACTACCTTACTGATCGCTAACGAAAAAATTGGAAAATTCTTGAAATCAGTTGTGTGATTCCGCGCAGCGCCAAGCAATCGCGGGCAGGGCCTTCCAGTACTCAGCCGAGGCCGACTAGAAAGGAATGCGGGCGACAATGGACATATTCACATTCGGCGCGTTTGTGCTACGGCGACGGGATATTTGCAGCGATCGGAAAATAGGATGCCAACCGATGAATCAGAAGACCTGCGCCTGATGAGGCCACCCAGTCTTATCGGACAAGTGAGGCGCACCCATAAAATGAACCCAATGAAAAACCTGAGTATCATCAAGTACACCTTCGCCGTCATAGGTATCGCGTTGCTGCTTGGTGCAGTCGCCATCGGTCAGCACACGCGTTCATTCCTGTCGAACGCGGTGCGTGCGGACGGCACCGTCGTTGCCCTCGATGCACTGCACGACCGCGGTTCGACGACCTACAGACCAATCATTCGTTTCCAGACGCCAAGCGGGACCGTCGAATTCCGTTCCTCGAGTGGCAGCAACCCACCTGGCTACACAGTCGGCGATACGATCCCGGTACTGTATTCGCCGGCAAAGCCGAATGAAGCGACGCCCGACGAATTCTTCCCCCTTTGGGGGGCGGCAACGATAGTCGGTGGCATCGGCCTCGTGTTCTTCGCCATTGGCGCCACGATGGTCGTGCTGGCACGGCGCTCATCGCGTCGAGAAGCCTACTTGCGCAGCCGGGGCGTACCGGTCCAAGCACGCATCCAGGGCATCGAAGAGAACGAAAGCATGCAAGTCAATGGACGCACGCCCTACCGGATCACGGCACAATGGCTGGACCCGGCGACATCGCGAATCCACATCTTCTACAGCGGCAACATCTGGTTCGATCCGACCGACTATGTGACGGGTGAGCACATCACCGTCCTTTTAGATCGGAATAATCCGAAGCACTATCACGTCGACATTTCGTTCCTGCCGCAACTGGCAACCTGACACGCAAGCCAGGTAGCTGAACCACCCCTCTCCCCCGGCGGGGAAAGGAACTGACAGCCATCGTCATTGCCGACTGCTTTGACATGCCGTCGGCTTCTGTCGAGGCACGTTGCGCCCCTAAACATCGATCGCCGTATCCGACTTCACCTTCTTGCGCAACTCGAACTTCTGGATCTTGCCCGTCGATGTCTTAGGCAACGGCCCGAAGTACACCGCCTTGGGCACCTTGAAGCCCGCCAGCAGGGTGCGGCAATGGGCGATCAGTTCCTCGGCCGTTGCGCTGGCGCCATCCTTCAGCTCCACGAACGCGCAGGGCGTCTCGCCCCATTTCACATCCGGCTGGGCCACCACCGCCACGGCCAGCACGGCGGGATGGCGATAGATCGCGTCTTCCACTTCCACGCTGGAGATATTCTCGCCACCGGAGATGATGATGTCCTTGCTGCGGTCCTTGATCTTGACGTAGCCGTCTGGCGTGCACACGCCCAGGTCGCCGGTATGGAACCAGCCGCCGGCAAATGCCTCGCGCGTGGCCTTCTCGTTCTTGAGGTAGCCCTTCATGCAGATGTTGCCGCGGAACATGATCTCGCCGATTTCCTCGCCGTCCGAGGCCACCGGTTGCATGGTGTCCGGGTCCAGCACGGCCACCTCCGTCTGCAGGTGGTAGCGCACGCCCTGCCTTGCCTTCTTGGTGGCGCGGTCCTCTTGCGACAGCCCGGCCCAATCGTCCTGCTCGGCGCACACCGCGGCCGGGCCGTAGGTCTCGGTCAGGCCATAGACATGGGTCAGCTCGAAGCCCATTTCCTCCATCTGCGCCAGCACCGCGGCCGGCGGCGGCGCACCCGCCACCATGCCGCGCACCGGGCCGCGCAGCCCTTCGCGCCAGGCCGGCGGCGCGTTGACCAGCGCGGTATGCACGATGGGCGCGGCGCAGTAGTGAGTCACGCCTTCGTCGCGCATCAGGTCGAATACCAGCTTGGGCTCGAACTTGCGCAGGCACACATTGACCCCGGCGCGCGCCGCGATGGTCCACGGGAAGCACCAGCCGTTGCAGTGGAACATCGGCAGCGTCCAGAGGTACACCGCGTGCTTGGGCAGGTCCCACTCAAGGATGTTGGAGATGGCGTTGATGGCCGCGCCACGATGGTGGTAGACCACGCCCTTGGGGTCCCCGGTGGTGCCCGAGGTGTAGTTGAGTGCGATCGCATCCCACTCGTCGGCGGGCATTTGCCAGGCGAATGCGGGATCGCCGGAGGCCAGCAGGCTTTCGTAGTCGGTCTCGCCGAAGGGCTGCGCGTCCTGCGGGCCCAGTGCGTCCACCACGGCGACTACCTTCAGCCCCGGGATCTCGTTGGCGATCTGCCGCGCCAGGTCGGCAAACTCGGTGTCGGCCAGCAGCACCCTGGCCTCGCCATGGCGCAACATGAAAATCAGGTTGGCAGCATCCAGCCGGATATTCAGCGCATTGAGCACCGCCCCGGCCATCGGCACCCCGAAATGCGCCTCCACCATGGCGGGCGTGTTGGGCAGCAGGGCTGCTACGGTATCGCCCTTGCCCACGCCCAGGTTCGCCAGCGCGCTGGCCAGGCGCCGCGCGCGTGCATAGGTCTCGCGCCAGTTCTGGCGCACCGGGCCGTGCACGATGGCCAGGCGATCGCCATAGACCTCGGCGGCGCGCGCCAGGTAGTCGATCGGTGTCAGGGGAACGTGGTTGGCCGGGTTCTTGCCCAGGCCGGTATCGAAATCGCTTGGCATTGCTGTAGTCTCCGCATGCGCCGGCAGGGCCGGTTCCTTTCCACAGGATGAACCAAGCGCGGCCGGTCGCTGTTACTTTTCGCTGTGCAAGGCTATCATCGCACACGACGAAGCTCTGTCGTCCGGATGACAATGCCCGCGCCGGGCCAAGCCGAAATCATGTCCAGCCCGCCATCAGCCACACCCCAAGCGCTCACGCCCCCCTCTGCAGCCGCCACACAGCCGCCAGCATCCTCGCCGTGCACCGGGCATGCCGCCCTGCTCTCGGAACATGAATGGTTCGCCGCGCTCGCGCCCGGCCATCAGGCACTGGCGGCGCGGCAACTGGTCGTGCAGGACTTTGCCGCGGGCGCCTTCGTGGCGCATCGCGGCGAGCCTTCGCGCTACTGGATCGGGGTGGAGCGTGGCCTGATCAAGCTCGCGGTCTACACGCCGGACGGGCGCGGCTGCACCTTCTCGGGCGTGCCGGCGGGCGGCTGGTGCGAAGAAGGCAGCGTGATCAAGCGCGAAGCACGGAGATACGATGTGATCGCCATCCGCGACTCGCGCGTGGCGCTGGTGCCGGACACCGTATTCCACACCTTGCTGGCCGAGAGCCTGCCTTTTGCCAGCTTCGTGGTGCGCCAGCTCAATGAACGCATGGGCCAGTTCATCGCCACCGTGCAAAACGAGCGCCTGCTGAGCGTCGATGCGCGCGTGGCGCAAGCGGTGGCCCAGTTGTTCCATCCCGCGCTGTATCCGCGTACCAGCGAGGTGCTGGAGCTATCCCAGGAGGAGATTGGCCTGCTGACCGGACTTTCCCGCCAGCGGGTCAACCAGGCGCTGCGGCGGCTGGCGTCGGAGGGCATGGTGGACCTGTCGTACCAGAGCATCCGGGTGACGGATCTTGAGCGCCTGCGTCACTTTGGCTTGTCCGAACTGTAGCCAATGTAGCCAACGCGGCCGATGAAACCTTCCTTCGCCATCCCGGAAGCCACTGGCCTTGCGAACCCGTACAATGCGAGTTCGGCTTCGCGCCCCGCGCGTCGCCTGCCAGCCGGACCCTCCTGAACTTCGCATGGCCCTCGTCAGCAGAACCGATCTGCGCCTGTCCCGCTTGCGCTTTCCCTTCGCGGTGCGCGTCGACGCCCTGCGAGGCAGCGCGCGCCTGCGCGACGCCAACGCGCGGCGCGAGGTGTGGCCGGGGAATCCGTTCGTGGTCCCTGCCTTTTCATATTTCGATTGCGATTTGCTGCCGGCGCCCGGGCGCAGCGCGGTGATCACGCTGCGCGCGGTGCCGGACGACGCCTGTCCGCGCATGACGCTGGCCGCCACGCCGGGCGGCACATACCCCAGCCAGAAATACTGGTCGCGCGCCCTCGCCGGCGAGATGTTCGAACACCCCCGGCTGGCCTGGAATGCGGCACTGGTGGCCGAGCGCTGGCAGGCCACGCCGCGCCTGGTACGCGCACGCCTGTTCGCGGAAGGCGAATCGCTGCGCACCCTGCTGCGCGAGCAGCGGGTAGCGCATACGATCCACCTGCTTGCGATGGACAAGGACGCACCCCCCGAGTGGCTGGCCAGGCAAGTGGGACTGGCGGGCGTCGCTGCGTTAAGGGCCGCCTGCGCCAACACGCTAGGCCCCTCTGCCCTGAGCTTGCTGGCGGACAGAAACAGCCAGGCTGCCCCCGCCGGACTGCGTCCGGCATTCACGCTGGCGGCCTGAAGCACCGCGTCCGGCTTCACTGCATTGCGGCCTTCACGGCGCTTGTAAAAAACCTGCGGCGTTTGTAAAAAGCACTGGCCTGCCTGCGGTCCATAGTGCCCGGCATGTGCGGGGCCGTGAACATCGTGCCCTTGCCCGACTAGTGGCGGCAAAAGAAAAGCAAGGCCAGGGAGACGCGCAAACCGTTGCCAGCCGGTCCAATGCGGGGCGCACGCGATCTCGGGTGACCGGCAGGTGGCATGGATACCCGCAGCGTGGCACGCGCCTTGCACCCCTCCATTAACGCGGCATTCCGCCGCGCCATGGAGAGCACAATGGGACAGCAACAGCAACCCGGCCAAGGCCAGCAAGACCAAAGCAAGCAACAGCAGCAATCCGGTCAGCAAGGCGGCCAGTCCGGCAGCCAGGACCAGAAGGGCGGCCAGCAACAGCAGCAGGACCGTGGCCAAGGCCAGCAAGGCGGCCAGCACGACAAGCAAGGACAACAGGGCCAAAAGGCCGACCAGGCTGGGCAGCAAAACCAGCAAGGCCAGAAAAGCGGCCAGCAAGGCCAGCGTTAATCACTTTGCCGGCATAACGAATTGGCTTGCGGCGGCAATCAAGGCCGCCGCCCGGCGCCGCCTCCGCGTGCTTGCGTGGAGGCGGCTTTTTGTTTGAGCTGGATTGAGGAATGGCCGGGCGACGCCATGGATCATGCTGACGCCTTACCTGCGGCGGCGGTTTACCTTGCTGCCGCAAACCGGCGCCGGATGGCCCTTGTCAGGCGGCATCCCGGGCAACGGCCTTCGCACCTTTTTCCTCGCTGGCCTTGCGCGCCTCCAGCAAATCCAGCGCCACGTCGACGATCATGTCTTCCTGCCCGCCCACCATGCGCCGGCGCCCGAGTTCGACCAGCACGTCGACCGTCTTCAAGCCATATTTGCTCGCCGCGGCCTCGCTGTGGCGCAGGAAACTGGAATACACGCCCGCATATCCCAGCGCCAGCGTTTCGCGGTCGACCCGCACCGGCCGGTCCTGCAGCGGACGCACGATGTCGTCGGCGGCATCCATCAGCTTGTAGAGGTCGCAGCCGTGGTTCCATCCCATGCGCTCCGCCGCCGCGATAAAGACTTCCAGCGGCGCATTGCCGGCGCCGGCCCCCATGCCGGCAAGGCTGGCGTCGACGCGGTCGCAGCCCTCCTCCACCGCCACGATGCTGTTGGCCACGCCCAGGCTCAGGTTGTGGTGGGCGTGCATGCCGGTCCGGGTTTCCGGCTTCAGCACGTCCTTGAAGGCGCGGAAGCGGTCGCGGACATCGTTCATGGTCAGCGCGCCGCCCGAGTCCACCACGTAGCAGCAGGTGGCGCCGTAGCTCTCCATCAGCTTTGCCTGCGCCGCGAGGTGCTGGGGCGTGGTCATGTGGCTCATCATCAGGAAGCCGACCGCCTCCATGCCCAGGTGGCGGGCGTACTCGATATGCTGCCGCGAGACGTCCGCCTCGGTGCAATGCGTGGCCACGCGGACGATGCGCGCGCCGGCGCCATAGGCGGCCTTGAGATCATGGACGGTGCCGATGCCGGGCAGCAGCAAGGTGGCGACCTTGGCATGGCTGACCACGCTGGCCACCGCTTCGATCCATTCCAGGTCCGTATGGGCGCCGAAGCCATAGTTGAAGCTGGACCCCTGCAGGCCATCGCCATGCGCCACTTCGATGGAGTCGACCCTGGCCTCATCGAGGGCCCTGGCGATCCGGACGGCTTGTTCGATGCTGTACTGGTGACGGACGGCGTGGCTGCCGTCGCGCAGCGTCACGTCGGAGATATAGAGTTTCTTCTGGTCTTGCATGACAGTCTTTCCTGATGAGCGGCCGCGTCAGGCGGCAGCGCGTTGGGCAAGCATGGCGCCGGCCATGCGCCTGGCGATGGTCAGCGCGGCGCTGGTCATGATGTCGAGGTTCCCGGCATAGGCGGGAAGATAGTGGGCAGCGCCCTCCACCTCCAGGAACACCGAAGTCTTGAGCCCGCTCACCCGCCCCACGCCCGGCACCACCAGCGGCGCATTGGCCGGGATCGTCTCGAACTGCACCTTCTGCTTGAGGCGGTACCCCGGCACATACTGCTGCACCTCGGCGGCCATGGCTTCGATCGACGCGGCGACCGCATCCTGCTCCGCCATCTCGCTCAGGCAGTAAACCGTGTCGCGCATGATGAGCGGCGGCTCGGCGGGATTGAGCACGATGATGGCCTTGCCCTTCCAGGCCCCGCCGATCGCTTCGATCGCCTTCGAGGTGGTCTCGGTGAATTCGTCGATATTGGCGCGCGTGCCGGGGCCCGCGCTCTTGCTGGAAATGCTCGCGACGATCTCGGCGTACAGCACGGGCGCCACGCGGGAGACAGCGGCCACCATGGGAATGGTGGCCTGTCCGCCGCAGGTGACCATGTTGACGTTGTGTGCGTCGAGATGGGCGTCGCCGTTGACCACCGGGATGCAGTACGGGCCGATGGCCGCCGGCGTCAGGTCGATCATGCGCAGCGACGGGCGCAGGCCGCGCAGGAACGCATCGTTCTTCACGTGCGCGCCGGCGCTGGTGGCATCGAACACGATGTCGATGTCGCCGAACACGGGCATGCGCGTCAATCCTTCCACGCCCTCGTGGGTGGTCGCCACGCCGAGGCGCGCGGCGCGTGCCAGGCCGTCCGATGCCGGGTCGATGCCGACCATCGCGCCCATCTCGATCTGCTCGCCGTGGCGCATGATCTTGATCATCAGGTCCGTGCCGATATTGCCGGAACCGATGATGGCTGCTTTCAGCTTGCGGGTCATGTCGTTCTCCTGTTGCTTGTTTCGCGTCATTCCACGCTGGCGCCGCTGGCCTTGACCAGCGGGGCCCAGCGCGTGCTTTCGCTGTTGAGGAAGGCGCCGAACTGTTGCGGCGTCATGGGCAGCGCTTCCAGGCCCTGGTCGGCAAACCGCCTGGTCACCTCGGGTGCCTTGAGCGCCTTGACCGCCGCCTCATTGAGACGCGCGACGATGGCATCAGGCGTGCCGGTCTTGACCACCATGCCGAACCAGACGCCGGCATCCAGCCCGCCAATGCCGAGCTCGGAGAGCGTGCGCACGTCCGGCAGCGAAGGCGAGCGGCGAGGCGCCGCGATGGCCAGCGGCTTGACCTTGCCGCCCTTGATCAGCGGCGAGGTGGTGATCACCGGGTCGAACATCATGTCGACCTGCCCCGCCATCACATCCTGCAAGGCCGGGGCCGAGCCCTTGTAGGCCACGTGGGTCATATGGCCGCCGGACTTGTCGGCGAACAGGCCGCCCAGCAGGTGCCCGATCGAGCCGATGCCCTGCGAGGCATAGTTCACGCCGTCTGGCTTGCTCCTGGATAGCGCCACCAGTTCCTTGACGGAATTGACCGGGCTGCCCTGCGGCACCACCAGCACGAGCGGCGACGAAGCCAGTGCCGTCACCGGCTTGAAATCCTTGAGCGGGTCGTACGAGAAATTGCGGTACAGACCAGGATTGATCGCGAACATTTCGGTGGCGGCCACAAACAGGGTGTAGCCATCCGCATCGGCACGCTTGACCGATTGCGCGGCGATCTGGCCGCCACCGCCGGGCCGGTTCTCGACCACGACCGGCTTGCCGAGACCGGTTTGCATCTGCTGCGCCATCTGGCGCGCAATCATGTCGGTCACGCCGCCGGCGGGGAACGGCACGACGATGGTCAGCGGCCGGCTGGGAAAGGTGTCGGCCATGGCGGGGGCGTTGGCGGCCAGGCCGACGGTCGCGAGCAGTGCTGCCAGGATGGGTTTTGCGTATTTCATGTTGTCTCCTTGTGTATTTCTAATGGGGTAAATCGCTTGATACGCGGCGCGCTAGCCCTGTGCGAACCGTGCCCGCACACTGCCGATGCCGCTAATGCGGGCCTCGAAGCACTGCCCCGGTCCGGCGGCGGCCATCGGGCCGAGCGCACCGGTCAGGATCAGGTCGCCGGCGCGCAGCGGGTCGCCCAGCGAGGCCAGCTTCCGGGCCAGCCAGACCGCGGCGTTGAGCGGATGGCCAAGGCAATCCGCACCCGAACCCATGGAGACGCGCTCGTCGTCCCGCAGCATTTCCATCTTCACGGTCTTCAGGTCCAGGCCGGCCAGCGGCACGGGCACAGCGCCGAGCACCACCAGGCCGCTGGAGGCGTTGTCGGCCACGGTATCCACGTACGAGATATCCCAGTCGCGGATACGGCTGCCGACCACTTCAATCGCGGGCAGCACGTAGGCGATGGCGTTGATCAGGTCCACCAGCGTGGCGTCCTCCTCCGGCACATCGCGGCAGAGCACCAGCGCGACCTCGGCTTCCGCCTTCGGCTGCAGGGTGCGCGCTACCGGAATCGGCTCGTCGTCGCCGAAGACCATGTCGGCGAACAACGTACCGAAGTCGGGCTGGTCCACGCCAAGCTGGCGCTGCACCGCTGGCGAAGTCAGGCCGATCTTGCGGCCCACCACGCGGCGGCCCTGAGCCCGCCACGCGTCGACGTTGGCGCGCTGGATGGCATAGGCCATCGCGGCATCGCCGGGCGGGATTTCGCCGCGCAGCGGTTCGACCGGCGTGCGCGTCTGCTCTGCCTCGCGCAGCCGCTTGGCAAGCGCGAGCGTCATTTCCTGGTTTGACATGGTTGATCCTGGTTGGGTTATGCGTGCCCGGTGGCAGGCCGTGCCTGCATCACGCCGAAGCCTGCGATCCATTCGTCGATGGGCCGGTAGTACTCGACCGATGCCTGGTAAGGCCCGGCGGCGGCCAGCGCGCCAAATGCGGCGATCCAGGTGCGGATCTCGTGCGCCGACTTGCCGGCGTCGCGCGTGATGTCGTCGTTGCGCATCGCATCCACCCCGCCCAGGTTGCCGCTGGCGAGCAGTTCCAGGAAAGCCCTGTCCCATGCCGGATTGAGCGGATGCAGGGGGCTGTCGCCCTTGGTGAAGGCTTGCGCGGCGGCCACGGTACGCGCCTGGCGGGCAGCACGCGACTCGGGCGACGGGTTGCGCCCCGCAATCAGGCGCTCGGCGACCTCCGCGTTGGCCGAAGCGATTTCCGGCACGGGCGGCTCATGTGAAATGCCGCCCGACCCCACCACCAGCACGCGCTTGCCCAGGCCTTGCAGGAAGCCACCGATGGCCTCGCCCAGCAGCCGCGCACGGCGGCACGTCGCCATGGGCGGCGCCACCGAGTTGATGAAGACGGGAATCACCGGGCACTGGCCGAGCCCGCCCAGCAGCACTTCCAGCGCCTGCGCGCAGCCGTGGTCCACCTGCATGCGGTACGACACGGCCACGTCCACGTCGCTGGCCAGCACGGCCTGCGCCATCGCAATGGCAGTGCCGCGCGGCACATCGAGCGGGCCGGCGAGACTCTTGAAGTCGCCGATGGCGCTGGCTTCGACGCCGATACAGAACTGCGGCATCACGTCATAAAAGAATCCATTGAAATGATCCGGAGCGAAGACCACCACCAGTTCCGGCGCAAAGGCCTGTACCCGGGCACGCGCCGCGGCCTGCACGCGCTCCACTTCGGCCACGATCTCCGGTGCGGGATCGTAATAGCCGTGCAGCGGCGTATGGGACAGGCATTCGAGATGCATCGGCATGTCAGGCTCCCCGCGCAAAGGCGATCGCGCGGCCGGGCACCGGCGCCGCGTCCGGCTGGGCAGGCAGTACGCCCGAGGCAGCAGATGCCGCCGGCGACACGTCGGCCAGGGCAAGCTTCCCGGCCAGCGCCTGGATGGCCTCCGACACCTGCTGCGGCGAGCACATGCCGGCCACGAAGCGGTCGGGACGCAGCAGCACCACGGAGTCCGGCACCTTGCCGAACCATTCCTTGAGGCGCCCGGCGGCATCGCCGATGGCAATCACGCCGTCCGGCACATCGTCGCGATAGGCGAGCTGCGTATCGGGCTTGGCCATCACGAAACAGGCGCCCAGCTTTTCCCAGACGGCACGCGCTTGCGGCGTCAGGCCGAAGGTCGGGTCGGCACCCCAGGCAACGATGGCAAAGCGATTGCCGATCACGTCGTCGAGGCGCACCGTATGGCCTGCCTCGGTCCGCACCATCGGCTGGATGAACATGCGCCCGACCGGCGACCCGCCGGCCGGATCGCGGCCGTGGACAAGCCTTCCCACCAGCGAATCCCGTTTCTCGCTCATCAGCCCCAGCATGCGTCCCAGCGGCGAGTTGCCGGAGCGCTCCAGCAAGCGCGCGAGGAAGCCGTCGTCCCGCTGGCGCCCGGGCAACAGCACCACCCCGGATTCGTAGCGCGGCATGGGCTTGAAGCGCATCTCCACGAAGTACTGCTTTACCGGGGGAAACACGTTCAGCACCCGCGTCAGGCCGTCGCGCACCGACGCACCGAAGCGGCTGGCGGGCGCGAAGATGTCGCCCGCCACCTCCGACAGGTGGATCATCGAGCGCGCATGGGCGCGGCGTTCCACGCCATAGGTGTCGAGCAGGCGGTCCTGCGCCACGCCCTTGACCACCATCGCCAGCTTCCAGCCCAGGTTGCTCGCATCGCGGATGCCGCTGTTGTAGCCCTGCCCCTGCCAGACCGGCATGATGTGCGCGGCGTCGCCCGCCAGCAGCACGCGGTGGACGCGGAACGTGCGCGCCAGCCGCGCGTTGTGCGTATAGACGCGCTTGCGGATGTAGTCGACCTTGTCCGGCTCGGCCACCACCTTGCGGATCAGCGCGGCGAGGTTTTCCGGCCGGGACAATTCCTCTTCCGTCTCGCCGGGCATGACCATGAATTCGAAGCGGCGGATCCCGTGCGG
This sequence comes from Cupriavidus sp. 01L45, assembly GCF_056399885.1. NCBI lineage: Bacteria > Pseudomonadati > Pseudomonadota > Betaproteobacteria > Burkholderiales > Burkholderiaceae > Cupriavidus > Cupriavidus sp. 01L45. The sequence continues at coordinate 97,989 of NZ_JBFTSG010000008.1, read as the reverse complement.
CAGCGCGGCCGAGACATAGGGGCGGGTCGCGTCGCAATGCATGTAGATATGCGGCGTGCCGATCGGGTCGTTGCGCACGTCGACCACAATCCACTGGTTTGGCTTGGTGCGCCCTTCGAACGGCACATCGAGCGTGCGCCGCACGATGCTGTTGCCGCCATCGCAGCCCACCATATAGGCAGCGCGGATCGAAGTGACCCGCCCCTGCGCGTCTTCCGCGCTGAGGGTCACGCCAAGTTCGTCCTGTGTGAAGGCCGCGATGCCGTGGCCCAGCAGGACCCTCACATGCGCAAAGCGCTGCAGGCCGTCATACAGGACGCGGTCGGCCAGCGGCTGGATGAAGGCGTTGCGGCGGGACCAGCCAAACTCGTCGGTGCGCGGCTCGATCGATGCAAAGCAGCGGCCGGTATGCGTGACGAAGCGCATCCAGTGGTGCGGCGTGGTATGCGGCAGCAGCGCATCGGCCAGGCCGACCGACTGGAACACGCGCAGTGCCTCGTCGTCGAGCCCGATGGCGCGGGGGTAATCGATGATCTGGTCCAGCTTCTCGACCAGCACGACGCGCACGCCCTGCAGGCCAAGTATGTTGGCGATCATCAGGCCAACCGGCCCGGCGCCGATGATGGCGACGTCGGTGGCAAGATCCTGCGGACGAGCGTCTCCGCCCGCCATCTCGATGGCGTTGTTCATGTCTCCTCTCCTGCTGTTTCGCGGATCTGGCGGGCTTAAACCGCAGTCGCTTCCGGCACGGCGTTGCCGAGCAGGAAGTTCAGGTGAATGCGGTTGAAGGTGGCGGCATCCTCGAACTGCGGCCAGTGGCCACAGCCATCCATCACCGTGAACAGCGCGCCGGGAATCATGGTGGCGATGCGGCGGCCTTCCGAGACATCGGCGGTGGGGTCATCCGAGGTCCACAGCACCAGCGTCGGGGCCTTGATGCGGCCATAGTGCTCGGCGCGCAGGATGTTGCGCTGGCGCGTTTCCATGTCCTGCAGCACCATGTTGCCGCGCTGGGCCTCGACCATGCCCGCTTGCGCGTAGATGGCCTGGCGCGTGGCGATCAGGTCGTCGAAGGCCTTGGCCTTGTCGGCCATCAGCCATTCCACGCGGGCCTTGATGAAGTCCCAGCCCGGTTCTTCCACGGCGCGCATCGACAGCGTCTTGAGGCGCTCCATCACCACCGGGTCCGCCTGCGATCCGCCGGCCGTGTTCAGTACCAGCCGCTCCACCCGCTCGGGATGGTCGATGGCCAGTCGCGAGGCCACCCAGCCGCCCAGCGACTCACCGCTGAACGAGGCGCGCTCGATGCCCAGGGAATCCATCACGCGGATCACATGGTCGACGTAATCGGGAATCTCGCGCCCGCCTGCCGGCTTGTCGGTCCAGCCGTGGCCGATCATGTCGATGGCCCATACGTCGAAATGCTCGGCATGCGATTGCAGGTTGCGTACATAAGCCTCGGCGTGGCCGCCGACACCATGCAGCAGAATCAGTGCTGGCTTGTCGCTGCTGCCGGCATGCAGGTAACGGGTGCGGATGCCTTTGGCATCGAGCCAGCCCTGGCTGAAGGAAACGCCGCGCAACTCACCCCAGATGCTCTGGAACGGCTGGCTGGCCTGGCTGGACTGGACGGGCTTGAGGCTGGTGGCGGCGCTGGGCATCGTGTCTCCTTCGTTCGTGAATGTCTAAGTAGTACAGCGGAGTGTAGAGACCCGATTGCATCCCGACAAAAAAACGAACAGAATGTGCAAGGAGTGCACAACGTTGATTTAAAAGGGTTTTTTAGGGTAATTTATGCCGCATAGCCGAACCTCCCCGTATGCCAGCGTGCGCGGGCTTAGCCGTGGACTGGACGTGCTGAAGGCGCTGAACCGGATGGAAAGCGGGCGCGGGACCGCCCTGCAACTGAGCGAACTGACCGGGCTGCACCGCACCACGGTCAGGCGCCTGCTGGAGACGCTGATCGCGGAAGGCTACGTGCGCCGCAGCGAGTCGGACGACAGCTATCGCCTGACGCTGCAGGTACGGGCCCTGAGTGAAGGCTTCAATGACGACGAGTGGATCTCCACCATCGCCGCGCCGCTGATGGGAGAACTTTTGCAGCGCGTGCTGTGGCCGTCCGACCTGACCACGCCCGACGGCGACGCCATGATCATTCGCGAAACCACCCATCGCTTCAGCCCGCTGTCCTTTCACCGTGCGATGGTGGGACGGCGCCTGCCGATGCTCTCGACGGCAGCCGGGCGGGCCTATTTTGCGTATTGCGGCGACGCCGAACGGGACGATATCCTCAACCTGCTCCGTTCGGGGGCGGGGGGCGAAGAACAAGCGGCGCTGGCCAATAACGCAGCCTATGTCCGCAAGCTGGTGGAGCGCGTGCGCGCGGATGGCTTTGGCTCCAATCGCGGCGACTGGCTCGAGCAGCGCAAGATCGGCGCCGTCGCCGTGCCGATCCGGTATCAGGACCGCGTGCGCGGCAGCCTGAACGTGGTGTATCTCGCGCGCGCCCTGAGCGAGGAAGAAGCGATCAAGCGGTTCGTTGCGCCGCTGCAGGACATCGCAAATCGTGTCCAGGAAGGCATGGCCGCGCCCGTGCCAGCACGGCAGACCACCTAGGCGCGGCTCAGTCCAGCGCGATCTTGTGCGCGCGGATCAAGGCTCCCCACTTCACGCGCTCACGCTCCACGAACTCGGCAAATCCTGCCCGCGTGTCGCCCATGGGTTCAAGGCCAAGCTCCTGCATCTGCCTGACCACAGCCGGATCCTTCAGCGCGGCCGTGATCGCCGCGTTGAGTTTGTCGACTGAAGCGGCCGGCGTGCCGGCCGGCACTACCACGCCCTGCCAGGCAAAGGCCGTGAACCCCGGCAAGCCGGCTTGCGCAAAGGTCGGAACATCCGGCAGTACCGCCGATCGTTGTTCAGCGGGCAGCGCAATCGCTCGCAGGCGGCCGGCGCGGATCAGCGGCACCGCTGCCGACAGGTCAGCCATCATGAAATCGACCTGTCCGCCCGCCACGTCTTGCAGCGCCGGCAGGGTGCCCTTGTAGGGCGCATGCACCGCGCTGGCCTGCACGCGGTCCAGCATCAGTTCGGCACTCAGATGATGCGGGCTGCCGGCGCCCACCGAGGCATAGGTCGCCTTGCCCTGCCCGGCCTTTATCCAGGCGATGAACTCGGGCAGCGTATTCATCGGCAGAGCCGGGTTGGTCACCAGCACCACCGGCAGCTTCACCAGCGAGGTGACCAGCGTGAAGTCCCTGCCGACGTCGTAAGGCAGCTTACGGTACAGCGCGGGATTGAGCACCAGCATGCCCTGCCCGGCGGTCAGCAGCGTGGCGCCGTCGGCGCGGGCCTTGGCCACGTCCTGCGCGGCCAGGATGGTGGCGCCACCGGGCTTGTTGTCGACCACGATGTTCCGGTGCATGACCGGCGCGATCGTCTGCGCGACGATGCGCGTGGCGAGGTCACTGCCGCCGCCCGCGGTAGAGGGCACCACCCAGCGTGCGGGGGGATCGGCGGCCAGGGCCTGGGTAACGCCGCAGAGCGATGCCGTCAGCAGGACCGCAGCACGGAATGTTTGCCGCGCGATAGAGAGCGAGCGCGCGCATGGCGGGCAGGCTGATGTTTGCATATTGTGACTCCTCGCTTCCTCTCTTGTTTTTCGTGCTGCCAGGATGGGACCTGCCTCGGATACGCTGATCTGCTCCTCTCTCCCGCTTGCGGAAAAAGGGGGCGGGGGAAAGGGCCGGCGCTGGTTACGCCTTCGTGCCGGAAAAAACCATTGGCTCCGCTTCCAGTGGTTCCTGGCCAAACCGCGCCAACCCTCTCCCCATGAGGGGAGAAGGAGTAACAGCCGTCGTCATTGCAGACGGTTTTGGCGCACCGGCCGGCTCCGGCTAGTACGTCTTGTCCCCGCCGGCCCCGGCACCGCCCCGCCCCTTGAACTGCGCAGCCAGGCTTTCCGCCGCACGGGCCAGCATCGTGGCATCCACGCCAACCGCGGTAAACGTCGTCCCGAGGGCCATGTACTTGCGGGACTGCGCCACATCGGCGCTGAGAATGCCCGCCCCCTTGCCGGCGCGGCGGATGCGCGCGATAGCGCCGGCGATGGCGCTCTGTACCTCTGCATGGCCCGGATTGCCAAGGTGCCCCATATCGGCAGCCAGGTCCGCCGGGCCGATGAATACGCCGTCCACGCCTTCGGTGGCCGCGATCTCGTCCAGATGTTCAAGCCCGGCGCGCGTCTCTACCTGCACCAGCACGCACATCTCGCTGTTGGCGCGGCCCAGGTAGCCATCGACGCGGTTCCAGCGCGAGGCGCGCGCCATCGCGCTGCCCACGCCGCGCACGCCTTCCGGCGGATAGCGCGTCGCCGCTACGGCGGCGGCGGCCTCGACGGCGTCCTGCACCATGGGCACCAGCAGCGTCTGCACACCAAGGTCGAGCAGTTGCTTGATCTGCACGGTGTCGTTCCAGGACGCGCGCACCACCGGTTGCACCGGATAGGCGGCCAGCGCCTGCAACTGCGCCAGGATGGACGGCACCGTGTTGGGCGCGTGCTCGCCGTCGATCAGCAGCCAGTCGAAGCCGGCGCCGGCGAGCACCTCGGCCGCGTACGGGCTGGCCAGCCCGAGCCAGAGCCCGACCTGCTGCTCGCCCGCGGCGAGCGCGCGCTTGAAGGTATTGAGGGGAAATTCCATGATGGCCTCGGATTCATGCGAAATGGCAAGCCACGGCGCCCAGCGCGCCGTAATCCACCTGGAATGTATCACCCGGGCTGGCGGCCACCGGCCGGGTGAAGGAGCCGCCAAGGATCACCTCGCCCGCTTCCAGGCTCACGCCGAACGGATGCAGCTTGTTCGCCAGCCAGGCCACGCCGTTTGCCGGATGGTTGAGCACGCCGGCGGCCACGCCGGTTTCCTCGATCACGCCATTGCGCGACATGATGGCCGAGACCCAGCGCAGGTCCACATCGAAGGGCCTCACCGGCCGGCCGCCCATGACCACGCCGGCATTGGCGGCATTGTCGGCGATGGTGTCGAACACCTTGCGCGGGCGCTTGCTGTCGGGGTCGATCGAATGGCTGCGCGCATCGATGATCTCCAGCGCGGGGATCACGTAGGCGGTGGCGTCGTAGACGTCGAACAGCGTGCAGTGCGGCCCCTTGAGCGGCTTGCCAAGCACGAAGGCCAGTTCCACCTCCACGCGCGGCACGATGAACCGGCCGGGGGGAATCGTTGCGCCGTCCTGGAAGAACATGTCGTCGAGCAAAGTGCCGTAGTCGGGCTCGTCGATTTGCGAGGACAGTTGCATGGCGCGCGAGGTCAGGCCGATCTTGTGGCCCTTGACGGTGCGGCCCCCGGCCAGCTTGTGCGCGATCCATTCCCGCTGGATGGCGTAGGCGTCTTCGATGGTGATGTCGGGATGGTCCAGCGAGATCTGCCGGATCTGCTTGCACGATTGTTCCGCATCGTGCAGGCGATGGGCAAGCTGGCGAATCAGCTCAGGGCTGAGCATGGGGTCTCCGTGGGTAGCGTTGAGATTGAGTGGGCGTGGCGCCGGTCAGGCTTTCTTGAAGCGGGCATGGACGTTGTTGTGCTTGTAGCTGCCGCCCTCGTTGAACTCAACCAGCTCCATCGACAGCGCCAGGTAGCGCCGCGCGTACAGCTCGGCAAAGTGCGCCTTGACGGCCTCGAACAGCGCGTCGCAAGCCGTCTTCTTTACCGCCTCGGCGCGCCCGGCGCCGATCTTCAGCGTGATATGGACGAAGGCATAGTCCTCCTCGCCGTCCGCCATGCGGTAGTCGGTCAGTGCCAGCGCGCGCGAGCGGATGCCGCCGGTGGGAAACACCCCGTCCTGCGCGATCAGCACGTCGTTGATGGTCTTGAGCAGGGCCGGCACGCGCGCCTCGGCCCGGATGTTATCGGTGTACTCGACGATGATGTGGGGCATTGGCGGCCTCGTTGGTGAGTCGTGATCCAGTGATCCAGCGATCCAGTGATCCGTCAGCGCACCGGGAAGACCGCATTGATCTGGCCCGTGCCGGAACTGGTGAAATAGTCTGTGACGATATCGACAGGCTGGTCGTACTTGTCCCAGCCCAGCAAGCCAAGCAGCATGGCCGTATCGTGCATGCCGCCCTCGCCGATGCAGTGCTCGTTGTACTCGGGCAGCATGCGGCAGAAGGTGGCCCAGTCGCCCTGCTTCCACAGTTCCACCACGCGCAGGTCCACCTGTTTGAAGAACTCGCGGCTGATCTGGTGGATGCTTTCCTCGGGGCTGTTGTTGTCGTTGAAACGGTGCGACAGCGAGCCGCTGGCGAGAAAGGCCACATTGGCGTCGCTGGCCTCGATGGACTCGCGCAGCGCGGCGCCGAAGCGGCGGCTCTCGTCGAGCTGGTGCCAGGCGCACCAGGCCGCGACCGACACCACCTTGAAGTGGCGGTCGGCGTTCATGTAGCGCATCGGCACCAGCGTGCCGTATTCCAGTTCCAGGCTGGCGATCTCATGGGCGCGCGTCATCACGCCACGTTCAGTCGCGGTGCTGGCGATCAGGCGGCCCAGTTCGGGGTTGCCGTCGTAGGCATAGGCCATGTCCTTGATGAAGTGCGGCAGCTCGTTGCTGGTGTAGATGCCTTCGAAATGCGCGTTGCAGTTGACGTGGTAGCCGGCGTTGACCAGCCAGTGCACATCGGCCACTACGATGGTGTCGACCCCAAGCTCGCGGCAGCGCCGGCCGATCTCGCGGTGGCCGGCGATTGCCGCTTCGCGGCAACCGTGGTGCTTGCCGGGTAGCTCCGACAGGTACATCGACGGTACGTGCGTGATCTTGGCGGCGAGTGAAAGCTTGCCCATTGCGGTGTCTCCTGTTTTGTCATGGCGCCGGTTCGCAGCCCACCCGGCGCGCCGGGTGCTCTCAAACGCCCCAGCGCGGAATGTGATGCCCGCCCATCGAGATACAAACGTTCTTCACCTCCGCAAACACCTCGAAGCTGAACTCGCCCCCTTCGCGCCCGGTGCCGGACGCCTTGGTGCCACCAAAAGGCTGCCGCAGGTCCCGCACGTTCTGGCTGTTGACGAACACCATGCCAGCCTCGATGCCGCGCGCCAGCCGGTGCACCTTGCCCACGTCCTGCGTCCAGATATACGAGGCCAGGCCGTAGGCGGTGTCATTGGCCATGGCCAGGCCGTCATCCTCGCCCTTGAAGGGGATCAGGCAGGCCACCGGGCCAAAGATTTCCTCCTGCGCCACGCGCATGTGGTTTTCCACATTCGCCAGCACGGTAGGCTGCACGAAGTTGCCGTTGCGCAGGTGCGCCGGCAGATCGGACGGACGTTCCGCGCCGCCGGCCAGGATGGTGGCGCCCTCCTGCTCGCCCAGGCGGATATAGCCCGTGACCTTCTCCCAGTGCTGCTGGGTGATCATGGCGCCCACATGCGTCTGCTCGCTGGTCGGGTCCCCCACGCGCAAACGCCTGGCGCGCTCGGCGAACTTGCGCGCGAAGTCGTCATAGACGGTGTCCTGCACGAAGATGCGCGAGCCGGCGGTGCAGCGCTCGCCGTTGATCGAGAAGATGGTGAATAGCGCGGCATCCAGCGCGCGCTCCAGGTCGGCGTCGTCGAACACCAGCACCGGCGACTTCCCGCCCAGCTCCATCGAGAACTTCTTCAGGCCGGCGCGTTCGATGATGCGCTTGCCGGTGGCGGTGCCGCCGGTGAACGACACCGCGCGTACATCCGGATGGCGCACCAGCGCGTCGCCCGCGCTGGCGCCGTAGCCCTGCACCACGTTGAGCACACCGGCCGGGACGCCGGCTTCCAGCGCCAGCATGCCGAGCTGGTCCGCCGTCAGCGGCGACAGCTCCGACATCTTCAGCACCGCGGTATTGCCCAGCGCCAGACACGGCGCGACCTTCCAGGTGGCGGTCATGAAGGGCACGTTCCACGGCGAGATCAGCGCGCACACACCCACCGGCTGGTAGAGCGTGTAGTTCAGCATCTGATCGTCGACCGGATAGGTGCGGCCGTTCATCTGCACGCACACCTCGGCGAAGAAATTGAAGTTCTCGGCGGCCCGCGGAATCAGCTGCTTGCCGGTCTGCGCGATCGGCAGGCCGGTGTCCTGGGTTTCCAGCGCGGCCAGGTGCGGCACGTGCTCGGTAATCAGGTCCGCCAGCCTGCGCATGATGCGCGCGCGCTCCTTGGCGGGCGTATTGGCCCACTTCGGAAAAGCCGCCTTGGCCGCCGCCACCGCGGCGTTGACCTCGGCCTCGCCGCCCGCGGCCACGGTGGCGATCTCCTCGCCGGTGGCGGGGTTCCAGGTCACGAAGGTGTCCTTGCTGTCGACCTGCTTGCCGTTGATCCAGTGCTTGATCATGTCTTCCTCCTTGTTGGCGCGTGGCGTATCAGCGCACGCTGCCGTATCCGGTGGCGCAGGCGATGGTGTTGACCAGCCGCCCCACGCCTTCGATTTCCGTGACGATTTCATCGCCCGGCTGTGTATCGGCCAGCCCTTCCGGGGTGCCGGTGAGGATCACGTCGCCCGCCTCCAGCGTCATGAAACTGCTGAAGTATTCGATGAGCCACGGAATGCCGAAGATCATGTCGCGCGTGTTGCCCTGCTGGGTCAGCTTGCCGTTGACGGTGGTGCGCAACGCCAGGTTCATCGGGTCCGGCACGTCGTCGCGATCGACCAGCCAGGGTCCGAGCGGGGTGCAGGTGTCGCGGTTCTTCACCCGCAGGTTGGGGCGGTAGTAGTTTTCCAGGTAGTCGCGGATGGCGTAGTCATTCGCCACTGTGTAGCCGCGCACGTAGTCGTAGGCTTGCGCCGCCTTGACGCCGCGTGCGGTGCTGCCGATCACCACCGCCAGCTCGCACTCGTAGTGCATGTACTTCACGCCTTCGGGCCGGATGGTGTGGGCGCGGTGGCCGATGAACGCGCCCGGCCCCTTGAGGAAGACCAGCGGTTCTTCCGGCGCCTTGAAGGCGAGTTCGCGTGCATGGTCGGCATAGTTCAGGCCGAGCGCGAACGTGGTGCGCGGCGCCAGCGGAGGCAGCCACGTCACCGCGTCCTCGCTGACCACACGGCCATCGTCGAGGCGCAGTGCGCCCTCGCCCACCGGTTGCGCGCTATGGATCAGGCCATCGAAGGCCACGCGTGCGGTTCTCATGCGGTCTCCCCAATGGCTGCCACGACCCTGTGCCGCAGGCACCCTACGCCTTCGATCTCGATCTCCACGGTGTCGCCGGCACGCGCCAGCGGCGCGCCTTCCGGCACGCCCGCCAGCAGCACATCGCCGGCTTCGAGCGACATGAAGGCGGTGACATCGGCCAGCAATTGCGCCACCGGGCGCAGCAGGTTGCCGGTGTGATTGCGCTGGCGTTCCTCGCCGTTGATGCGCACTACCATCATGAGCGTATCGGGGTTCCCCGCTTGCTCGCGCGCGGTCACCCACGGGCCGATCGGGCAATAGCCGTCGCGGCACTTGTGGCGCACCGCCGGGCGGTAGTAGCTGGCATGCGGCACGCTGACGTCCGACACCACCGTGTAGCCGGCGATATAGTCCGCGGCCCGCGCCGCATCGACGCGCGTGGCGCGGCAGCCGATCACGATGCCCAGCGCGGCGCCGATCTCCAGCGTGTCCTGCCCCGGCGGCAGCGCTACGTCGCTGCCGTGGGCGGCCAGTGTATTGGCGGGCTTGATGTAGAGGATGGGTCCGGCCGGAGGCGCCTGGTACGGCGCAGCGTTGACGCTGTCGCCCAGGGCCGCGAGCGCGCCCTTGAAATTCAGCAGCGTGCCGTAGACCGTGCCGGTGATGGCGGGCTGCCACATGAACTCGTCTTCACGCAGGGCGCGCGCCCCGTCCCACGGCAGCAAGGTGGCTTCGTCCACCGGCATTGCCCGCACCGGCCGGCCGCCGGCAGCGATTCTGGCTTGTCGCATCGTGCTCCTGTCTGGTTGCGCCCGCTCTGCGCCCGGCCATTGCATTGCCCGGCTTGCGGATCGTCGTGGCGGATCGCCCGTTGGCGCCGCCTGTACTTAACATGTTAATAAGATTGCGCGGGAGTTTCAAGTGCTTTGTGCCGTCCGGCTTCTCGCACATTCTGCGGCCGCTGGCAGGTTCAGGCTACCCGGCTCCGGGAGCGTGGACGCGGGCCTGTCATCGTGCTGTCATGCAGCATCGCCAGAATTCGCCCTGTACCGGGTCAGGCCTTGCTGCAGCGCAAATTTACTAATGCGCCGCAGCAGCAAAAGAGCTTGCTACCCGATTTTTTTGCAGCTTGAATGAAAACGTTTTCATTTCTGCCGCCATGCCTTCTTCGCTAACCGAGACCGGAACGACACACGTGAAGCGCAACCAGGACCGATCGCCCACCCTGCCCGACGCCGCCACCCTGGCTGACGTGGCGCAGACGGCCGGCGTCTCGCTGGCCACCGCGTCCCGCGCGTTCAACAGCCCGGCGCTGGTGCGCGAAGGCACGGTGCAGCGCGTGCTGGACGCAGCGCGGAAACTCAGCTTCCGCCCCAACCTGCTTGGCAGCAAACTGCGCGCGCAGCAAAGCCGCATGATTGGCGTGATGCTGCCGACACTGGAGAACGCCGTGTTCGCCGAATGCTGGCGCGGTATCGAAGACGCAGCGCTGGCCGCCGGCTACTCGCTGATGCTGGTGACCAGCGCCTACGACCCGGCGCGCGAGCGCGAACGCATCGAATACCTGCTGCGCCACCGCGTGGACGGCATGGTGCTGACCGTGGCCGATGCCGCCCGCAGCGCCGTGCTCGACCAGCTCGACGCGGAAGGTGTGCCCTACGTGCTGACCTACAACCAGGCTGCCGCCCGCAGCCAGCGCCATTCCGTCTCGGTAGACAACCGCGCCAGCGCCCGCGAAGGCGTGGAAGCGCTGATCGCCGCCGGGCACCGCCGCATCCGCGTGGTATCCGGCGCCTTCATCGCATCCGACCGTGCCCGCCAGCGCTTCGACGGCTACCGCGACGCCATGCGGGCGCACGGCCTGGAACCCGCGCCACCGGCATGCCTGCCCACCCACACGGCCAGCAACGCCGAACAGATCCGCGCGCTGGCCGTGGGGCCGGACGCGCCGACCGCCTTCTTCTGCACCAATGACCTGCTCGCGATCGGCGTGATCTCGGACCTGAAACGGCTCGGCCTGCGCGTGCCGCGCGACATCTCCGTGCTCGGCTACGACGGCATTGCGCTCGGCGCGCTGGTGGAGCCGGCACTGGCATCGGTGGTCCAACCCAATACCGAAATCGGCGAGCGCGCCGTCGCGCGTCTGCTTGCGCGCTTCGCGCCGTCCGGCACCGGCAAGCAGGACGGCGCCAGGCCCGGACGCATCACCCTGTTGCCACACACCCTGCGCCTGGGCGGCACCGTCGCCGCGCCGGCATGAACCGTCTTCCACCCGCTTTTCCCAGCCCCAGTCCGCTACTCAAGGAGTTCACCATGCAAGCAAGCCGTACCTGGCCCAAGCCGCTACGCTGGATCGCCATCGCACTCGGCGCCGCCGCCTTCAGCCAGGGCGTGGCAGCGCAAACCGCGATCTGCTACAACTGCCCGCCCGAATGGGCCGACTGGGCCTCGCAGATCCGCGCCATCAAGGAAAAGACCGGCGTCACGGTGCCGCACGACAACAAGAACTCCGGCCAGTCGCTCGCGCAACTCGTCGCGGAGAAAGGCAGCCCGGTCGCCGACGTGGTCTATTACGGCGTGACCTTTGGCATCCAGGCCAAGAAAGACGGCGTCACCGCCGCCTACAAGCCGGCCCACTGGAACGACATCCCCGACGGCCTGAAAGACCCGCAAGGCAACTGGTTCGCCATCCACTCGGGCACGCTCGGCTTCATGGTCAACGTCGACGCCCTGCGCGGCAAGCCCGTGCCGCAATCCTGGGCCGACCTGCTCAAACCCGAATACAAAGGCCTGATCGGCTACCTCGACCCCGCCAGCGCCTTCGTCGGCTACGTCGGCGCCGTCGCCATCAACCAGGCCCTGGGCGGCTCGATGGACAACTTCGGCCCCGCCTTCAAATACTTCCGCGACCTGCAGAAGAACCAGCCCATCGTGCCCAAGCAGACCGCCTATGCCCGCGTGCTCTCCGGCGAGATCCCGATCCTGCTCGATTACGACTTCAATGCCTATCGCGCACGCTACAAGGACAAATCCAACGTGGCCTTCGTGATCCCCAAGGAAGGCACGGTAGTGGTGCCCTACGTGATGAGCCTGGTGAACAAGGCCCCGCACGAAGCCGAAGGCAAGAAGGTGCTTGATTTCGTCCTGTCCGATGCCGGACAGGCGCTATGGGCCAACGCCTATCTGCGGCCGGTGCGCAGCGCCGCGATACCCAGCGAAGTGCAAGCCAGGTTCCTGCCCGCGGCGGACTATGCGCGCGCCAAGCCCGTGGATTTCGGCAAGATGGCGGAAGCGCAGAAAGGGTTTAGCGACCAGTATTTGAAGGAGGTCCGATGAGCGGATGGCTGCTCGCGCGATGGCCCTACGATGCTTGATGAGGCAGGCTGAGTTGGTTGCATCGCCATCGCTTTGCCTGCGCCCGCCCTCTCCCGCAAGCGGGAGAGGGGAGCAAGTCGATTCAAACCTCGCAGGGTGTAGCCGTGTGGAGCGCCCCCAAGGGCGGTCCACACCTCAACGCGATGCGAAGCGAGCCGTCAAGGTGTACCAGGCCGTATGGGGCGCCTCGGGATCCGGCGAAAAGAGCGGAAAAGAGGGACCCATGTTTGAGTATCGCCTTAAGGCGATGCGAGTTTGGGCCCCGGCCGCTCTTTTCGTCGGATCCCGAGGGGGTGTCGCCCCATCCGGCGCGCCTTCTTTGCCTACTTTCTTGGCAAGACAAGAAAGTAGGTCGCCCCCCGCAGGGGGGTGAAACCGCCTTTGACTTTAAGGTTTTAAGCCTTGGAAGTTGAAGTTGATTTTCAAACCCCGGGAGCATCCCCAACCATGCCCAAACAAAGCCCCCCCCTCCTCCTCTTCGCCCTCCCGGCCCTAATCCTCTTCACCGCCTTCTTCTGCCTCCCAATGGCAAAACTCCTGGCCATCAGCATCACCGGAGAAAAAGGCGCAAGCGTCTACTGGACCGTAATCTCAAGCCAACGCTATCTTCACAGCCTGATGGTAACGGTACTGCTCTCGGCAACCGTAACCCTGGCAACCCTGATCATCGCCGGCATCACCGGCACCTTCCTCCAACGCAACGCCGTCCCCGGCAAAGCGCTGCTGGTAGCCATGCTGACCTTCCCGCTAGCCTTCCCCGGCGTAGTCATCGGCTTCATGGTCATCATGCTGGGCGGCCGCAACGGCCTGCTGGCCATGGCAGGCGACTGGCTAGCCGGCGACCGCTGGACCTTCGCCTACGGCCTCACCGGCCTGTTCGTCGGCTACCTGTACTTCTCCATCCCCCGCGTCATCCTGACCGTGATGGCCGCGGTAGCCAAGCTCGACGCCTCCCTGGAAGAAGCCGCGCGCTCGCTCGGCGCAGGCCGCTGGCGCGTGGTGCGCGACGTCATGCTGCCCGCCCTGATGCCCGCCATGATCTCCAGCGGCGCGATCTGCTTCGCCACAAGCATGGGCGCTTTCGGCACCGCCTTCACGCTGGCGACGCAGCTCGATGTACTGCCGCTCACCATCTACAACGAGTTCACCAACTACGCCAACTTCGGCATGGCCGCAGCCCTGTCCGTACTGCTCGGCACGGTCACCTGGGCCTTGCTGGCGCTGGCGCGCTGGTTCTCGGGCGACGCCGTCGCCGCCACCGCATGAGGATTGCCATGACTACGACTTCCCGCCGCGGCAACGCTTACTGGCTGCAACTCGCGCTCACGCTCCTGGTTTGCCTCTTCATGGTGGTCCCGGTGGTGATGTCGGTGCTGGCCGGCCTGACCAACAATATCTTCATTGGCATAGCCAGCGGCCTGACCACGCGCTGGCTGGCGGAGGTATGGTCGCTCTACCGCAATACCATCTTCCTGTCGCTGGGCATCGCACTGGCCTGCCTTGCCTGCACGCTGGTGCTGGGCGTGCCGGCGGCCTACTACATGGCGCTGCGGCGCGGCCGCATCACGCGCCTGATCGAAGAGCTGCTGATGCTGCCGGTGGCAGTGCCGGGCCTGGCTACCGCCCTCGGCCTGATCCTGCTCTATGGCGGCTGGCAGGCGTTCCGCACCAGCTGGGTATTCATCCTGGTGGGCCACGTCCTGTTCACGCTGCCGTTCATGGTGCGCTCGGTGCTGGCCATCATGTCGGCCATCGATATCCGCACGCTGGAAGACGCCGCCGCCAGCCTGGGCGCGAGCCGGCTGCAGCGCTTCTTTACGGTGGTGCTGCCCAACTGCCGCCAGGGCATCCTGGCCGGAGCGCTGATGGTGGTAACGCTCTCGGTGGGTGAGTTCAACCTGACCTGGATGCTGCATACGCCCACCACGCAGACATTGCCCGTGGGTCTGGCCGATAGCTATGCATCGATGCGGCTGGAGATCGGCTCGGCCTACACCATCGTGTTCTTCTTCATGATCATTCCGCTGCTGGTGCTGATGCAGGGCCTCTCCGCGCTCGGCGCGCGCGCCCGCAAGCACCAGCCGCTTGCCGACAGCGGCGGCGCCGGGGCGATCTCCGGCACCGATCCGCTTTCCCCATCCGAGGCCCGCCATGCATGAACCGACCCCCATCACCCTGCGCCACTGCGGCAAGACCTTCGCCGACGGTACGCTGGCGCTGCAACCCCTCGACCTCGACATCGGCGCCGGCGAAACCGCGGTCCTGCTTGGTCCTTCCGGCTGCGGCAAGACCACCACGCTGCGCATCATCGCCGGGCTGGAATTCCCCGATCCCGGCGGCGTGGTCATGTTTGGCGATAGCGATGTGACGCCCCTGCCGATCGAGCAGCGCGGCGTGGGCATGGTGTTCCAGAGCTATGCGCTGTTTCCCAACATGACCGTGGCGGAGAACATTGCCTATGGCCTGCGCGTGCGCCGGACCGATCCCGCCGCGCGCCGCCGCCGGGTGGACGAGATGCTGTCCATGATGCAGCTCGGGCCCTTCGCCGAGCGCCGCATCGACCAGCTCTCCGGCGGCCAGCGCCAGCGCGTGGCGCTGGCCCGCGCCATCGCGGTACAGCCGCGCGTGCTGCTGCTCGACGAACCGCTGACCGCGCTGGATGCCAAGCTGCGCGATGCGCTGCGCGCCGACATCAACCAGTTGCTGCGCAGCCTGCATATCACCGCCGTCTATGTCACCCACGACCAGGCCGAGGCGATGGCGCTTGGCGACCGCATCATCGTGATGGACCGCGGCCGCATTGCCCAGACCGGCACGCCGCAGCAGATCTACCGGGCGCCGGCCAATGCCTTCGTGGCGGATTTCATCGGCACCATGAACCGCTTGCCGGCGGTGCCGGAAGCCGGTGCCTGGCGTGTGCCGGGTGGTCTGGTGCCGCGCCAGGACAACGCAGCGGGCGCCGCGCAGCCGGCCCGCGCCGAACTCTTGTTCCGCCCCGAGGACGTGGCGCTGGCCCGGGCCGAGGAGGCGCACCTGGGCGGCTCGGTCGTCACCGCGCTGTTCCTGGGCAACTACACGCGCTTGCTGGTCGACGTTGGCGCACCGGCGCCGCTGGTCGTCGACACCACCCGGCGCGATGCCTGGCATGCGGGCGACCGCGTCGGCCTGCGCCTTGATACCGGCCACCTGATCACGCTTTCCGAAGCGCTCGCAGCATGAACTCCCTGACCAGCACTCCGGGCAATCCGGGCAACCCCGGCGATCCGGCCGGCACCTACCTGCTCGCCCACATCACCGACCTGCACATCAAGGCCGGCGGCAAGCTGTCCTACCGCATGGTGGACACCGCCGGCGCGCTGCAGCGCTGCATCGACACGTTGCTGGACGCGCCACAGCGGCCGGATTCGGTCGTCATCACCGGGGATCTCGTCGACTTCGGCACCGAGGCGGAATACCGCTTCCTGCGTGGCATCCTGCAAGGCCTGCCGATGCCGGTACGGCTGCTGCCGGGCAACCATGACCACCGGGCTACCTTGCGCCGTGTCTTCGCGGATCACGATTACCTGTTCGCCGCCGGCGATGGCGATGCGCCCATCCACTACAGCGTGGAAGCCGGCCCGTTGCGCCTGGTTGCCTTCGACTGCACGGTGCCGGGCAAGCCTGGCGGCCGGGTCGATCCCGCCGCGCTGCCATGGCTCGAAGCCACGCTGGCGGCCGAGCCGGACCGGCCCACGCTGTTGATGCTCCATCATCCGCCCTTCCACACCGGCATCGGCCACATGGATCAGCAGGGCCTGGCCGGCGCCGGACTGCTGGAGGCGGTGGTGCGCCGGCATCCGCAGGTGGAGCGTGTGCTGTGCGGCCATTTGCACCGGCACATCACGTGCCGCTTCGGCGGCACGGTGGCCATGACGGCGCCGGGGCCCGCGCATCAGGTCACGCTGGACCTCGACCCGCAGGCCGCTTCGCGCTTTCGCATGGAGCCGCCCGGCTACCTGCTGCACTGGTGGCATTCCTTGCATGGGCTGGTGAGCCATGCGGCGGTCATCGGCGCATTCGGTGCCGACCACCCCTTCTTCGATGCCGCCGGCAAACTGATCGACTGAGCGGCGGCCGGACAAAAAAAACCCACAGCCGGGTGGATGTGGGTAATAAAGTGGTATGGGCAAGTCGCGGAAATCGCCCACGTCCGTATGGTGACACCCCGCGGCCGCGAGTGAAATAATCTTTCCGGACTAGAAGGCCGCCATGCGTCGCGCAGGCAGTCCCCAGTGTGCCTTCCGGCCACATCCCGGAAACCGCGTGGGCGCGCACGGCGCGGCACGGCCGCCCCGGAACACAAGCCGGGCTCTGCATTGCGTATCCCCTCTTTAGTGGGGAAATGGACAACACTGCAATAATCTAGTCCAATTCGCCCTTGACGATCGCTTTGAACCGGCGCTCCTTTCGCATTACCGTGGTTCCAGCGGCCGCTGCCGGCGCGCCGGCCGCCGTCCAACTTCCTACCATGCTCAACGCCCACCTGCTGCTGATCGACGACCACACACTGTTCCGCACCGGCCTGCGCTTGGTGCTGGCTGACAGCCCAAGCGTGGCAAGCATCATCGAGGCGGGTTCCGTCATGGGCGCGGTGGAGACGCATCGCGGCGCCACCGTGGATATCATCCTGCTCGACATCCAGATGCCCGGCCTCAACGGCATCGAAGGCGTCAAGGTGTTGCGCCGCCATTTTCCCGTTGCGCGCATCCTGATCGTTTCCGGCACCTCCGGGCTGGAGACCATCCCGGCCGAGGTACGCAAGGAGATTGCCGGCTTCCTGCCGAAATCCGCGGACAGCGTCCAGATCGAGATAGCCATCGCCGCCTGCCAGCAGGGCGACACCTACTTCATTCCGGACCCGACCGGCGAGAGCCACGACAATCCGGACGGCACGCCAAACGGCACGGCCAACGGCATCGCATACCAGTCCAGCTCGCTCACGCCGCGCCAGCTTGAAGTGCTGGAGCAACTCAGCCAGGGCCGCTCGAACAAGATCATTGCCCACCATCTGGGCCTCTCCGAGAACACCGTCCGGGTTCACGTGGCGGCCATTCTCGATCACCTCGGCGTAGTCAGCCGGGTGGAGGCGGTGCTCGAGGCGCAGCGCCGCGGCCTGGTGCAGACAGGCAGGTAGGTCATGGCCTTGCTCATCCCCCGCTTCGACGAACCGCGCCTGCTGGCCGCGGAAATGGAACTGATCGACCAGAGCTTCGGCATCGCCATGTTGGGCTGTGCGCTGGCGGCCTTCATCCTGGCCCTCGGGCTGGCGCTGGGCGGCGGGCATCCCGGCGCCTTCCCGTGGGCCCTCGCCATGGGCCTGGCCTGCGCCGCCGGGCACTTTGGGCGGCGCAGGCTGCCCGAGCGCACGAGCCAAGCCAAAGCGGGTCTTTACGCCCGTGCCATGACGGCCTTGCTGACACTGATCGGCGCGCTCTGGGGGCTGGCGGCATGGCTATACATGGATGTGAAGTCGCCCGCGACGGTGATCTGCATCCTGTCGCTGATCGCCGGCATGAGCGCGGCCGCGCTGGCGGTGTTCTCCGCCTGCCTGCCGGTCGCCGTGGGCTTCTTCGTGCCGGCCATCGTGCCGGTCTGGGCGGTCTTCATCGCCACCGGCGATGCCGCCTATCTGGCCATGTTCCTCGGCACGCCGCTCTATCTCGTTGTGCTCATGATCTTCGCGCGCAACTACGCGCGCGTGGCGCGCCACGGCATCGCGCTGCGCTTTGCCAACGTGGAACTGATCTCGCAATTGCGCGAGCAGACCGCCCGCGCGGAAAACGCACAGCGCGAGGCAGAGGAAGCCAACCGCGCCAAATCCGTATTCCTGGCCTCGGCCAGCCATGACCTGCGCCAACCGCTGCACGCGCTCGGCCTGTTCGTGGTCACGCTGGGCCGGTCCGATCTCACCGACAAGCAGCGCCAGTTGCTTACGCACATCGAGGCCGCCTCCTGTGCCGCGCGCGAGATGCTCAACACGCTGCTGGATTTTTCCAAGGTGGACGCCGGCGTGATCACCGCCCGGCCGCGCGCGTTCCTCCTGCAGCCGTTGCTGTACAAGCTGGAGAACGAGTTTGCGCCGCAGGCCGACGGGCGCGGCCTGTTCTACCGCACCCGGGATACCACCGCCACCGTGTTTGCAGATCCGACGCTGGTCGAGCTGATCCTGCGCAACCTGATCGCCAACGCCATCCGCTACACCAGCCAGGGCGGCGTGCTGGTGGCATGCCGCCGCCGGGGCAAGAGCATGGTGCTCGAGGTCTGGGACACCGGCGCCGGCATCCCCGCGTCCCAGCATCGCGCCATCTTCAAGGAGTTCCACCAGTTGGGCAACCCGGAGCGTGACCAGCGCAAAGGCCTGGGGCTCGGCCTGGCCATCGTGGAAGGACTGGCCCGCACCATGTCTACCCGGATCCTGCTGAATTCGCGGCCCGGCCGCGGCTCGGTGTTCCGCTTCGCCCTGCCCGTGACCGAAGACCGTGCCGAGACACCCGCCGCCAGCTTGCACCAAAGGCCCGGTCTGCGCGGGCTGCGCGTGCTGGTGATCGACGACGACCAGGAGATCCGCATCGCCATGAGGGCGCTGCTGGAGAGTTGGCAAGCCGTTTGCCTGGCGCTGGAATCCGAGGAAGAAGCGCTGGCGGCGCTTGACACCTTCAGACCCGACCTGTTGCTGGCGGACTACCGCCTGCGCGGCGAGCGCACTGGCCAGGAAGCGATGATGGCGATCCGCGAGCGGCTGGGCCACGCCCTGCCCACCGTCATCATTACCGGCGATACCGCCCCGGATCGCCTGCGCAGCGTGCATGCCGGCGGCGCCGCACTGCTGCACAAGCCCGTAGTGGCGCAACAGTTGCATACCGCCATGACCGCCCTGCTGCGCGATGCGGGCTGGCGCCAGGATATCCCCCGCTCCGCCGCCGGCAATGGCGCGGACCGCATGGCGCGTGCCGGGCGCTGAGGGGCCTGAGCGGCTCGCCAGCGCCCCTCGCCCCCTCATTCATGCGATTTTCGTATTAATTGATCCGTCCTATTAATTGGACTTAGAGCCAGTGCCCACCCAAACTGCATCGTGACAGTCGGCACGGGCGCCATCAGCAAGCCGCATCGCTTTCTCGCCAACGTGCCGCCAGGTTTCACCGATCCTAGCGAGGAGCCACCATGAGCACGCAGCCCGAACTGCCAAGACACGACTTGCTGATCGACGGCAAGCGCCTGCCACCCGGCACCGGAGAGTATTCCACCGATATCAACCCTGCCACGGAGCAGCCGATCGCCCTGGTCGCCCAGGGCAGCGCCGCCGACGTGGACTTGGCGGTGACCGCCGCGCGCGCCGCGCTCAAGGTCTGGAACGGCCTGCGCGCAGCCGAGCGCGGCCGCATCCTGTACCGCTTTGCCGAACTACTCGAAGCCCATCAGGAGGAACTGATCGCGCTCGAGAGCCTGGATGCCGGCAAACCGCTGGCCGCCGTGCGGCGCCAGGACATGCCGGCGGTGATCGATACCGTGCGCTACTACGCCGGCTGGGCCGACAAGATCAACGGCCAGGTGGTACCGACCCGCCCCGGCGCGCTGACCTACACCGTGCGCGAGCCGGTCGGCGTGGTCGCCGCCATCGTGCCGTGGAACTTCCCGCTGATGATCGGCATGTGGAAAATCGCGCCGGCGCTGGCCTGCGGCTGCACCCTCATTGTCAAACCCGCCGAGATCACGCCGCTGACCGCGCTGCGCGTCGGCGAACTGGCGCTGGAAGCCGGCCTGCCGCCCGGCGTGCTCAATATCGTCACCGGCAAGGGCAGCGTGGTTGGCAATGCGCTGGTGGCGCATCCCGGCATCGACAAGGTGACCTTCACCGGCTCGCCCGGCGTGGGGCGCGGCATCATGCAGGGCGCCGCCGCCAACTTCAAGCGCGTCACGCTGGAACTGGGCGGCAAGTCCGCCAACCTGATCTTTGCCGATGCCAACGTGGACGCCGCCGTGCGCGCGGCCGCCTCCGGCATCTTCTTCAATGCCGGCCAGGTGTGCTCGGCCGGCTCGCGCATCCTGGCGCAGCGCGAGGTCTACGACGAGGTGGTGGAGAAGCTCGCCGCCCGCGCCGCCTCGATCCGCGTGGGCGATCCGGCCGCGCCGGAGACCACCATGGGACCGCTGGTCTCATCCGCGCAGATGAAGACCGTGCTGGACTACGTGGAGATCGGCAAGCGCGAGGGTGCCATCGCGGTGACTGGCGGCGAGCGCGTGGGCGGCAAAGGCTATTTCGTGCAGCCCACCGTGTTCGCCAACGTCGAGCACGAAATGCGCGTCTCGCAGGAGGAGATCTTCGGCCCGGTCGCCAGCGTGATCCGCTTCGAGGACGAAGCCGACGCCGTGCGCATCGCCAATGGCACCGCATTCAGCCTGGCAGCGGGCGTGTGGAGCGCCGACATCGGCCGGGTGCACCAGGTAGCCGCAGACCTGAAGGCCGGCACCGTGTGGATCAACACCTATGGCCCCACCGACGTACGGCTGCCCTGGGGCGGCGCCGGCGACTCCGGACTGGGCCGTGAACACGGAGACGCCGCCATCGACAACTTCACCGAGCC
This sequence comes from Cupriavidus sp. 01L45, assembly GCF_056399885.1. NCBI lineage: Bacteria > Pseudomonadati > Pseudomonadota > Betaproteobacteria > Burkholderiales > Burkholderiaceae > Cupriavidus > Cupriavidus sp. 01L45. The sequence goes on along the minus strand of NZ_JBFTSG010000008.1, from coordinate 76,842 downwards.
CAAGGCGATCTGGTTGTCGCTGCGGCAGTAGGCGAACGAGGGGAGGCACGGCGGCGCCTCCCCGCCCGACGCCAGGAGGGTTAAGATCGCGGATGCGCCGGCATTGCCGGATTTGCCGGTGTTGTTCTTGGCATTGCGCGCCACACGATCCGTTCATTACGTCCCTCCTCCATGCCTGACAGACGCAAGTTCCTGCGCGCGGCGGCCGGCACCGTTGCCGGTGCGGGCGCGCTTTCCCTCTTGCCGCCCGCCGTCCGCAAGGCGCTCGCCATTCCCGCCAACCATCGCACCGGCAGCCTGCGCGACGTCGAGCACATCGTGGTGCTGATGCAGGAAAACCGGGCCTTCGACCATTACTTCGGGGCAATGCGGGGCGTGCGTGGCTTTGCCGACCGCTTCCCGATACCGGTGGCCGACGGCCCGGGCCTCGCCGGCAAGACTGTCTGGTACCAGCGCGACGTGAGCGACCCGGCCGCACCCGCAACGCTCGCGCCGTTCCATCTCGATACGGAGCACGTGTTCGAACTCATGCGCGTCACCGGCACGCCGCACACCTGGTCGAATACGCAGGACGCCTGGGGCCAAGGCTGCATGCAGCAATGGCCCACCTTCAAGAAGCGTCACGCCATGGGCTACTTCAAGGAGGGCGACGTGCCCTTCCAGTACGCGCTGGCCAATGCCTTTACGGTGGCGGATGCCTACCACGCATCGTTTCTCGGCGGCACCAATACCAACCGCTGCTTCCTGTGGAGCGGCACCAACGACCCGCTGGGCAAGGGCAACGGCCCGGCCATCGGCAACGCCTACAACAAGCTCGGCGGCGGCAAGCCCGATGGCGGCTATGCCTGGACCACCTATCCCGAAAGGCTCGAAGCCGCCGGCGTCAGCTGGCAGATCTACCAGGACATGGCCGACAACTACGCGCTCAATGCCACCGTCGGGTTCAAGACCTACCGGGATGCCTATCGCGGCGTGCCGGGTGCGCAGGCCGCGCTCAGGGACAAGGCACTGGGCACGCGCAACCTGGACCTGCTGCGCCAGGACGTGCTGGAAGGCCGCCTGCCGCAAGTGTCGTGGATCTGCCCCACGCGGCAGGGCTCCGAGCATCCCTCCCCGTCCAGCCCGGCGCAGGGCGCGGCCTATGTGTCCGCCGTGCTCGACGCGCTGACGGCCGACCCGGCGGTCTGGAGCAAGACCGTGCTGCTGCTGATGTACGACGAGAACGATGGCTTCTTCGACCATATGCCGCCGCCGGCGGTGCCGTCGTACCTCGCGTGGCACGCGGACCCGGCACAGGCCACGCTGGCCGGCGCCTCCACCGCCGACACCCGCGGCGAATACCACGAGCTGATCACCGGCGTGGAAGCCGACGACCTGCCGCGCTACCTGCATCGCCCGTACGGCCTCGGCATGCGCGTGCCGATGATCGCCATCTCGCCGTGGAGCAAGGGCGGCTGGGTCAACTCCGAGGTGTTCGACCACACATCGGTGATTCGTTTCATCGAAGCCCGCTTCGGCGTGCACGAGCCCAATATCACGCCGTGGCGCCGCGCGGTCTGCGGGGATCTCACCTCGCTGTTCGATTTCGCCGCGCCGGACCAATCCGACGCCGTGGCGTCGCTGCCAGCCACCGCGCCACGCGCGGCGCGAGCGCGGGCGCTGAAGGGCACGCGCATACCGGTCATCCCCGCGCTACCCGAGTTGCCCGTGCAAGCCGGCGGCACGCGCCCCTCGCGGGCGCTCCCCTATGCGCTGCACGCGCAGGCCCTGGCAGATGCCGGCAGTGCCGCGCTGCACCTGAGCTTTACCAATAGCGGCCGGGCCGGGGCCGTGTTTCATGTCTACGACCGGCTGCACCTGGAGCGCCTGCCGCGCCGCTATACGGTCGAAGCCGGCAAGCGCCTGGCGGGCAACTGGGACACGCGCGCCGACGGCGGCCGCTATGACCTGTGGGTGCTCGGCCCCAACGGCTGGCACCGGCATTTCACCGGGACCGCGGGCGCAGTGCCCGCACCGGAGATCGGGATCGTCTACGACATCTCCGCGCAAAGCCTGCGCATCACCTTGCGCAACGATGCGGACCAGCCCTGCACGTTCATGCTGGCTGCCAACGCCTACGTTAGCGGCGCGGCCCGCAGCACTACCGTGGCAGCCCGCACCAGAAGCACCCTGGCATGGCCAGTGGACGCATCGGGCGGCTGGTACGACTTCACCGTGACCGTAGCCGCCCTGCCCGGCTACGCGCGGCGCTGTGCCGGGCGCATGGAAACCGGCGCGCCCTCGGTGAGCGACCCCGCCATGAGTGGCCGTGCCATCGGGGAGCAATGGCAGCCGGCGGGATCCTCGGCGCCTGCGTGAAGCGCTTTCCCCAGTCTTGCAAATTCGTGCCGGCCAAACTCCGTGCAGCCCCTAGATCTTCGGGATGCGCAAGGTCTTGCTGATCATCAGCGAGCCAGACAGCACGAACAGCAGCGCGAGCGGATGCAGGTCCGCCGGCCCGATGGCCCACACGCCGCCGTAGAGCGCATCGCCCACCCGGCCCTGCCATGCGCAGAAGGCCAGCACGCCGGTCAGCAGTACGCTGGTGGGAATTGGCGTGCCCTCGAAGTACGCCACCTTGTCGCTGCCCTCGGACAAGATCTCGGCGGTCACGTTGAAACGTGCCAGGCGGCTCACGCCGCAGCAGACGAAATACACCAGCGCCGCCATGTCCCAGCCACCGCGCATGCCGGCGGCAAACGCCAGCGTTGCCGGGCCGACCCCGAACGAGATGATGTCCGCGAGCGAATCCAGCTCGCGGCCCAGCGCGGAGTGCTGGTGCCGCCAGCGCGCGATGCGGCCGTCGAGCACGTCGAAGATAAAGGCCGCCGGCGCCAGCGCTGCCGCCGCCATGAAATGGGCGGACGACTGCGTGGCGACGTAGAACATGGCGAAGAACACCGATGCCATGCCGCAGGCCGCGTTGCCGAGTGTGAACAGGTCGGCGAGATGCAGCTCGCGGACCATGGAAAAATGCTTGGGACGTTCTGGTGTGGATGCCATGGGGCGAACTCCTGAATCCTCTGGCGCATGAAAACTCCCGGCTCGCCAACAAGAAACGAACCAGGCGGCGGCGTGACTAGAAACGCAATCCCGCGTCGCGCAACGCGCTGGCGGTTTCACCTGCGCCGACGTGATGCACGGCCTGCCAGCCCAGGGACCGTGCCGCCGCCACATTGGCGGCGCTGTCATCGATGAACAGCAGCTCCCGCGCCGCGATTCCCGGCATGTGCGCACCGATGCGCGCCTCCATCAACCGGTAGATGGCCGGGTCGGGCTTGGCGATGCCAACCTCGCCGGACACCAGGATATCGCGGAACAATGACAGGAAATCGCCACTGCGCAAGGCGTGCGGATAGGTCTCGCTGGACCAGTTGGTCAGGCCGAACAGCGGCACCCGCGCGACGTGCAGGCGCCGCAGCAACGCCACGCCGTCGGCCAGCGGCCCGCGCAGCATCTGCGGCCAGCGGTCATAGAAGGCGCGGATCAGGCCGGCCTGCGCCGGATGCTCGGCCACCAGCGACTCGGTGGCCTCGCGCAGCGGCCTGCCCGCGTCCTGGCGGATATTCCAGGCGGGCGAGCAGACTTCCGACAGGAAGCGGGCGCGCTCTTGCGGGTCCGGGATCAACTCGCGATAGAGGTACTCCGGGCTCCAGTCGAACAGCACGCCACCAAAATCGAACACTACGGCACGGACGGTCACGGTATCTCGTTGGCTCGGTTGAAGACAAGACAGCATTCTCGCAGAGTCTGCCGGCCGTCAATATGAGATTTCTCTCAACATGCGGGCACGGCATTCCCCCTAAGCTTGCCGTTACCGGTCCATGCGCCCCGTGGGCGCCCCGGTCACGCAAGCGCCACGCCCCGACAGCGGCTGGCGCCGTGCCACGCAATCCGCCGAGCCCATGCCATGTCCCCGCCAAACCCCTTCCTTCCGCGCCTCATGCCAGCCTGCCTGGCATGGCTATGCATCGCGATGTCCGCCCACGCCGACGTGGGCCATGCCGAATCGCCGCGAACGCTGCCTGCCGCCGTCTCGCCGCAATGCGGCGCGCCGGCCACGCTGATCGCCAGTCTCCGCGACGCCAGCGAAGGCACGCCGTCCGTCGGCCGCAGGGTGGCGGTGGAGGCCGTGGTCACGGCGGACTACTCGGGCACCGGCGGCTTCAGCGGCTACTTCGTGCAGCAGGCCGACACCCGGCGCCAGAACCGCCCCGGCGTGTCGGAAGGCCTGTTCGTGCACGCGCCGCGCGCGGCGGCGCGTACCGGCGACCTGGTCCGCGTGCTCGGCACCGTCGAGGAGCGGTCCGGCCAGATGCAACTGAGGCAGTCCGGCCAGGCAACGGTCTGTGCATCGGCCCAGGCCGTCACCCCCGCCGTGGTCACGCTGCCCGTGCCCGACACGGGCGCGCTGGCGGCCTATGAAGGCATGCTGGTGCGGTTGCCGCAGACCCTTACCGTCAGCGAAACCTTCGAACTGGGCCGGTACGGCAGCGTGGTGCTCAGCCATGGCCGTCTGCCRCTGCCCACCAACGTGGCATTGCCGGGCGCAGCCGCCGCCGCCCAGGCCGCCGCCAATGCCTTGAACCGCCTGACCCTGGACGACGGCTCCAGCCGGCAAAACCCGCCGCTCGTCATCCATCCCGCACCGGGTCTCGGCGCCTCGAATACGCTGCGCGGCGGCGATACCGTCGCCGACGTGCAGGGCGTGCTGGAGCGGCGCCATGGCAGCTGGCGCGTGCAGCCCGTTCCGGGCGCACCGCCACCGGTGTTCCGGCCCGCCAACCCGCGCACGGGTGCACCGGTACGCACCGCCCGCACCGACCTGCGCGTTGCCGCATTCAACGTGGAAAACTATTTCAACGGCGACGGCCGGGGCGCGGGTTTCGATGACCCCGACAACCGCGGCGCCCGGACCCCGGCCGAGTTTGCCCGGCAGGAAGCCAAGATCCTGAGCGCGCTGCATGGGCTGAACGCCGACGTGATCGGCCTGATGGAGATCGAGAACAACGGCTATGGCGCGCTGAGCGCCATCCGCCGGCTGACGGACAAGCTCGGGCCCGACTGGCGCTTTATCGACCCCGGCGTGGAGCAACTCGGCCGCGATGTCATCAAGGTCGCCCTGGTCTACAACGCCCGCACCGTGGAACCGGCAGGCAAGCCGGCCACGCTCGAGCTGGGCCAGCGGACCCGCCAGCCCCTGGCCGCCACCTTCCGCCTGCGCGGCCTTCCGCGCAAGCTCACGGTAGTGGTGAACCATTTCAAGTCCAAGCGCTGCAACGATGCCCGCGGCGCCAATGCGGACCAGCGCGACGGCCAGAGTTGCTGGAACCCCACGCGGGTGGCGGCAGCCGCGCGGATCGCGGACTGGCTCGGCACCGCGCCMACCGGCGTGCCGGACGATGGCCGGCTGGTGATCGGCGACCTCAACAGCTACGCGCAGGAAGACCCGATCCGCCTGCTGGCCGAGCGCGGCTATGCCGACATGATCGCCCGCTTCGCCAGTGCGGGCGGCGGCGCCTACAGCTACGTCTACGGAGGCGAGGCCGGCTATATCGACCACGCGCTTGCCGATGCCGGTGCGGCCAGCCGCATTCTCGCGGCGCGCCACTGGCATATCAATGCCGACGAGCCGATCGCGCTGGCCTATCCGCTGGCCCACAAGAGCGAGGCCCAGCAACAATCCTTCTATGCGCCCGATGCCTATCGCTCATCCGACCACGACCCGCTGGTGGTGGACGTCGCCCTGCGCGACGATGCCGCCGCGCACGGCAACAGCACCGAGCCGGGCGGCAGCGCGGAAAGCGCCAACGCGGGGAACAGCGGCGCTGGCAATGGGGCGGAAACCGGCGGCGGGGGCGGTGGCGGCGTGGTGGATCCCTGGGTGATGGTGGCCCTGGCCCTGGCCGGCACCGTGGCGATAGCCGCGTGGCATCGCTTTGCCGGCCGCTCCCCGCTACGCTGATGCCCCCGCCGGATCGCGCCTGATGCTGTTGGCCAGATAGGCCACGATCAGCGCATTGGCGATGGCCAGCCCGATATGCAGCGCGCTGGGGTGAACCACTGCCTCATACATTTCAACCGGGATATAGATCGCACCCGACCATACCCCGAGCCACTTCGCCCAGGCCCGCTGGCACCACAAGCCGTAGGCCTCCGTGAAGCGCATGGCCGAGTACGTCGCGGCGGAGCCGCCGATGGCCCAAAGCCGCGCATTGCTCGGGTCGGACATCAGCGACAGGAAGATAGTCGGGTAGCGGCTTCCCGGGTTCAGGTGCAGGCGGGCAACGATCGCCTCGGCCAGCGCCTGCGCATCACGGTGCAGCAACGCTATGAGCCCCAGTCCGGCAAGGATCACCACCGCACCCTTGGCGGCCTCGAACAGCGCGATTCCCTTCAGGCCAGTGCCTGAACCGTGCTTTGCCATCTTGCCTATCCTCGTCAACGGTAAGGTGGCGATCGTACCCCGGCGCGGCGGCCAGCGGCAAACCCGGCGCCCCCGCCCAGGCGCTCAAGGCGCCGGGGCACACTGGTAACATTCCCCGGCCGGCGCCATCCGATGCCGGGCCGAGGCCGTCACATGAATCCCGAACACCTGCCCCTCCTGCTCACCCGCACCATGCCCTACGGCAAGTACAAGGGCCGCGTTATCGCGGACCTGCCCGGCAATTACCTGAACTGGTTCGCGCGCGAGGGCTTCCCGCCCGGCGAGATCGGCAAGCTGCTGGCGCTGATGCATGAACTCGACCACAACGGACTGGCCAGCCTGCTGGACCCGCTGCGTGGCCGTTAGCGCATCCGCAGCCTGCCGGCTCAACCCGCGGCAATCCTGTGAATGGACCGCCCCTGCGCCGTGCAGGGACTCGTCGCTTTCGCCAGTGCCAACCCGGGCAAGGTGACGCCGGTGTCCTATAAAGCGCCGGTCCGGCACTGACCGAAGTGATGGGCGGGCAGGTCGATGGCATGTTCAACCAGACCAACGCGGCCCTGCCCCAGGTCAAGGGCGGCAAGGTCGTCGCCATCGCCCAGACGGCAAAGCAGCGCGTGCCACAGTTCCCCAGCCACGGGCGCCGGCATCCACATGGAAAGACGTCTTCGGCACCGCCAGGCACCGTGAGCGTAAGGCCAGGCGTTCGCGCCGGCTTTTGGTAGTACGATATCGCCCTTGCACGCATCGCCGTGTTGTCGGGAGAGAGTTTTGCCATCAGTGGATCGCCGTAGCGCCGGCTCATCGCGCGCCCGGACCAGGACTGAAGAACCATCGCAGAATGAGCGGGCCTACACCGGCCTGCGGGAGCGGCTGACCACGCTGGTCTACCGTCCCGGCGAGCATCTCAATATCTCCACCCTGGTGGACGATCTCGACATTGGCCGCACGCCGATCAACCAGGCGCTGCACCGGCTCGCCAACGAAGGGCTGGTGCAGATCCTGCCGCGCAAGGGCGTGGTGGTCGCACCGCTTTCCATCGACGACGCCCTGCACCTGATCGACGTACGGCTGGCCAACGAAACGCTGTGCGCCAGGCTGGCCGCCGAGCGCATCACCCCCGCCGGTTTGCAGAAACTCGAGGCCATCCTGCGCCAGGTCGACGATGCCGTGGCGCAGCGCGACCTGCCGCAGGTGACCCACCTGGACCGGTTGTTCCATGAACAGATCGCGGAAATTTCGGGTAACCCGATCCTGATCGAGATCCTCAAGGTGCTGCACGCGCGCTCGCAACGCTTCTGGGCCATCTCGCTGTCGTCCGAAGGGCACCTGGGCGAAGTCGGCGCCGAGCACCGCGCCATCCTGCAGGCGCTGCGCGACGGCGATGCCGCGGCGGCGGCCAGCTCGGTCACGGCACATGTGCTTTCTTTTCGCCAGTCCTTGCTGCAAGGCCGCCGCGAAACCGTCTTCGCGGCGGCGGACCAGGCTTAGCGCTCCAGCGGCTTGTTCGCCGTTTCCCGGGCGGCCAGCAAAGCCACCAGCGTCAACGCCAGGGCGGCACTGACATACAGCGAGATTGCCAGCGTCGAGCCATACGACTTGTACAGGCTGGCGATGATCAGCGGCGCGAAACCGCCCCCCACGATGCCGGCCAGCGTATAGGCCAGCGACGACCCGGCATAGCGCACCCGCGTGGGGAACTGCTCGGTCACGAAGGCCGCCTGCGGGCCGTACATCATGGCGTGGATGATCAGCCCGACCACCACTGCCGCGCAGATCTGCAGCGGCTGCGCGCTGTCCATCAGCCGGAAGAAGACGAAGGCCCACACCACCGCCAGCAAGGCGCCGGCGATATACACTGGCCTGCGCCCGAGCCGGTCCGACAGGCTGCCGAACAAAGGCACCGCAATGGCGTTGCACGCCGCCCCGATCATGGTCGCGGTCAGCGCCAGCGGCCGGGACAGGTGCAGCACGCTGGTCACGTAGGTCAGCGTGAATACCACCACCAGCGCATAGAGCACGTCGGAGCCAATGCGCACGCCGCCGGCCAGCAGCAGGCGCCGCCAGTGATCCACGAACACTTCCTTGATCGGGGTCTTGGCCGTGCTCTTGCGCGCCTCCATCTCCCTGAACATCGGCGTTTCCTCAACGCCCTTGCGCAGCCACAACCCAAAGACGACCAGCAGCACGCTCGACAGGAACGGAATGCGCCAGCCCCAGGCCTGGAAGTCCTCCGGGCTCAGCCACAGCGAAACCACGGCGATAAAGCCAGTGCCCAGCAGCGTGCCGCACGACGGCCCCACCTGGGTAAAGGAAGCATTGCGCCCGCGCTGGTGCTGCTCGCCGTGTTCCATCGACAGCAGGACCGCGCCCGCCCATTCGCCGCCGATGGCCGCCCCTTGCAGGAAGCGCAGCGCCACCAGCAGGATCGGGCTCCAGATGCCCCACGACATGTAGGTGGGCAGCAGACCCATCAGGCCCGTGGCCACGCCCATCAGGACCAGCGTGGCGACCAGCACGAAGCGCCGGCCGAGCTTGTCGCCAAGGTGCCCGAACAACACGCCGCCAAGCGGGCGCGAGACATAGCCCACCGCGTAGGTGGAGAACGCCAGGATCGTGCCGGTGAGCGGATCGAACGAAGGGAAGAAAACCGCGTTGAACACCAGCGCGGCCATCAGGTTATAGACGGTGAAGTCGTACCATTCCAGCGTGGTGCCGATGGTGCTGGCCGCGGCCAGGCGGCCCATCTTCGGCGCGGCGGTGCCGGTAGCGGCGGCACCGGATGCGCCCGGCGCGGCGGAAATCGTGTTGGCGTTGTGCATCACACCACCTCCCGCGCGAAGAGCTTCCACTTGAGTGCGTAGCGGGCAGCCTGCTGCAGCGAGGCGCCCAGCCGTTCAGCGGCTTCTTGCAATGCCAGTTCGCTCGCGGCTGCGGCGCTGCTCTCGATCACCAGGATGGGCAGCAACTGCCGGTCCGCCAGGCATTCCTTCGGCAAGGGCTGGCTCAGCTCCGCGTCCGGCATCAGCAGGTAGGACTGGACGAAACCGGCCCGCGCGGAGAGTTGCCCGCCCACCTCGCCAGCGAGATCGACCAGCGCCAGCGCGTCCTCCGGCTGCGCCAGCGGCAATACGGCGAGCCAGCTGCCGCTGCCCTGCCCGACCGTGGCGGTGACTTCGCTCACGCGGCGCATCGGCTGGCGCATGCGCGCCAGGTTGGCCACGGACCACGGCGTCTGGCGGCGGAACGCCGCCTGGTAGGCCGCGGACGTGAATGCCGCAAGCGACTCGGTGCGATACAGGCCGAGATACTTCGGGCCGCCCTGCACGGCCTCATAGCGCGCCGCGGAGATAAAGCCTTCGATACGGGCGCGCTCCTCGACATGCTCGCGGTCGTACCACTGATTGAAATCTGCCTCATCGGCCGCGTCCACATTGGACGCGACGAACAACATGCCCTGCGGGGCGATCCCCGCCAGGCGTTCCATCGCCAAACTCTCGGTCGCAAACATCTCGCTCATCAAACTCTCCGGTTGCCACGCTGATTCCAAAGCGGTGAGTTGATGATCGGCGCGATCACCGCGCGCGACAAACGGGTTTTTCTTCGTGTTTCCGATCAGTTTTTCTGTTCGACCCGGCCGCGTTCGCGCACCAGCGTAGCGCACTGCGGAGCTTCACTCCGGCGCGAACGGTGCGGGCAGCGAGCGCACGAAGCGATCCGATTCGCGGCACGCAAGCTCCGCGACCAGCCGGATCGCCTCCGACGCGGCGTGATCGAGATGGCTTACCACCAGACGCTGATGCGGCAGCGGCACGTCGCACGCAATCACGCGCAGCTCGCCGCGCTCGACTTCTTCGCGCACGGGCGCCAGCGGCATCAGCGCATTGCCAAAGCCGGCTTTCACCAGGCGCACGATGGCCGCGATGGAACTGACGCAGTGCACTTTGCCGACCGGCAACCCCGCCTTGCGGTACAGCTCCTTGAGCGCCAGGTGCGGCTGCGAACCGGGACTCATGGTGATGGTCGGGTGCTGCAGCAGCGAGGCCAGCTTTCCTTCACCCGGCTGTGCCGTCCCGGCCGGCCCGATCCACCCTATCGCCATCGGCAGGCACGGCGTGCTGGTGATGCCCTCGCCCACCGCGGGATCGGTCTGCAAGGCGATATCGATGCCGCCGGCACGCAAGGTCTTGTGCAGGCCTTCGGTGGTTTCCGAAGTGATCTGCACCTCGATACCGGGATAGGACGATTGCAGATGCCGCAGGAAATCCACCAGCCAGGTATGCACCACGCTCTCGATGGCGCCGATGCGCACCAGCCCCAGCAACTCATGGCCCGAGCGGCCCAGCACCATGATCTCCCGCTGCAGTTCCAGCAGCCGTTCGCCGTAACCCAGCAGGCGCAGGCCCACTGGCGTGAGCCGCAGGTCGCGCGCCTCGCGCTCGAACACGCGCGCGCCGATTTCCTGCTCCAGCGAGGCAATGCGATTGGACATCGCGGCCTGGGTGATATGCAGCTTCTCGGCCGCCGCGCGAAAGCTGCCGAGGCGGGCCACCCACATGAAGGCTTCGACGAAGCGCGTGTTCATGGCGCGGCACCCCGGCCCGGCCGCGCCCCACAGTGGTGCGCCCCTTCCGTCAAACCTGCTCCCGACCAGGTTGGTCCGGTTCCGGCAAATGCATGTTTATCGCCTTGTGAAATTTCACAGAATTAACAGGGAGATTGTATGCAATATCCGCGCCAGTGCTGTAGTGGCATTCCCTAGCTTGCCCTGGCGCCATCGGTGTCATGTGCAGCACAACAAACATCCCCTCTGACGTGGGGTGGTGCCCGCAGGAGCCCAGTGGGCGTAAGCCGGGGCGCGGCAAGGACCGGATAAGCGCCGCCGCGTGCGCTTTTTCCTCGCGCGCAAGCGCTACAATGCGCGTCCGCTCTGCCGGCAGGCAAGGGATGCGGCCTGCGACKGGCAGGCAAAACAGAGCCAGCGCTGAAAAAACAACAAGAGCAACAACCATAGAAAGGTCCAGTCTTGTCTTCGGAGCACTTTCCCAGGATCAAGGCGTTGTGGAACACTCGGGAGACGCTCTCGCGCGATGCGTGGGAAGAGTTCTATCAACGCGTGATGGCTGTTCTGGCTAACTACCGCCCGCGCGAGGCCGCGTCGCTCGACGACGCCTTGCCCGATCTGCGCCATCAGTTCTTCATCGAGCGCGTGATGCCCGGCGAGGGGCGCAACGGCCCCGCGCACGCGGACGACCTGCGCCTTTACTTCCGCCGCTTCCTGCTCGACCTGCAGCGCAGCGGCATGCCAGACATGCCGCCCTTCGCGAACCCGCCCTGCGAGCCGGGCGCCGGGCAGATCCATCGCGCCAGCCTCGACGCGTATGGCGTCAGCCCCGAATCCGCCGAAGCCGGCGCCAGGGCTTTCCTGGCTGGCTTGCCCGAGGCCTCGCGTTTGCTGTTGCGCGCCTGCGGTTGCGGCGGCACGGTGAGCGGCAGCCTGGCCGCACGTATTGCCGCCGGGCACTTTGGCGCCGGTTCGCTCGGGCTGGTGCATCGTCGTGGCGGCGATCGCCTTTCCACGGCGCGCCAGAACCTGGCGCCGGCGCACAGCCAGACCCTGCTGAGCCGCTGGCTTACGCAGACGCTGTGCAGCGGCACGCGAACCACCCCCCTCGATCCCGCCAACCGCGGCGACACCGAGGCCGCGCAAGCCCTGCTGGACATTCTCTGCACGATTGCATTGACAGAGCAGGCAAGGCAGGCGGACCCCGCCGCCAGCCAGCGCACGGCATGAGCACCCTCCACCCCTGCCTGAGCGTTGTCGCCGCGCGGCTCGAAGCCGGCAATGCCGCCAAGGTCGCCGACGAGGGCCCGCTGCCCGCCCTCCAGGCGGACGGCGCTACCGCCGCGGCCGGCACCGACTGGACAGCGCTGCCCATCCCGCCCGCGCTCGCCGCGGCCTTCGAGCGCTCGGCCCAGGCCCGTAGCCTGCGCGCCCTGGCGCTGGCGCCCGGCCAGTTCCGCGCGCTGCGCCACGCCCCCGCCTTCGGCGCGGTCCTGCTCGACCGCTGGAGCCCCGCTGGACAATGCTGGCAAGGCTGGCTCGCCACGCCCGACCCTGCCTATGCCGGCTCCATGGACATGGTGCTGGAGCAAGGCGACGATCCGCTCGATCCGCGCCTCGGCATGGTGTGCTGTGCCATGCGGGTGCAGGCGCGTGCCGACCAGCTTGGCGCCTGCCTCGGTGTACTCGCGGCCGAGCGCATGGCGATGGTGCGCTGGCTCGGCGAATGGGATCGCGGTGCCGCTGCCGGCAACCTGGCACGGCCAGGCGTGGTCGCCCGCGCCGAGGTACCGGGCGGCTATGCGCTGACCGGCTCGCCGCTGGCCGGGCCCGATGATCCTCGCCATGCCTACCGTGGATTGCTGGCGCGCGGCATTGCCAGCTTTGGCCTTGAGGTGGCGCTGCCGGTGCCGCAACCGGTAACCCAACCGGCGGCGCGCGGCGGGCGGCCGGACTGTGCGCAAGACACAATGGCAAGCACGGCCGGCAGCAGCGAGGGCAGGAAAGAAAGGCCCATGCCGCATCCACCAGCCGCCCCGGCTGGCCCCGCCAGCGGTGGCCGCTGGGTCAGGCCCTTTGCAGCCCTTGCCGCCGCCCTGGCCATCCTGCAATCCGGCCTGCTGCTGTGGCGCTACAACAGCGACAGCGCAACGCCGGCGGCGGCGCCCCGGGCCCCTGGCACCGGCGGCAACGACATCCGCGCGCAGTTCCGCCCGGAAGCCACCGAGGCCGAGATCCGTTCCTGGCTGCTGCGGCAAGGCCTGCAGATCGTCGGCGGACCCGACGCGGCGGGCAGCTTCACGCTGCACGCGGACGATGCGCGGCAAGCACTGCCAGCACCCGGTCCCGGCAATCCGCTCGCCCGGCCCAATCCCTGAGCACGGCGCGCTGCGTACAATCCGGATTTCGCTGGCGGCAATGGCATCGCTCTTGCACCAGCGCCATCCTCGTCCTACGCCATGCCTCCTCCGCGCAAAGACGCAGCCTCCGGACCGCGCGCTGCCGCCAACCCGCCAAAGAGCACCAATCCGCTCGACTACCAGCATGGCGCGCGCCCGGCCGCGGTCATGCCCAAGGAATTCCCCGACGGCGTCGTGGTTGCGGCCCATCGGCACGAGCGCGCGCAACTGATCTATGCGGTTGCCGGGGTGGTCGAGGTCACGGCCGGCCAGTCATTGTGGCTGGTCCCGCCGCAGCGCGCGCTATGGATGCCGGCAGGCGTGCAGCACGGCATGCGCGCCCGCGGCATGGTATCGCTGCGCACGCTCTATATCCGCCCCGAAGCGTGCCCGGCGGCCACGCCGGCGCTGCCGCAACTGGTCAATGTCTCGCCCCTGCTGCGCGAACTGATGCTGCGCGCCGCCGCGCTACCGCTCGGTCCCGCCGGCACCGCACGCGAAGACCGCCTGCTCGGCGTGCTGCTGGATGAACTCGCATGGTCGCCGGAGCAGCCGCTGTGCCTGCCCGCCAGCCAGGACCGCCGCCTTGCGCGCATCTGCGGCGCGCTGCGCGAGAATCCCGCCGATGCGCGCACGCTGGCAGAGTGGGCGCGGGAGGTGGGCGCATCGAGCCGTACGCTGGCGCGGCTGTTCGTGGCCGGGACAGGCATCTCCTTCGTGCACTGGCGCCAGCAGGCGCGCCTCTTGTACGCCCTGCCACGCCTCGCGGCGGGTGAGCCGGTCGCCACCATCGCCGCCGACCTGGGCTACGACACGGCCGGCGCCTTCGCCACCATGTTCCGGCGCTATACGGGCACCACGCCCAGCCAATACGCCAGGATGTCCGATCCGGCGCAGTGATTGACCTGGGCCGCGCAGAGGCCGGGCCGCTCCAGGCGTATCGTGACAGGCATGCGCTCCCGCGAGCGGGATGCGGGGAACGGGGAACCGCCACGGCAACAGGAACAGGATCAGGAACAGGACATGGCACGTACGGATATCGAATTCGTCTCCGAGGGCGTCACCCTGCGCGGGTGGCTCTACGAAGCCCGGCATGAAGCCAATGAAACGCCGGCGGACGCCTGCCCCGCCATCGTCATGGCGCACGGCTTTTCCGCTGTCAAGGAGCAGTACCTGGACCGTTACGCCGAAGTCTTCGCCGCCGCCGGCTTTGCGGTGCTGGTCTACGACCACCGCAACTTCGGCGCCAGCGAAGGCGCGCCCCGGCAGGAGGTGGACCCGGCGCTGCAAAAACGCGGCTATCGCGATGCCATCAGCTACCTGTGCGGCCTGCCCGGCATTGCGCATGACCGCATTGGCATCTGGGGCAGCAGCTACAGCGGCGGCCACGTGCTCGAGGTGGCGGCGCTGGACCGGCGCGTCGGATGCGTGGTATCGCAGGTGCCGCAGATCAGCGGCTACCTGTCGGCGTTGCGCCGCACGCGCGCCGACCTGGTGCCGGCAGCCCTGGCGTCCTTCGAAGCCGACCGGCTGGCGCGCTTTCGCGGCGAAGCCCCGGCCATGCTGGCGGCCGTCAGCGCGGATCCCGCCACGCCGTGCGCCATGGCCGGGGCCGACAGCTATCAGTTCTTCACCGGTACCGCCGCCTTCGCGCCCAACTGGCGCAACGAGGTCACGCTGCGCAGCGCGGAGATGGCACGGGAAAACGAACCGGGCATCCACATAGCCCGCATCAGCCCGACACCACTGCTGATGATCGTCGCCGACAGGGATGTGCTGACCGCCACCGACCTGTGCCTGGCCGCCTATGAACAAGCCCTGCAGCCCAAGCAATTGCTGATGATTCCCGGCGGCCACTTCACGCCATACCTGGAGCACTTCGAGACGACCAGCCAGGCCGCGCGCGAATGGTTCGCCAGGCATCTGAAGGCCTGACCACGACAAAGGCCGCGGCAGCGCCCCGCCGCAGCCTTTGCACAGGGGCCCCTCAGTAGCCGGCGGCGCCTGCGGGCAGGTCCAGCCGCGCTACCAGGTCCGTCAGCGCCGCCGCGCAAGACACATCCACCTTCAGCGCGAGCAGCGCATCCGCACGGGTCTGGCCGAGGTTGATCGCGGCGACAGGCTTGCCCAGCTTGCCGGCGGCGAGGCAGAAGCGGTAGCCCGAGAACACCGTCAGCGACGAACCGATCACCAGCAGTGCATCGGCCTGCGCCAGCGCCAGCATGCTGGCATCCACGCGTTCCCTCGGCACGGATTCCCCGAAGAACACCACGTCGGGTTTCAGCACGCCGCCGCAATGTCCGCAGGCGGGAATGCGTACCGCCTCGAAGCTGGCCAGTTCAAGATGGGCGTCGCCATCGGAGGCGGGCAAGGCGCGCAACGCCGCCAGGTCGGGGTTCTCGGCTTCCAGCTGCGATTGCAGCGAGGCCCGTGTCCGGCGCGTGCCGCAAGCCAGGCAGATCACGCTGCCAACATGGCCGTGCAGTTCGATCACGCCGGTACTGCCGGCGCGCTGGTGCAGGCCGTCCACGTTCTGCGTCACCAGCTGGCGCAGGAAGCCGGCGGTTTGCAATTGCGCCAGCGCGAAGTGCGCGGCGTTCGGCTGCGCATTGGCAAGCACCGGCCAGCCCAGCATGCTGCGCGCCCAATAGCGCTGGCGCACCGCGTGCGAGCGGAAGAAGTCCTGCGCCTGCACGGGCGGCGTGCGCTGCCAGTTGCCCTGCGCGTCGCGGTAGCCGGGGATGCCGGAATCGGTGCTGATGCCGGCCCCGGTCAGTACGAGCAGGCGGGGATGGCCCCGCACGAACGCATGGAGATCGGCCAGGACAGGCTGGTCGGTAACGGGCACGGGCACGGGGGGGCTCCTTGTGCGTTGCGTGTGGCGTATTCGCCAGGCGAACCGGCGCCGGCGGCTCAGAAAACGGGGCCACCCGCGCTGGTGTCCGCCGTCTGGCCGGCGAGCGCCAGCCACGCCTTGAGTTCGGCGCGATAGCGCTCCATCGCCTCGGCGTGCAGGTCGAAAATGCAGGGCTCGCAGCCATTGCCGCAGCAATCGTTGATATCCGGCGTCGGCGGGGCAACAGGCCTGGGCGGCAATGCCGCCGCTGCCGGCTCCGGCGCGTTCACTGGTTCTGGGTTGCGTCCTGCCTTGGACGCCGGGTTTTCTTCCGACACCATCTGCTCCGATTGATTTGCCCGATCAGTATACGGTACGCCCCGGACCGGCAATCCCGGCGGCAAAGGCGGCGCACTGGTCAGCCGCCCGTCCCGGCCGCGGGCTTGCGGGCTTCCAGCACCGCGCGCAGCCGGGTGACCGCCTCGGTGGATTCGGCCTCGATGCGCTTGCGCAGCAGCAGGCGGTTGGTCAGCGCGAAAAGAAGGTTCGGCGCCGCGTAGCTGAAGTCGCGCCGGAAGCGCGTGCCCTGCGGCGTCGGGGCGAGCGTGTAGCGCACCGTTCCCGCCTCGCGCCCGTCGATGGTGCCCTGGATCATCCAGACGGAGGGGCGGCTGCGCTCGACCACGGTCCACACCACCTTGCCACGCCGCCCGGCCACCAGGAAGGTCTCGGTAACCTGCTCGCCAGGCACCAGCGGATGATCCGCCGCGCCGGCCACCGCCAGGGATGACGGATGCCAGTCGGGCCAGCTGGCGGGCGTGGAGACGTAATCGAAGACCACCGCGTCGGGTTGCGCGATCGTCACCTCGTTGACGATATGCGTAACGTCGCGCCAGGCGCGGGGCACAGGCAGCAGCAGGATGGCGGCCGCGCCCACCAGGATGAGCAGCGCAGCAAAAAGGGTTCGGTGCGGTCTCATGGCGAGCAACGTGAAAGGATGGCGCGCAGGACAACTGCGGCAATGCCAGCGGCCCTTCCGGCGCGTGTGGCCGCGATGCTTCCAGTTTAGTCAGCTTTGCCGGCCGCGTCGGGCCGGCATCGGATGAAGCGCGGCAACCGCGCGAGGGCGGTTGCCGCGGCTTGCAGACGCGCTTAGTGGCTCGCGGCCAGCGGGCCGGGGCCTGCCTGTGCCATCTCGGGCGTGGCCTCGGGCAAGGGCCCCCAACCGCCACCCAGCCTGCGCACCAGCGCCACCGTCGCGGAAGCGCGCAGCCCGGCCACCTGGTTGGCCTCGCGCTGCGACTGCAGCACCGTGCGGTCGGCGTCGATCACCGTCAGGTAATCCACCGCGCCGGCCTCATACCGGCTGCGCGAGATCCTGGCCGCGCGCCGGGCGCCGCCCAGCGCGCCGTCCAGCGCACCGGCCTGCTGGCTCAGCCAGCGCACATCGGCCAGGCTGTCTTCCACCTCGCGCAGCGCCGTCAGCACGCTCTGGCGATAGCCCGCCACCGCTTCCTCGTGCTGCGCGCGCGCCGCCGCCAGGTTGGCCTTGTTGCGGCCGCCGTCCAGGATCGGCTGCGCAATCGTGCTGCCTATCAGCGGCCCCAGCATCCAGGCACGCGACGACCACTTGAACAGGTTCGACAAGTCGTTCGATTCGAATCCGAACAAGCCGGTCAGCGTGATGCGCGGGAAGAACGCCGACTTGGCCACACCGATGCGCGCGTTGGCCGCCGCCATCAGGCGCTCGGCCTGCGCGATATCGGGACGGCGCTCCAGCAGGTCCGAAGGCAGTCCTGCCGGCACCGTGATCAGCGCGGCGTCGAGCGGCCGCGCAGCCAGCGTAAAGGCGCCCGGCGGCGCGCCGGTCAGCACCGCCAGCGCGTGCTCCTGGTTGGCGCGGCGGCGCTCGATGCCGGCCAGGTCCGCCCGTGCCGTGCCCAGCTCGGCTTCGGCGCGGGCGGGATCGAGATCGGTGGTCTCGCCTTCGTCGAAACGACGCTTGAGCAGCTTGAGCGCATCCTCGCGCAGCGTGATGGTGGCGTTGAGCAGGTCGCGCTCGCTGTCCAGCGTGCGCAGCGCAAAGTAGGCCTGCGCCACGTCGGCTTGCAGCGCGAGCTGCACCGAGCGGTACAGGTCTTCAGCGGCTTCGCCCTCCGCCCGCGCCGCCTTGACGTTGTCGGCCACGCGGCCGAACAGGTCGACCTCGTAGCCGGCGATGGCGCGCGCCCGCAATACCGTCTGCGGCGATACGCGCGTGCCGTCGGGCAGCCCTTGCGAGGCTGCCGAAAGCTGCGTGCGGGTCGGGTCCAGGCCCACGCTGAGCTGCGGGTACTGGTCTGCCTCGGCCACGCCGGTGAAGGCGCGCGCCTGCTTGACGCGGGCCGCGGCAATGGCGAGATCCTGGTTGGACTCGGTCGCCGCGGCAATCAGGCGGTCGAGATCGGCATCGCCGAAGATCTTCCACCATTCGCCGCGCTGCGCGCCTTCGGACGGGGTTGCCACCTTCCACTGGGCGCCTTCCGCCTGCGCGGCCTCGGCTTCCTTGTAGGCGGGCGTGGCGGCGGTGGCGCTCTCCGGCACCTTGTAGGTCGGTGCCAGCGAGCAGCCCGCCAGGACCAGGGCCACGGCCAGCGTGGCCAGGCGCGGCAGCGCCGCGGGCAGTAGCGATGTCATCCTGGATGTCATGGTTGCGTTCATTTCGATCATCCTTATTCAGCGGAGGCGATAGCCTTGTGGCTCGCCGACGGTGCGTCCGACACCTTGCGGCGCTCGCCGCGTGTCGCCAGCATGCGCAGCGCCACGTAGAACACCGGCGTCAGGAACAGCCCGAAGAACGTCACCCCCAGCATCCCCGCGAACACCGCCACGCCCATCGCGTGACGCATCTCCGCGCCGGCGCCGGTGGACACCACCAGCGGCACCACACCCATGATGAACGCGAACGACGTCATCAGGATCGGGCGCAGACGCAGGCGGCTGGCTTCGATCGCCGCAGCCACGATGGAGCGGCCTTCATGCTCCAGCTCCCGCGCAAACTCCACGATCAGGATCGCGTTCTTCGCCGACAGCCCCACCAGGACGATGAAACCGATCTGCGTGAAGATGTTGTTGTCGCCACGGGTCAGCCACACGCCCGTCATGGCGGCCAGCAGGCTGAGCGGCACGATCAGGATCACGGCCAGCGGCAGCGTCAGGCTTTCGTACTGCGCGGCCAGCACCAGGAACACCAGCAGCACGCACAGCGGGAAGATCCACACGCCCGCATTGCCGGCGAGGATGTCCTGGTAGGTCAGGTCGGTCCACTCGAACTTGATGCCCTTGGGCAGCGTCTCGGCGGCGATGCGCTCGGCCGCGGCTTGCGCCTGGCCCGAGGAGAAGCCCGGCGCCGGGCCGCCGTTCATGTCGGCGGCGGTGAAGCCGTTGTAGCGCACCACGCTATCGGGGCCGAACCCCTGCTTGACGGTGAGCAGCGACGACAGCGGCACCATCTCGCCGGCGGTGTTGCGCGTCTTCAGTTGCAGGATGTCCTCCGCGTGCGCGCGGAACTGCGCATCCGCCTGCACCTTGACCTGGTAGGTCCGGCCGAACTTGTTGAAGTCGTTGACATAGGCCGAGCCGAGGTAAGTCTGCAGTGTATCGAACACGTCCGTCACCGGCACGCCCAGCTGCTTGGCCTTGACGCGGTCCAGCTTCACGTCGAGCTGCGGCACGTTGACCTGGTAGTTGGTGAAGATACCTGCCAGCTCCGGCGTGGCGCGCGCCTTGTTGGTGAAGGCGTTGGTGGCGTCGAACAGCGCGTCGTAGCCCAGCGCGGCACGGTCCTCGATCATCAGCTTGAAGCCACCGATGGTGCCCAGGCCCTGGACCGGCGGCGGCGGGAACACGGCGATGAAAGCGTCCTGGATCGAAGCGTACTTGCCGTTGAGCTGCTGCGCGATGGCATTGCCCGACAGCTCCTTGGTCTTGCGTTCTTCAAACGGCTTGAGCGAGACGAACACGATGCCGGCGCTCGGGCTATTGGTGAAGCCGTTGATCGACAGGCCCGGGAAGGCAATCGCCGATTCCACGCCGGGCTGCTTGAGCGCGATGTCGGACATCTGGCGAATCACGTCCTCGGTGCGATCCAGCGTGGCGCCGTCAGGCAGCTTGGCGAAGCTCACCAGGTACTGCTTGTCCTGCGCCGGCACGAAGCCCTTGGGCACCAGCTGGAACACGCCCCAGGTCAGCGCCAGCATCACCGCGTACACGCCGAACACCGCGGTCTTGCGCGAGATCACGCCCTTCACGCCCTTGCCGTAACGGTCGGCACTGGCGCCGAAGAAGCGGTTGAAGCGGGCAAAGAAGCCGCCCAGCACCCGATCCATGGCGCGCGACAGCCAGTCCTTCGGCGCATCGTGGCCGCGCAGCAGCAGCGCGGACAATGCCGGCGACAGCGTCAGCGAGTTGAAGGCCGAGATGATGGTCGAGATGGCGATGGTCAGCGCGAACTGCTTGTAGAACTGGCCGGTCAGGCCCGTCATGAAGGCCAGCGGCACGAACACGGCGATCAGCGTCAGCGCGATGGCGATGATCGGGCCGCTGACTTCGCGCATGGCCTTGTACGTCGCCTCCTTCGGAGACAGCCCCTCGGCAATATTCCGCTCGACGTTCTCCACCACCACGATCGCATCATCCACCACGATACCGATCGCCAGCACCAGCCCGAAGAGTGACAACGCGTTGATGGAGAAGCCAAACGCGTGCATCAGCCCGAACGTACCCACGATGGACACCGGCACCGCCAGCAGCGGAATCACCGAAGCGCGCCACGTCTGCAGGAACAGGATCACCACCAGCACCACCAGCGCGATGGCTTCGAACAGCGTGTGGGTGACGGCCTYGATACTATGGCGCACGAACTGGGTCGGGTCATAGACGATGCTGTAGTCCACGCCATCGGGGAAGTTCTGCTTGAGTTCCTCCATGGTCTTGCGGACCTCATCCGAGATCTGGATGGCGTTGGAACCCGGTGCCTGGAAGATGGGAATGGCCACCGCGGACTTGTTGTCCAGCAGCGAGCGCAGCGCGTATTCCGATGCGCCCAGCTCGATACGGGCGACGTCCTTCAGGTACGTCACGCCGCCATCGGGCGAAGTCGCCACGATGATGTCGCCGAAGGCCTCGACCGTTTCCAGCCGGCCCTGCGCGTTCACGGAAAGCTGCAGGTCGGCGCCCGGCAGCGACGGCGAGGCGCCGATCACGCCGGCGGCCACCTGCACGTTTTGCTCGCGGATGGCCTTGACCACGTCGGCGGCGGCCAGCTTGCGCTCGGCCATCTTCTCCGGGTTCAGCCACACGCGCATGGAGTAGTCGCCCGAGCCGAACAACTGCACCTGGCCCACGCCCTGGATCCGCGCCAGGCGGTCCTTGACGTTGATCACCGCGTAGTTGCGCAGGTAGGTCATGTCGTAGCGGTCGTTCGGCGAGACCAGGTGGACCACCATGGTCAGGTCGGGCGAGCTCTTGACGGTGGTGATGCCGAGGCGGCGCACGTCCTCCGGCAAGCGCGGTTCGGCCTGCGCCACCCGGTTCTGCACGAGTTGCTGTGCCTTGTCCGGATCGGTGCCGAGCTTGAAGGTCACGGTCAGCGTCAGCAGGCCATCGCTATTGGATTGCGACGACATGTAGAGCATGTCTTCGACGCCGTTGATCTGCTCCTCCAGCGGAGACGCCACGGTAGCGGCGATCACCTTGGGGTTGGCGCCGGGATACTGCGCGCGCACCACCACGGACGGCGGCACCACCTCGGGATACTCCGAGATMGGCAGCTTGAACATCGAGATGGCGCCGATCAGGAAGATCAGCACCGATAGCACGCCGGCAAAGATAGGCCGGTCGATAAAGAATTTCGAGAGATTCATCTCAGTCTCGGCAGTCTTGGCGAAAAGGCTCCCCCTGGCGGCCTGGCATGCAGGCGCCATGTGGAGCGGGGAAGCTAAATATGGTTTGGCCTCGGGGAGAGGTGGTTTCAATGCCGGCGCACTGTGGATGCGCCCGCCCTCTCCCCCGGTTGCTCTCCCGCCATGCGGGAGAGCGAGCAAACCCTTGGCAGATTCAGCTCATGCGGCTCTTGCAGGATCGGCTCAGGTCACTGGTTTTCCATCGGCTGCCTTGTCCGTGGTTTTCTCCGTGGCCGCCTGCTTGCGGTCTGCCGATTCGGCACGTTGCTCCAGCTCGCGTTTGAACGCCATCTCGACCGGCTTGGGTGCGACCGTGACGCCGGGACGCACGCGCTGCAGCCCGTTGACCACGATCTTCTCGTCGGCCTTCAAACCCTGGCGGATTACGCGCAGCCCTTCGTACGACGGCCCGAGCGTGACTTCGCGGTAGGCCAGCTTGTTCGCGCTATCCAGTACCAGCACGAACTTCTTGCCCTGGTCGGTGCCGATGGCGCGGTCGTTGATCAGCACCACCGGGTGCGGCGAGCCGCCACCGAGCTTGATGCGCGCATACAGGCCCGGCAGCAGGCGGCCGTCCGGGTTGTCGAACACGGCCCGCACGCGGATGGTGCCGCTCTTGGTGTCGAGCCGGTTGTCCACCGACTGGATGCGGCCCTCGCGCGGATAATCCTCCTCGTTGGCCAGGCCCAGGAACACCGGCAACCTGGACTGCCCGCCTTGCGCGCCGGGCGCGCCACCGGCTGTATCCGCCTTATCTGACTTATCCGCTGTATTCGCCGTATTCGCCGTATAGCGCAGGTAGGTCTGCTCATCGAGTTCAAAGCTGGCGTACACCGGCGACACCGACACCACCGTGGTCAGCACCGGCGTGCCGGCACCGGCCGCCACCAGGTTGCCTACGGTGATCTCGGCACGCGATACGCGCCCGCTGACCGGGGCGGTGATCCGCGTATAGGCCAGGTTCAGCCGCGCCACCTCCAGCGAGGCCTGCGCGGCGCGCACATTGGCTACCGCTTCGCGGGCGCCGTTGTCGCGCTCGTCGAACTCGCGGCGCGATACCGCGTTGTCCTGCACCAGCCGCTGCGCGCGGGCCTGCTCAGTCTGCGCGTGGCTGGCACGCACTTGCGCGGCGGCCAGCGCGGCCTCGGCGCGCGCCACTTCGGCGGCGTAAGGGCGCGGGTCGATGGTGAAGAGCGGATCGCCCTTCTTCACCAGCGCGCCTTCGCGGAAGTGCACGGCGTCGATGGTGCCGCCGACCCTGGCGCGAATCTCCACACGGTCCACGGCTTCGAGACGGCCGGAGAACTCATCCCATTCGGTGATGGTCTTGCCCAGCGCGCTTGCCACGTCCACCGTGGCGGGCGCCGCCGGCGCGGGCACGGCCTGCGCCTCGCCGGCGTGCCAGGGCTTGAAGATCGAGGTGGCCAGGCCGGCGCCGAGCACAGCGACGATGGCCAGGGCAATCATGGTGCGTCGATATTGCTGATTCATTTTCTTGACTCCGTATTCCGTCTGCGGTTTTCTTCAACTGGAAAGCAAAAAATGGGACGAACGCCCCCGCCGGCGCGCGCAAAGGATCGCGCCCGGTACGCCTGCTATGCGCAGGCCGGCTTGGCTTTGTAATTCGGGATCAGCCGGGCGGGCTGGCTCCTGTCTGGCGTTCGGCCTTGGGCGAGGCGTCGTCGTCGCCGGCAAGATAGCCTTGCAGGTAGCGCGCGCCTTCGTTTATCCACACCTGACATCGGTCGTGGGATTCTTCCACGCCGGCGCCACAGGCACCGGCCATGATTCGGGCTTCGGACGGCACGCCGGCCGTCAGCAGGCGGCCGGCGAAGGCTTCGCCTTCGGCACGCAGCGCATCTTCCTCGGCCACCTGGATCAGTGTGGGCGGCAGGCCGGCCAGCCGCGAGGCAAGGGCCGGGGCCGCGTAGGGGTGCACGCTGGCGGCCGGGGTAGGCAGGTAATCGCGGTAGTACCCGGCCAGCCGCTGCAGCATTTCCAGCGGCACGCTGCGCCCGCCTTGCCCCACCGCGCACGATGCGTGCTGCAGGCAGGGATCGGTAACCGGGCGGATCAGCCACTGCGCGCGCGGCTCCGGCAAGCCGCGGTCGCGCAGCATCTGCGACAGCGCGATCGCCAGGTTGCCGCCCGCCTCCTCACCCACCACGGCAAAGCGCAGCTTGTCCACCTTGAGGCGGCGCGCATGGCGCAACACCCACTCTGCGGTATGGAACGCATCTTCCGGCGCCGCCGGGAACGGGAAATCGGGGGCCAGCGAGTATGCCGGCGTCACCACCACCGCGGGTACCGTGCCGGCCAGCGAGCGTGCCAGGCGCTGGGACTTCTCCAGGCTGGCGTCGACAAAGCCACCGGCGTGCAGGTAGATCAGCCAGGGCAGCAGCGGCGCCGCCTTGCCCGCCGGATAGCCCGGCGGGTAGCTCAGGCGCACCGCGATCGTGCGGCCGCTGCTTTCCACCGTATGCTCGGTCGTATGCCCCTCGGCCAGTTCGGCTGCGGAGGCTGCTGCTGCGGATTTCGGTTGCGTGGGCGACATGGCGGTGACTTGTTGCGCGCTAACGGGTGCACTAGCGGGTGCACTAACGGGTACGTTAACGGCGCCTCCATTGCATATTGCGATGCAGCGAATTATGGTGGTTGATAAAGGTGGGATAAAGCGAGGCTTTGCCAATGCACTGTTTCTCAGGTGGAATAATGGCGGTTTCCACGATCGGGAAACCCTTCGCTGTGCAAGGTCATCCGTTTTGTGATCCACTCCCGCACTTCCGCATCCGCGCCACACGCGCAACCCGTCATGCGCCTGGCCGGGGCGCACCCTATTCGGGTGCCTGCCCTGCCGGCCAGACCTGCCTGTTTCCTTATCCGGGGGAGTGAACATGGATCGTCTCGTATCAATGCAGGCATTTACCCGCGTGGTGGATGTAGGCAGCTTTGCGCGGGCGGCCGAGTCGCTGGACCTGCCCAAGGCCACGCTCACGCGCCTGATCCAGAACCTGGAAACGCACCTGGGCGTCAAGCTGCTGCACCGGACCACCCGGCGCATCAGCGTCACCACCGACGGCGCCGCCTATTACGAACGCTGCGTGCGGATCCTGGCGGACGTGGAAGAGGCCGAGCAATCGCTCACCCACCAGAACAACACGCCACGCGGCACGCTGTGCGTTGACACCACCGCCGGGCTGGCGCAACTGGTACTGATCCCCAGGCTGCATGAGTTCTTCGCCGCGTATCCCGAGCTGAAGATGGAGCTGACCATCAACGGCAAACCCATCGACCTGCTCAAGGAGGGCGTGGACGTGGTGCTGCGCGTGGGCGATCCGGTGGACGACACCATGGTGGCGCGCCGCATCGGGCAACTCCGGCTGGGCTTCTACGCCTCGCCGCTTTATCTCAAGAGCCACGGCACGCCCACCCAGCCCAGCGACCTGGTGCAGCACAAGGCCGTGAATTACCTGTCCAATCGCACCGGCCGCGAGATGCCGTGGCCGATGGGAGCGGGCGAGCAACGCACGGAAATGCTGCTGCCCTCGGCCATTTCCACCAACGACGCCGACGTCTACCTGGCCTGCGCGCTGGAAGGCCACGGGATTGCGCGCATCTCGCGCGTGATGGCGCTGCCGTATGTGGAAAGCGGCCGGCTGGTGGAGGTGCTCGCCGACTGGCCCACCGACTCGCTGCCGATCGCCGCCATGTATCCGCAGAACCGCCACCTGTCGGCCAAGGTGCGCGTCTTCGTCAACTGGGCAGCCGAGCTGTTCGCGCGCCATCCGCATTTCGGGGAAACACAGGCTGGGCCGGCCCGGCAGCCCCAGCCGCCCAAACTGGCGGCCTGAACGCGCCACGGGCTAGGTCGCGCTGGCCTTGGCGGATACGTTGGACGCATCCGCCACGGCCAGCGCTTCCACCTCGAACAACATCCCGTCGAGCGCCAGCCGCGGCACCGGGATCAGCGTGCAGGCCGGCTTGGGCGCATCGCCCCAGGCCCGCGCCAGCACCTCCGCCAGCACGCGCAGGCGCGCCTCATCGTGATCCACCACCAGTACGGTCAGCCTGGCAACCTGGTGCAAGTGCGAGCCGGCGGCGGCCAGCGCCACGCGCAGGTTGTCCAGCGCCTGCCGCACCTGCGCCTCGAAACTCTCCGGCAAGCTGCCGTCCGCCCGCTCGCCGCCCTGCCCGGCCACGCAGATCAGGCTTGCGCCGGGCGCCACCAGCGCCACATGGGAATATCCGTTGGCGCTCGGATCGTAGAGACCGAGGGGATTGAGCATGGTGAGCTGGCGCTTGGCGGGATGCGTTAGTGAGGCCGACATGGATGCAGTTTCCTTTTTCGGTGGCAATGCGCTGCTTGGCCGGATGCGGGACAGGCTCGACAAGGCTGCCCGCCTGCCCTAATATCCAAGAACGTTTTTGGATATTAGGCGCGCCGCATGAATTACACAACAGAAAGCTTGGATAACCCTACTGGTTCTCCGGGTGATCGCATCCTGTTCCTGCTGAAGACCAAGGGCGCGGCCTCGACCACGCAGATCGCGCAGGCGCTCGGCGGTACCGCGGAAGCCGCGCGCCAGCAGGTGCAGAAGCTGCTCGCCGCCGGACTGATCGAAGGCCGCCAGCAAAGCGCCAGCGGTGCCGGACGGCCGCGCCAGGACTGGACCCTGACTGCCAGCGGCCACGGGCGCTTTCCCGATACCCATGCGCAGCTCACCATCCAGTTGATCGGCTCGGTGCGGCAGTTGTTCGGGGAGGAAGGGCTGGACAAGCTGATCGGCCAGCGCGAAGCGGAAACCCGCCAGCAATACCTTGCCGCCGTCGCCGGCCAGGAGCAGCTCGCGCAGCGGCTGGCGACCCTTGCCGCGCTACGCCAGGCCGAAGGCTATATGGCACGCCTGGAGCAGGACGGGGCGGACTGGCTGCTGATCGAAGACCATTGCCCGATCTGCGCCGCGGCGCGGACCTGCCAGGGATTCTGCCGGGCCGAGCTGCGGATCTTCCAGGAAGTCGCCGGCAGCGAGGCGACGGTCACGCGCGAGGAACACCTGCTCAGCGATGCGCGCCGCTGCGTGTACCGGGTCAGGGCCGCGGCATAGGTTGCCGGGGGACAAACAGCAAGCAAACGGAAAGCAAACAGAAACCGGAGACCCAGCCCATGCCCCGCCGCCACGCAAACATGCCGATGGGATTGCTGCGTCAAGCCGCATTCTGCGCCACCCTGCTGCTCTGCGCGCTGGTGGCGCGGGCACAGCCGGCGCCGGCACAGGTCGTCGATATCCCGACCCGTCCCGGCGTGACGCAGCGCTTCCTCTACCTCGCGCCCGCGCAGCCCAAGGCCGCCGTGATCCTCTACGCGGGCGGCCACGGCGGCCTGCAGATTTATCCCAATGGCAGCCTGGGCTGGGGTGCCGGCAACTTCCTGGTGCGCGCACGCCAGCTCTTCGTCGACAACGGGCTGGCAGTTGCGGTCATCGACGCACCCAGCGACCACCTGACCTCCCCCTTCCTGAACGGCTTCCGCCAGTCCGCCGAGCATGCCGAGGACGCCAGGGCCGTGATCGCCTGGATGCGCGGCCATACCAGCCTGCCCGTATGGCTGGCCGGCACCAGCCGCGGTACGCAGTCGGTGGCCGCCATCGCCATCCGGCTCGCGGACGGCGGCGGCCCCGACGGCATCGTGCTGACCTCCACCATCCTTCGCGAGGAACGCGGCCGCCCGGTGCCGGCGATGGACCTCGGCAAGATCAAGGTGCCCGTGCTGGTCGTGCACCACGAGCAGGACGGCTGCAAGCTCTGCCCGTTCAGCGACGTACAGGGACTGATGGACAAGCTCGCCAAGACGCCCAAGGCCGGCCTGATCCAGTTCGATGGCGGCAACAACGTGGGCGACCCTTGCGAAGCCATGGCGTATCACGGCTTCAACGGCATCGAGCCGCAGGTAGTGCAGGCGGTGGCGAGGTGGATCGGGGAGCGGTAGGCGCGAGGTTGGGGCTGCACCCGCCAGGATAGGCAAGTGACATTGCCGGCGGAGCACGCGCCGGCGCGTTACCCGTTACCCGTTACCCGTTAATTTCCCGGGGCCGCGCGCAGTGCCGCGCCCGCCCCCGGCGTGCTGTCACTCGGCCTGGATGCCAGCCGCCTGCACGATGCGGCGGTACTTATCCGTTTCCGCGGAGATGAACTCGGCAAACGATGCGGGGCTGCCGCCGACGATCCGGTAGCCGGCCTCGGTCAGGCGCGCCTGCACATCGGGCTGGCGCAGCACCTGGCCGACTTCGCGGTTCAGCAGATCGACCACTTCCGGCGGCGTCTTTGCCGGCGCCAACAGGCCCGACCAGACGCCCATGTCGACCGATTCCAGCCCGCGCGTTTCGCTGACCGTGGGCACCTGCGGCATCGCAGCGGCGCGGCGCTTTTCACTGAGCGCGATGGCGCGCATGCCGCCGGACTTCACATGGGCCTGGGCGCCGGACAAGGTCACCACCGCCAGGTCCAGTTGCTTGCCCAGCAGATCGTTGATGATGGGAGCCGCGCCCTTGTAGGGCACGTGGAACAGTTTCACCTTGGCATCGAGATTGATCAGTTCGCCCATCAGGTGCTGGGGCGTGCCGACGCCGGCAGTGCCGTAGTTCAGCTTGCCGGGGTTGGCCCGGGCCAGCGCCAGCACCTCGTCCATGGTGCGCGCGGACAGACTGTTGCTGCCGACCAGGACCAGGGGCTGGGTGCCGACCAGCGCCACCGGCGCAAGGTCGCGCTGGCCGTCGTAGCGGATCTTCGGATTGGTCAGGCGTGCGATCGACACTTCGCTGCCGGAGCCCAGCAGCAGCGTATAGCCATCCGGCGCGGCTGCCACCACCTTGGCGGCGCCAATGGTGCCGCTGGCGCCGCCGACGTTCTCCACCACCACCGGCTGCTTCAACCGCGTCGACAGCTTCGCGGCAACGGTGCGGGCGACGAAATCGGCGGCGCCACCGRCCGCGTAAGGCACCACGATCACCACCGGCTTGGTGGGGAAATCGGCAGCGAGCGCGGGCGCGCACAAGGTCGCGAACGCGGCACACGCGGCCAGCCATTGCTTCACAAACATGGGGATATCTCCTGAAAAAAGCGCCGCGTACGGCAAAGGGCACGACTATAGATTCAATGAAGGGCGCCGTAACCGATAGCGGCGTGCGATCCCGGAGGCAGCGCGGCGGCCATCCGCTCGATCGGCAGGGTGGAAAAGCCGGTCGATGGGCTAGTGGCCGCATTGTCGGGAATGCGCGCAACCGAGCGCGCATTCCCGATGCACACCCCGTCCAGGGCCCGCGCCACTTCCCACGATGCGTTGATGCTGTCGGCACCGAAGGGTTGGAAGCCGGTTACAAGCACGCTCATCGCTCGCCCCCTCAGGCAGCGCCGCCGCCAAAGCCGCCGCCGCCCGGGGTGTGGATCTCGAACACATCCCCCGGCTGCATCTCCGCCTGGCCGATATGGTCCAGCGGCTCGATGCGGCCATCGGCCCGCACCACCCGGTTGATACCCGGCGCGCCGGCCTGCCCCCCGGCCATGCCGAAGGCACCATGGTGGCGACCGTTGGACAGGATGCTGGCGGTCATCGGCTCCAGGAAACGCACCCGGCGCACGCCGCCGTTGCCGCCCTTCCAGCGGCCGGCGCCGCCCGAACCCTCGCGGATGCGGTAGCCCTCCAGCCGGACCGGGAAGCGGAACTCCAGCACTTCCGGGTCGGTCAGGCGCGAGTTGGTCATATGGGTCTGCACCACGCTGCTGCCGTGGAAGCCGCCCGCCAGCTGGCCGGTCTCGTCATGGAACCCGCCCGCGCCGCTGCCGCCCGAGATGGTCTCGTAGTACTGGTAGCGCGCGTTGCCGAACGTGAAATTGTTCATCGTGCACTGCCCCGCCGCCATCAGCCCCAGCGCGCCGTACAGCGCATTGGTGATACAGGTGGAGGTTTCCACATTGCCCGCCACCACCGAAGCCGGCGGATTGGGATTGAGCATCGAGCCCGGCGGAATGACCACCTGCAGGGGTTTCAGGCAGCCGGCGTTGAGCGGGATATCGTCCTGCACCAGCGTACGGAAGACATAAAGCACGGCCGCCATGCACACCGCGCGCGGCGCATTGAAGTTATTGGCCTGCTGGGCACTGGTGCCGGTGAAGTCGATCACGGCGCTGCGCGCGGCGGCATCCACCCGCACCGACACGCGGATCTGCGCGCCGTTGTCCAGCGGCAGCGTAAACTCGCCGTCGCGCAGCCGCGTGATGACCCGCCGCACCGATTCCTCGGCGTTGTCCTGCACATGGCGCATATAGGCCTGCACCACGTCGAGCCCGAACTCGTCCACCATGCGGCGCAGTTCCTGCGCCCCCTTCTCGTTGGCCGCCACCTGCGCGCGCAGGTCGGCCATGTTCTGCTGCGGATTGCGCGACGGATATTCGCCGCTGCGCAGCAGGGCCAGCATCTCGCCCTCGCGAAGCCGGCCTGCCTCGACCAGCTTGAAGTTCTGGATCTGCACGCCCTCCTCTTCGATGCGCGTCGAGAACGGCGGCATCGAGCCCGGCGTGGTGCCGCCGATATCGGCGTGGTGCCCGCGCGATCCCACATAGAAGGTGGGCTCGGCGCCTTCGCCCACGTACACCGGCGTGATGACGGTGATGTCGGGCAGGTGCGTGCCACCGTGGTAGGGGTC
This sequence comes from Cupriavidus sp. 01L45, assembly GCF_056399885.1. NCBI lineage: Bacteria > Pseudomonadati > Pseudomonadota > Betaproteobacteria > Burkholderiales > Burkholderiaceae > Cupriavidus > Cupriavidus sp. 01L45. The sequence goes on along the minus strand of NZ_JBFTSG010000008.1, from coordinate 45,936 downwards.
GTTCAGCACGTAGACATCGCCCGGGCGCATGCGCCCGGCGTTGCCGTCGATCACCGCCTTGATGCTCTCGCCCATCGAACCCAGGTGCACCGGCATATGCGGCGCATTCGCAATCAGGTTGCCGGCGGCGTCGAACAGGGCGCAGCTGAAATCCAGCCGCTCCTTGATGTTGACCGAGTAGGCGGTGTTCTGCAGTTGCAGCCCCATCTGCTCGGCGATATTCATGAAGAGGTTGTTGAACACCTCCAGCAGCACCGGGTCCACCGTGGTGCCGGCGGCGGTCAGCGCCGGCCGCGCCATCGTGCGTTCGAGCATCAGGTGGTCCAGCGCCGTCAGGCTGGCCTGCCAGCCGGGCTCGACCACGGTGGTGGCGTTCTTCTCGGCGATGATGGCCGGGCCGGCCAGTACATCGCCCGGCCGCATGTCCTCGCGCACCACCAGCGCGGCGTCCTGCCACGCCGGCGCGCCGTCGGTGCCCGCGGTGAACATCGGCACGGTGCCGCGCCGTGGCACCTCGCGCACCGGATGCAGCGGGTGTGCGCGCTCGGCCGGCGCATCGCCCGGCACCACGGCCTCGACCGACACCGCCTCCACCACCAGGCCCTTGCCCTGCATCAGGAAGGCGAAGCGCTGGCGGTAAGCCGACTCGAAACCCCGCACGATCTGGTCCAGATCGCCGTGTGGCACTACCAGGGCCGCATCGCTGCCTTCGTAGCGCACGTGCACGCGCCGGTGCACCGCGACCGGTGCATCCCCCGCCGCCTGGCGCCGCAACTCGGTCTGCGCGGCCTCGGCCAGTTGCCCCAGGGCCGCGTCGATCGCGGGCAACGCCGCCGCGTCTAGGCGGGTTTCCACCGCCTGCTCGCGGATCACGTTCTGGTCGGCCAGGCCCATGCCATAGGCCGACAGCACGCCCGCCAGCGGGTGCACGAACACGCGCGTCATGCCCAGCGCATCGGCCACCAGGCAGGCATGCTGGCCGCCCGCGCCGCCGAAGCACTGCAGCGTGTAGCGCGTCACGTCATAGCCGCGCGCCACCGAGATCTTCTTGATGGCGTTCGCCATCTGCTGCACCGCGATCTGGATAAAGCCGTGCGCCACCTCCTCGGCCTGGCGGCCGCTCTCGCGCGCCAGCGTGCCGAAACGCTCGCGCACCACCTCCGCGTCGAGCGGCTGGTCGGCGCCGTGGCCGAACACGTGCGGGAACCAGGCCGGCTGGATCTTGCCCAGCATCACGTTGGCATCGGTGACCGCCAGCGGCCCACCGCGCCGATAGCTGGCCGGGCCGGGGTTGGCCCCCGCGCTTTCCGGCCCCACGCGAAAGCGCGCGCCGTCGAAGGTCAGGAGCGAACCGCCGCCGGCCGCCACGGTATGGATGCTCATCATCGGCGCGCGCATGCGCACGCCCGCCACCTGCGTCTCGAACTCGCGCTCAAATTCTCCCGCGTAGTGGCTGACATCGGTCGAGGTACCGCCCATGTCGAAGCCGATCACGCGCGCCTGGTCCGCCAGCCCCGCGGTGCGCGCCATGCCGACGATGCCGCCAGCCGGGCCGGACAAGATGGCGTCCTTGCCCTGGAACGCCTGCGCATCGGTCAGGCCGCCGGAGGACTGCATGAACAGCAGCCGCACGCCTGGCATCTCGCCGGCCACCTGGTCCACGTAGCGGCGCAGGATCGGCGACAGGTAAGCATCGACCACGGTGGTATCGCCACGGCTGACGAACTTCATCATCGGGCTGGTCTCGTGCGAGGTGCTGACCTGGGTGAAGCCGACCTCGCGTGCCAGGCGCGCCGCGGCCTGCTCGTGGGCGGCATAGCGGTAGCCGTGCATGAAGACGATGGCCGCGCTGCGCAGCCMTGCATCGTAGGCGGCCCACAGCCGCTCGCGCAGGTGGTCCTGGTCCAGCGGCTCGACGACATCGCCGTGCGCGCCGATGCGCTCCTGGGCCTCGATCACCCGGCTGTAGAGCAGTTCCGGCAGCACGATATGGCGATCGAACAGCCGCGGCCGGTTCTGGTAGGCGATGCGCAGCCCGTCGCGGAAGCCGCGCGTGGTGATCAGCAGCGTCGGTTCGCCCTTGCGTTCCAGCAAGGCATTGGTGGCCACCGTGGTGCCCATCTTCACGCATTCGACCAGGTCCGCCGTCACCGGCTTGCCCGACGCCAGGCCCAGCAGGTGGCGGATGCCGGCCACCGCCGCGTCGCGGTACTGCTCCGGGTTTTCCGACAGCAGCTTGTGCGTGACGAGGGTACCGTCGGGACGGCGCCCCACCACATCGGTGAAGGTACCTCCACGGTCGATCCAGAACTGCCAGCGGGGAAGGATTGCGTTTGCCATGATGTGTGCCAGTACGAGTGGAAATGCCCGTGCAGTATATCCACGATTTGTCGATAAATTGGCAACGTTTTGCACCATTTGAACCGGGGGATTTCCCTAGGTACCGGATGCGGGCCGGGCAGGCGGCGATTTCCGACGCGCCCTGCAGATCGGAGGGAATGCGCAGCCAAGCCAGCCTGCCCGTCTGGCTGGCCGGCACCGGCCGCGGTACGCAGCCGGTGGCCGCCATCGCCATCCGGCTCTCGGACGGCGGCAAGGTCAAGGTGCCCGCGCTGGTCGTGCATCACAATGCAGGACGGCTGCAAGCGCGGCCCGTTCAGCGAAGTACAGGGACTGATGGACCAGCTCGCCAAGACGCCGGAGGCCGACCCGCAACAACTTGGGCGGCCCTTGCGAAGCCTAGGCGTATCGCGGCTTTATGCGGTTTCATGCGGCAGGTGGTGCAGGCGGCGGCGAGATGGATCGGGGAGCGCGCCGCGCGAGCTTGCCGGTGCATCAGGTTTGATCCGATGCGCGAACACCTTTGCACGATTTTTTCGCTATGCGTCCAATGCGCGCACAACAGCAAGAATTCGAACACGGTGCATGACATTTTCGTGACAGCGCCGCGCGAATTCGAAAAAACGCCTTGCCGGCCGCGCGGGACCAGGTGCTAGGATAAGCAAGTGACCTCCTCGGCGGAGCATGCACCGGCGCATTCCCCGTTCTCCGTTACTCGTTACCCACTCCCGATCCGCCGGCATGGAGGTTGCGATATGACTGGATCCCTGTTCTTTCGGAACACGTGGCGTCAAGCCACCCTCGCATGCGCGCTCGCGGGCTTTGCACTCGCTGCGCACGCTGGCGACATCACCGGCGCAGGTTCCACCTTCGTCTACCCCTTGCTGGTCAAATGGGCGGCCACGTATCACACCAAGACAGGCCAGGAGGTGAACTACCAGCCCACGGGTTCGGGCAACGGCATCCGGCAGATCAAGGCAGCCAATGTCACCTTCGGTGCCTCGGACATGCCCCTCAAGCCGGATGAATTGCGCGCTGCCGGGCTGGCGCAGTTTCCGCTGGTGATCGGCGGCGTGGTGCCGATTGTGAACCTGGATGGCGTCGCGGCGGGCCAGATTCGCTTTACCGGCCAGTTGCTGGCGGATATCTACCTCGGCAAGATCGCCAACTGGAACGACCCCGCCATCAGCGCAATCAACCCCGGCATTCACTTCCCCGACCAAAAGATCCTGGTCGTGCATCGCAGTGACAGTTCGGGAACGACGTTCAACTGGGCCGACTATCTGTCCAAGGTCAGCGGCGAATGGAAGAACGCCGTGGGTGCCGGCACGGTGGTCAAATGGCCCACCGGCGTCGGGGCCAACGGCAACGACGGTGTGGCCACTTATATCAAGAATGTCAAAGGGGCGATTGGCTATGTCGAACTGACTTACGCCCTGCAACGCAAACTGCCTTACGCAGTAATGCAAAACAGAGACGGCGCGTACGTCAGCCCTTCACGTGAGAGTTTCAGCGCGGCGGTGGCATCCGTGAACTGGACCCAGCAAACGGATTTCTACCAGGTCATCACGGACGCGCCCGGCACGCAGGCGTGGCCCATTGCCGGCGCCGTGTTCGTGATCATGCCAAAAGTCCCCAAGGATCAGGCAAGCGCACAGGGTGCGCTTGCCTTCTTCAAATGGGCACTCAACGACGGGCAGGCCGACGCCGCTGCCGAGCACTATGTGGCGCTGCCACCCGGACTGGTCAAGCAGATCGAAACCTACTGGCGCGACAACTTCAAGTAAGCCTGGCAAGTCACGCAAGCGGGCAAGGGGATGCGCCGGTCAATGCTCGGTACTGCCGGCCCTGGAGCTCCAGTCGGTGTGATCGGACAGATAGTGCCTGTAGGCGTACTCGACCTCGGCATCGGCGTCCTCATGCGCCTGCAGCGGATTGTCCCAGCATTTCGCGCAGGTGTGCCGCGAGGAGGCCGCCGGCTGTACGCCCGCCGTGAATGTCACAAAGCCCCGGTAACGCCCCCATGGCAGTTCCTCGACAGAAGTGACGATAAAAAGATCGCCGCGCTGGTATGTCGCCATGACTGCGCTCCTGCATGCTGAAAAGGGAAATTCATTCTAGCAGCGGCGCATGGGATCACAACCCCGGCATTGTTCTTCGCTGATGCAAATCAAAATGCCGCGTCGCCCGGATCACGTGCCGTCCTTCTCTCCCGCGGTGGGCGCCGCCGCAGTCACTGCTTTCGGAGACTCAGGGGGCGCACCGCTGATCTTCGGGATGCACTCGGAACGGAACCACGCCACGGTGATCGGTTCCCCGGCCATGATGCGCCTGGCGGTCGGCACGACCTGCTCCCCGATCAGCATGCCAAGCAAGCCGACCAGGGCAATGGCGGGCGGAGCTGGCGAGCGGACCTGCAACAGCGCATAGATGATGCCAACCAGGATTCCCGCGCCCAGCGAAACCAGATAGAGCTTCATGACTTTCCTCCTTGGTAGTGTTGCGTGCCACACCGCCAGTCATGTCAGGCGGCGCACCGCCGGCGTAGCGAAACGAGTGGGCAACGCAACGATGGCCCTCGCTCAGAACGCCCGGCAGGGGCAGCCGAACGCGCCGCGCCGCGGCTGGTAGCCGCCTAATGCGCGCACCGGCGCCCAGTCCGGCATGGCCGGCGGTTCCTGGGCTTCTGCATGAAAAGGTTGTAGGCCAGCCGGATGGTCAGCAGGCCCTCGGCATGCGGGGACTCGAGTGTCGTGAACCGCCCGTTCATCAGGATCAGTTCGGGCCTGGAAGGCTGATGCATGGCAACGCTCCTGCACCCCGAATGCCATCTGCGGCAGGTGATCGATGAAGATCAGCTGGCAGTTCTGTGGGGTCAGTACTTCGAGCCTGGGATTCGTCATGATGTTCTCCGGGGACAGCAGGTTTCAGGCGAGGCAGCCTCGCCGGGATCAGTGTTCCGGATTGCGCGCCATGTGCGCTCGCGGGAAGCGGGGTGAAGTTCGCCTCGCGCGCGGAGCCTAACTAATATAGGAAGTCTTTTCGGGCGGACCAGTTTTTCTTGTCTTCGCCGCATTGCGGGACGGGAGAGCCGGGACGGCCGGGGTAACGGTCTAGTTCAGGGATCGGTCCGACGGCTGAGTTCGGGCAGGAGCGGGCCTCCGCTTGCACCCAGGCCATAGCGGCATTGCCAGCTTCCTGAGTTAATATCTCCCGAATAAGAAAAAATCCGGGGGTCAAATGAAAGCGCTGTTCGCTGTTGCCGTGCTGTTCGCGGTCGGGCTGTTTCTTCTCGCACTACTCAAGGTGAAGCGGGGTGGTGCCCCTGCCACAGCAACTTCGGGATATCTGTTTGCCCGAAGAGCGCCATTCATGCGTAATGATGAGATTGAGTTATATGACAGGCTCGTTATGGCGCTGAGAAACGCACATGTCTTTCCCCAGGTGTCCATGTCGGCCTTTGTTCAGCATAAGGGCAAGGCGCAGGCTGCACGGAATATGTTTTCGCAAAAGTACGTGGACTATCTTGTCTGCGAACGTAAGACAATGCGGCCGCTGTATGTCATTGAGCTTGATGGGGCTTCTCATGGGTCGGCCAAGGCGCGCAAGCGTGATGCGCAGAAGGATCAGGTGCTGGCGTCGGCGGGGATTCCTATCAAGCGGTATACATCCAAGGACGTGGATTTCACGGTCATTCTTGGGGACTATGTTTCGGTGACTAGCCTCGCACTGCCTCCAGATACTGTCGCTGTGACTCCTGGCGGTATCGCTCAACAGCGCTAGGCGCAACCTTGCGCAAGGCACCAGAAAGGACGCCCAACACCAATTCTCAGATATTGTCCTTGGCACCCCGCTTTGGAGCCGCCGCTGAGCGGAGCCTGGCGACCGAAAATCCTATTCCTGCTGCCATGGGTGCGGAAATTACCAGGCCGAAGACCGGCTTTCGGCCAAAACATGCTCCCTTCCGCCCAGGAAAAAACATGCTGCTTCCGCCTTCAGGCTGGCTGGTGAGCGAGACGAAAAGTGAGAGAGATAAATGGCGAATCAAGTAACCACGGGGGAAGTGCGTGTCGCGGTGCTGGTGGATTGCGACAATACGACGCCTGAGATTCTCGAACATGCCCTGCGCGTAGTCGCGCAGTTTGGCCGCGTAGTGCTGCGCAGGGGCTATGGCAACCACGCCACGCTGGCAAACAAATGGCAGGATGCGCTCGTGCGTCTGGCCTTCACGCCTTGCCTGCAATACCAGTATGCAGCCGGGAAGAATACAGCCGACATTGCCTTGGCACTCGACGCGATGGAAGCCATGTTCGATTCCCGCGCCGATACTTTCTGCCTGGTCACCAGCGATTCGGACTTTGCATACCTGTGCCGGAAGCTGAGGGAGCGTGGTGCTACGGTGCATATCGTGGGAGAAGCAAAGACACCCGACGCGCTTCGCAATGCCAGCGACCAGTTTTTCGAATGGGTTCCGCCCGAGCCGGCAGGCGAACCGGTAGATCCTGCCAAGCCGAAGATTGCTGTTGCGCCTAAACCATCTGTAAAGCGCCGTCCGAAGGCCGTGATCAATGCGGTCGCACTACTGGCCGGGGGCACGCCTGATGGACGGGTTGGACTGGGGGCGTTGGGACAGTATCTTAAACGGACTGATCCTGCATTTTCACCCAAGGCATTTGGGCATGCGGCATTGTCGGATATGGTGCGGACGTATCCTGATCTCCTTATGGATCAGCCAAATGGGACCGGAATTTGGGTTAGTTTTAGGCCGAAGGGGGATGGAGGGGAAATTTGAATTGAATAGGCGTGCGCACAGGGAATATGACCGCAACCGGCTGCGGATTCAACCGGTCGATGCAACGGTTGAAGAAATCGTTCGGCGGGGGGTTTCATAGTTCAGGGTTTTCCGCTGAAGCCGCACCACGCCTTACTGTTTAGGCAACAAGTCCTGCAAGTCACGCAAGCTGGGAGCCGCGTTTGGTGCTTGCGAAGAGTACACCGGCGCGGCCGGCAGGCCGGGAGCGCCCGACCCAGGCTTGGGGACGGCGGCGGGGTCCAGCCGGCCATTCTGGCCAAGCGTGATCTGGCTGCAGCCGGGCAGAATGCCGTCTTTTTTCAGGCTGTTGGTGATATCTATGGCCAGCACCGCCCCCCGCTCTTCAATAGCGATCGCGGTACCGCCACGGCTGAAGGAGAAATTTCCCCGCCACACGGCCCGGCTCTGTTTGACGTCCCTGAGCGTGGCGCCATAGCTGGCAGAAAGGCGCGCGCCGCCTTGACCGCTGACGACGCCGCCGCCATGGCTGATCGTCAGGATGGTGTCGGCACCGAACGCATTGGCCCTGGCTAATGGTCCGTTCTGGTCCAGTTCCAGGCCAGAGACCTCTTCGAAGCTGGTATTTGTCCCGCACTGCCTGGCAATCTGCTGGAACTTGGAACGAAACGCACCGGAGAACTCCGGGCCCCAGCCCATGCCAGCGCTGGAAATCACATATAGACGGACCGGCCGCCCCTGGTAGTCCATCGCGCGATTGGTGGCCGCGACGGTAGGAGCCGCGCAGGCGCTGACAACCAGCGTGGCGAAAAACAGGATAGAGACAAGCGAACCACGGGATGTGCCACGCATTGATCAGGATCCCTGCATCGAATAGGTGAAGAAATAGCTGCCGGAAACCGAGCGCATGGTATAGGTCTGCCCGTACCTGACGAGCTGATAGCAATGTTGCATTCCAATGAATCTGGGGTTGCCCATGTCGAAACAGACTTCGTTGCTCTCCGGCATAATGCGCCAGCGGCCATCGGAATAGCCCCGCGTCTGCATGTTGGTTACGCCGAAAGCCCCGTTCTGCTTGAATTCAAGCTCGAGCGGTGTGCCATTTGGCGAGATGGCGACGATGCGCGTCAGATTCGCAAAATGGCTGCTCAGATCATCCCCGGACAACCGCTGGCCCGGCTCGGCCGCGGGTCTTGCTGTGCCCCTGGGGCTGCTGGCCGCCACGATCGGCGCAGGAGGGGCAGCGCTCTCGGCGCGGAACTTCGCCAGGGCCACTTTAGCTCGCGCTGGCACCTCGGCGATCCACTCCGCCGGAATGGCGAAGTTAAGATTCTGCGCCTCGCGAATCGTGAGGTAAGGTATGCCGAGCAAGCGACCTTCGGTATCGAACAGCCCTCCACCGCTAGATCCGCCGGAAATCGGGGCACTGATCTGGATGCGCGACAGCTTGTCATCCCTGTCCCGATTCAGCGCTGCCACCAAGCCGTCGCTCAGTGTCAACTCCATCCCACTCGGCGCGCCGATGGCAAATACCCGCTGACCGACCTTCAGCGTCGAAGCCGGCGCAATCTTGACCGCCGGGGCAACCAGGCCCTTGGCTCGGAGGATGCACAGATCCCGCTCCACGTCGGCATGCACAAGACGTGCCTCGTGCAGCGTGTTCTCATGCTTGATGGAGATGGCCTTTCCCTGCGCCAGCACGTGGCAATTGGTGACCAGCTCTTCCTGCCCGATCACCACCGAGCTGCCCAACTTGATGCGCTGGCCTTGCGCGTTGTAGACGCTGACCAGCCAGATGCTGGGTGAGCGTTTTTCGTAGAGCTCGCCGGCGTCCATCGCCAGGCACGACGCGGCGGACAGGAACCCGCCCATTAGCAACGCAATATGCCAGTGCAGCTTCCTGATCTTGAAATGGATTCCCATACTTGCCGTATTTCTACGCGTCGCTGCGTTTGTTTACCCGCCCCGCCTATTCGGCTTCTGCCAGCCCAATTGGCGAGCGGCCTCGCTTCTTTTCAGGCAGCGCCAATAATAAGCTAAAGCATGACTCGCACGCCAGCCTCCCGCTGGTGGGATTATTGTCTCTAGCCAAATTCATTTAAACGCGCCTTGACATGTATTAACAAGTCATCAGCCGTGGGATTTTTCGTCAGGGTCGTTCTTGCGAATGCATCAAATTTTCGACTTGGTGTGTCAACCAAACTACGGCAATCCTCACTCCATGCACTCAGGGCCAATGCCAATGACGACACTGACTTCATCCTGAATATCCATGCAGCCTTCCCCGGAAATCGGCGATGAACCTTTTTACGAGCCGCAGCGCGGGTAGACACGGTGCAAAGTCACGCCACCGCCTGGCACGAATGCTATCGCGCCGCAAGCGGTCATTCCGCTGGACGGCCCGCTGCATCCCAGTACGGCGGGTCGCCGATAGCCTCCCGTATGCATTGCACAAAGGCGCGCAGCTTGGCCGAAGCACGCTGGCCCTCGGGGTGCGCCACGTAGATGGATTCCGCCGCCGCCTGAACGCCCGCGTCGATCACCTGCAGCGCACCGGAACGGATCGATGCGCCGACGATAAACGTTGGGAGCAACGCGATGCCCAGGCCCGCCAGGGCGGCGTCGTGCATCATGTCGCCGTTATTGACGCGCAACGCAACGTGCGTGCGAACCGACAGCGCGCCATCCGGGCCCGCGAGGCGCCAGTCGGCCACGCCCCGGTTGACGTAGAAGATGCCACGGTGCTGCTGCAGGTCCTCGATGGCGCGAGGCGTGCCCTGCCGTGCCAGATAGGCCGGCGACGCAACCAGGACACGCCGGCTCGGGGCAAGCTGCCACGCCACCAGCCGCGAATCCTCCAGCGCGCCGTGCCTGACCACGGCATCGTAGCCCTCGGCGGCCGCGTCCACGCGGCGGTCATCCAGGTCCAGCGTCAGTTCCAGCTTCGGGTGCCTGGCAAGAAAGGGATAGAGCGCGGGGCCGAGATGCATGCGGCCAAACGTCACCGGCGCGGAGATCCGCAAGGGGCCGGCCAGGCTGCCGCGCCGCTCGGCCATGTCGGAGGTGGCCTCCTCGACCTCACGCATGATGCGTGCCGCCCGCGCCAGGAATGCCAGGCCGTCTTCGGTCAGGCTGAGCTTGCGGGTAGTCCGGTGCACCAGGGTGGTGCCCAGCTGCCGCTCGATATCGGCCAACCGCTCGCTGACAACGGATTTCGACAATTGCAGGCGGCGCGCCGCTTCGCTGATCGACCCGGACTCCGCGATGGCCACGAAGCTGGCGACGCCCTCAAGTTTCAACATTGTCCGGTTTTCCCGAAAAGCAGTTCCGTGATTCGCACTCTACCGCGAACAGCCACGGCGAACCATACTGGGTACCGAAAGCGAAAGGTGATCCGGCGTTGCCGCGACTCACTATGCTGATTATTCGAAACGCAAAACCCCTATGTATCAATGCGCCCCCATGCGACGTTGTCGCCAGGCGCAAACCAGGAGATCGAAATGGGACGCTTGTCCGGAAAAACCGCCATTGTCACCGGAGCCAGTTCCGGCATCGGCCGCGCCACGGCGCTGTTGTTCGCCGCCGAGGGCGCCAGGGTTGTGGTTGGCGCGCGCCGCGCGAGCGAACTGGACCAACTGGTCTCGGAAATCCACGCGGCCGGAGGCGAAGCGGCGGCGCTGGCCGGCGACGTACGCTCGGAGGACTATGCCCGGGCGCTGGTAGCGCTGGCCGTCGAGCGCTACGGGCGGCTGGATATCGCCTTCAACAATGCAGGCACTCTGGGCGAAGGCGGCCCCAGCACCGAAGTGTCCGAGACGGGCTGGAGCGACGCCATTGCCATCAACCTGACCGGCGCCTTCCTGGGTGCCAAGCACCAGATCGCGCAGATGCTCAGGAATGGTGGCGGCTCGGTAATCTTCACATCCACCTTCGTCGGCTACACCTTCGCCTTTCCGGGGGTGGCCGCCTACGCAGCCAGCAAGTCCGGCCTGATCGGGCTGACGCAGGCGCTGGCGGCCGAGTTCGGCCCGCAAGGGGTGCGCGTCAATGCGATCCTGCCGGGCGCGGTGGATACGGAAATGTACCGCACGATGAACGACACCGCGGAATCGCAGAGCTTCATCACCAACCTCCACGCGCTCAAGCGCGTGGCAAAGCCCGAGGAACTGGCACGGTCGGTGTTGTACCTGGCGTCGGATGACTCGGCCTTCGTGACCGGCACGGCTTCGCTGGTCGATGGGGGTGCGTCGATTACGCGGACTTGACGTTCCGGCCGGCCAGTATTGACGACCTTGTCCTAGTGGACTAATATGGGCTTAGTCCACTAGGAGCACTTATGCAGGTCGTTAATATCCACGATGCCAAGACGAACTTCTCCCGGCTAGTCGATGCCGCTGCCGGGGGCGAAGAGATTATTATCGCCAAGGCCGGGAAGCCCGCAGCCCGGCTGGTCCCGATGGAGCGCGTTAAACCAACGCGCCGCTTCGGTACGTTGAAAGGAAAGGTTCATATCGCGGACGACTTCGACGCGCCGCTGCCCGATGACGTGATCGCTGCATTCGAGGGGCGTTGATGCGCCTTCTGCTCGATACGCACATCTACCTGTGGGTCGTGACAGATGACCGCAGACTCCCGAAGACTGCTCGCGAGATGATTGCAAATGCCGAGCACGTCTTCGTAAGCAGTGCGAGCATCTGGGAGGCATCAATCAAAGTCGGTTTAGGCAAGCTGGACGCCGACGTGAATCAGTTGGTGTCAGCCATAGAAACAAGCGGTTTCTCGGAGCTGCCGGTGCGGGCTGTGCATGGCGCAGCGGTGCGCGATCTTCCCGATATTCACCGCGACCCGTTCGATCGGCTTTTGGTTGCCCAAGCAATGAGTGAGCCCCTCCGGCTGGTGACTTCTGACGGTCGCCTCGCCGGCTACACCGAACTTGTTGTGACCGTCTAGGAAAATACGCTAGCGGATTGCTACTACGGCTACCTCGACTGCTCCTCGCCAGCAGATCCGCAGCACGCTGGCATCACCCCTCGCCACCCTCCCCCTGCTCATCCAACGCGGCCAGTTCGCTCAGCACCAGCGTCTCGTGCGCGAGCACGGTCGCCAGCGAGAGCAAATGGCCCTGCGTTTCTTCAGTCAGGTTGCAAAGGGTKCCGCCGGCAGCGTTCTCGATGGCTACGGACAACAGCGCGTTGAGTTGCGCGGTCTTCTCGGCGGCGAGGCTTAGCGGGCTTTCGGATGGGGCATGCGCGGTCAGGAACGTGTCGCGACCTGCGCGTTGGGCGGTGATGTTGTAGCGCGGGTAGTCATACATCGTGCGCCCTCCGTTGGGACGCGCTCGGGCGCTGGCAGATGACGGGAGCGTTGGGACAGGCGAGTTGCCCGGAATGGGCGAGCGAAGACTGGGGCATGGGAGTGCCTCCTTCTTAAGCGATTTCAACCCCGTTCCCCGCTGTCAATCGGGGTGGGCGGGCGCATGGCGAGGTTGACAGACCGGAAAGAAGGAACCGGCGAGCCCGAAGGCTCCCCCGCCCAGGCCCACCCATAGGGGCGTGCAAAGGCGCGACGGACATAAAAATGCCGCCTGGTGGCGGCTGTCCGCCTTCTTTTCGGGCTGTCAAACCCGGCCGCTGTGGTTGCAGCGACGTGCGAAGTATAGCGTGGGGTGGCGCAGCCCAAACTGGCCGCAACAAAAAGTCACACCCCTGCCTTGATCAACCGCCACATGCATCAGAACGATGCCGATGCCGTAAAGCCGTTCAACCGCAACCTACAGCAGCCGCTTGGCCAACTCCGCGCCATGGGCAAAGCCAGCCGTCTCGGCCGCCTCCGCCGTCGGGAACAGGTCCGTCACCTTCGATGACTCCAGCAAGGTCCCTGCAGCCCGGATATTCGTGCCGGGGCGGCAGACCCGGACCGTGTACTCCCAGACGTTGGGCGTTCTGGGCCGCACCTGCACCTGTACCTCATGTGTCTCAAAAACCCGCTTCTTCCATGCAATCTCTTTGATCATCGCTGTCTCCGATTCTTATTGGAGAATCGCAACGTCGCCAAGGGCACGCCATTCGTTGAATCGTGCCCGTCACAAGCGCCATGACGCCTGCGGGCTATCGTTGGAATCTATCCGCCATCGTATCAAAAGTTGGTATGTCTGCTCTATGATGCCAGGCAATGTCACCGCCCTGCCGCACGCCAGATCAGACCATGACACTCGCCACCCTGCTCCTGTTTCTCTTTGCTTCCGCCGTGACCATCGCCACGCCCGGCCCCACCGTCCTGCTCGCCCTGAATAACGGCTCGCGGCATGGCGTGCGCAAGGCAGCGTGGGGCATGGCGGGCGCGATCGCTGCAGATATCATCCTGATCGCCACCGTTGCGGCCGGGCTTGGCGCAGTAATCGCAGCATCCGAGATAGCCTTCGCGTTGATCAAATGGTTTGGCGCGGCCTACCTGGCCTATGTGGGATGGAAACTGCTGCGCTCCGGCAATGTACCGGCCACGGCACCGGCGGAATTCGCGGCGGCCGTGGATAGCGGCCGGGCACATGTGTTGTTTTCACGCAGCTTCCTGGTAGCCGTCACCAACCCGAAGGCGTTGCTGTTTATTTCGGCGTTCCTGCCGCAGTTCATCGACACCAGCGCGTCCTTGCTCCCACAGTACGCCGTTTTGACGATCGCGCAATGCTTGCTGAACCTGCTGGCCATGCTGGTGTACGCGGCCCTTGGCGCCAGGATCGTGCACGCCTTCCACGGCGACGGCATGCGCTGGCTGAATCGCGTATCCGGCGGCACGCTGATGGCGCTGGCGGGCGGACTGGCGCTGTTCCGCCGCGCACAGGACTGAGGCCCCGCCGGGCTCAGAAAATCGAATGCCCGCTTAGCGTAGTCAGCCACTCCAGCGCCTGCACACCCGCCAGCGAGTTGCCGCTGTGGTCCAGCCCCGGCGACCACACGCACACCGCCCAGCGCCCCGGCAGCACCGCCACGATGCCGCCGCCCACGCCGCTCTTGGCCGGCAAACCCACCCGGTAGACAAAATCGCCCGCGGCATCGTAGGTGCCGCAGGTGAGCATCAGGGCCGAAAGCCGCTTGGCAGGGCTGGCGCCGAGCACGCGCTCGCCGCTCCAGGGCACCACGCCGCCGTGCGCAAGGAACAGCGCCGCGCGCGCCAGGTCTTCGCAGGTCATGGCAATGGCGCACTGGCGGCAATAGGCGTCAATGACTTTGTCCACCGGCATATCCAGCCGGCCAAAATCCTTCATGAAGTAAGCCATGGCGCGATTGCGGTCCGCGTGCTCGCGCTCGGACTGCGCCACCTTCGGGTCGTAGTCGATGGCCGGGTTATTGCTGAGCCGGCGGATGAACTGCACCAGCGCGGTCTCCGCCTGGACGAAGCGGCTGCACAGTACGTCCGTCACCACCAGCGCGCCGGCGTTGATAAAGGGGTTGCGCGGCTTGCCTTGCTCGTACTCCAGCTGCACCAGCGAGTTAAAGGCATTGCCCGAAGGCTCTCGCCCTACCCGCTGCCACAGGTCCTCCCCCAGCAACTGGAAAGCCAGCGTGCAGGCGAACAGCTTGGAAATGCTCTGGATCGAAAACGGCACCGCGGCGTCGCCCACGCAATGGCTGCGGCCATCGGCAAACACCAGCGCCATGCCGAAACGCGTGGCGGGCACCTTGCTCAGTTCGGGGATGTAGTCCGCCACCCGCCCTTGGCCCAGCAGGGGCGCGATGTCGCGGTGGATGCGTTGGAGGATGTGTGCGTAGTCCATGCCGGGGTCGCCGAGCCGCTCTGTTCCGGGCCGCCGCGGGCCGGACAACATCCGGGCCGCCAGCGGGTTCCGCGTATCGTACAACGAGACATGGCCTTGCAGCGGCCTTACGCCGCCACCCGCCGGCCCCGGTCCAGCGAGGCCGACACGCCAACCGCCAGCAATGCCAGCGCGGCCACCGCCGCACCCAGCCAGGGCAGTTGTGTCAGCGGCAGGCCCGCGCTGATCATCAACCCGCCCAGCCACGCGCCGGTGGCGTTGCCCAGGTTGAAGGCGCCCTGGTTCAGCGTGGAAGCCAGGTTGGGCGCGCCCTTGGCCTTGTCGAGCACGCGCACCTGCGTGGCGGGCACCACCGCAAAGCTCACCATGCCCCAGACAAACAGCGTGAACAGCGTCGGCACCGGAAAATGGCTGGTCCACGAGAACACCAGTTGCACCACCGCCACCGCTGCCAGCAGGCTGGCAAGCGCCGGCATCAGCTTCCAGTCGGCCAGCTTGCCGCCGGCCAGGCCGCCCACGGTGATGCCTGCGCCGAACAGCAGCAGCACCATGCTCTCCTGCTGCGCGGTGAAGCCGGTCACGTCGCGCAGGATGTAGGCGATATACGTAAACACCGTGAACATGCTGACCGAAGCCAGCGTGCTGATCAGCAACGCAAGCTGGACCTGGGCCGCGCCGATCGAGCGGAATTCGCGCAGGATGCTGCCGGCCTGCATCGGAATGGCCTTTGGCAGCCATGCCACCAGCGCCGTGGCGGCGGCCACGCCGATCACGGTGACAGCCCAGAACGTGGAGCGCCAGCCCATCAGGTGGCCGAAGGCGGTGCCAAACGGCACGCCCAGCACATTGGCCACCGTCAGGCCGGTGAACATCAGCGCGACAGCCTGCGCGCGCTTCTCGCGCGGGACCAGCTCGGCGGCCACCACCGCACCAATGCCGAAAAAGGCGGCATGGCAGAACGCCGTGACCACGCGCGCGGCCATCAGCAGTGCATAGTTGGGCGCCAGCGCGCACAACGCATTGCCGAGGATGAACAAGCCCATCAACCCGACCAGCGCGGTCTTGCGCGGCCACCTGGCGGTGAGGATGGCGAGGATAGGCGCGCCCACGGCCACGCCGATGGCATAGCCGGAAACCAGCATGCCGGCAGCCGGCGCGGAGACGCCTAGATCGGCGGCGACATCGGGCAACAGCCCCATGATGACGAATTCGGTGGTGCCAATGCCAAAGGCCGCGGCAGCCAGCGCGAGTAGCGGTAATCGCATGATGTTGTTATTGAAGGACGAGAGAGATCGGCGAAGCTTGCGCGCCCGGCGGAGATGGACGTTGCGCACGCCGCGGCGAAAAGGACAGCACGCCGCGTGCATGTGAAAAGCGCTTTGCGGCGCGCCGGCACGATTGCGCAAGTCCGGCATTCTGCGCCAATTTCGCGCGGGACGTTGGCCGCCCCGCTAAAAACCTTGTGCCCGAAGCGGTCACAAGGCGACTGGCTACGCAGTACTACTCAGCGGTTTCGCCCGTGCATTTCCGTCGACCGCGCAGTACTACGCAAAGCCGCCTCAAAAGAACACGCTGCGGATCAGCGGTGCCGCCAACACGCTGACCAGCCCGGCGATCATCATCACCAGCGATGCCACCACGCCTTGCACTTCGCCAAGCTGGCGCGCCTTGGCCGTACCGGCGCCGTGCGCGGCGGCGCCAAAGATGGCGCCCTGCGCCAGCCGGCTGCGTACCGAAGGCAGGCAGGCCAGCACGGCCTCGCCGATGGCCATGCCCGTCAGCCCGGTGATCACGACAAAGATCGCGGCTAGATCAGGCGGCCCGCCCAGCGCGCGCACCGCATCCACGGCGAACGGCGTCGTCACCGAACGCACCGCCAGGCCCTTCTGCAGCATCACCGACAAGCCGAAACCGCGCGCCAGCCAGACCGAACTGACCACCGAGGTCAGCACCGCAGCCAGCACGCCGAGCGAAATCGACAGCCAGTGCTGGCGCACCAGCTTGCGGTGATCGTAGATCGGCAACGCGAAAGCGATGGTGGCCGGGCCGAGCAGCCACATCAGCCAGCGCGTGTCCGCGATGTAGTCGCGATAGGGAATATGGGCAGCCAGCACCAGCGCGATCAGCACCACGGGTGTAGCCAGCAGCGGCATCAGCCACAGGCGGGCGCGGCGCGCATAGAGGCGCTTGTTGAAGTAATAGAAGGCAACGGTAGCCACCAGGCTCAGCGCCGCCAGCGCGGTGTCATGCATGACGCTGCTGCCCGTTGCGGGTGGCGTTGCTCGCGCGGCGCGCCAGCCTTAGCTCCAGCCGGTACACCTGCTCCACCACCAGTGCCGTCACCACCATCACCGCCAGCGTGCTCAGGGCGATCACCGCGCAGATGCGCCAACCCTGGTGCCTGACCAGCTCCCGATACTGCACCACCGCCAGCACCGCCGGGATAAAGAACAGCAGCATCTCGCCCAGCAGCCAGTCCGCGCCGCGCCGCACCCAGCCGCCGCGCACCGCGCCACTGAACAGCAGCGCCGCCAGCGCCAGCAGCCCGAGCAGACCGGCCGGTAACGGCAGCCCGAGGCGCACGCGCAGCCAGTCGGCCAGCAACCACAGCGCCGACAGCGCCGCCACCTGGGTGAGCCCGATCGCGCCCGCACGCAGGCGGCCGAAGGCCGGCATCGGCGGCGGTACGGATGAGGCGGCGGCCGGGGTGGAGGGGACAGCGCTTTGCATGGTTCGAGTCAGTCTATTGCGCCAGGGACGAAGTGGCAGTGACGCTAGTGTACGGAGAGCCATTCGATATATAAAATGAATATAAATTATTGAATTGATGCCAGATCGGAATGGCAAATCCGGCATCGCACATTCCATCGGAGGCACCATGGATATCCGGGCCCTGCGTTACTTCGTGGAAGTCGTCCGCCAGAACGGCTTCACCCGCGCCGCCGAAACCCTGCACGTTACCCAGCCCACCATCAGCAAGATGGTCAAGAGCCTGGAAGACGAACTGGGCGGCCCGCTGCTGCTGCGCGAAGGCCGCACGGTGCGGTTGACCGACGCCGGCGAGGTTGTGTTCGCGCGCAGCCAGGCGGTGCTGGCCGAAGTGGCGCGGCTGCGCCAGGAGGTGGCCGAGGTGGACGGCATGGCGCGCGGCGAACTGAAGGTAGGCATTCCCCCCATGGCCGGGCGTTACCTTGCCCCGGTAATCGGTGCCTATCGCCGCCAGTACCCCGGCGTGAAGCTGCGGCTGGGCGAGCAAGGCGGGCGCGCACTGGAAGAAGGCGTGGCCGCGGGCGAACTGGACCTGGGGGTGACGGTGCTGCCCGCCGCCGTGGCGGGCCTGGCCAGCCTGACCGTGACACGCCAGGCGCTGGTCGCGGTGTTTCCCGGCGAGCGCGCGCCGCGCAAGGGCGGCCCGGTCCGGCTGGCGGATCTGGCTGGTCTGCCCTTTGTGATGTATGAAGATGACTTTGTGCTCTACCGGGTCATCCTGAACGCATGCGAGGCTGCTGGTTTTACGCCGCAGATTGCGGGGCAGAGCCGGCATTGGGACTTTATCGGGGAACTGGTGGCGGCCGATGTGGGCGTGGCAATCTTGCCGGCGCCGATAGCAGGCCAGCTGGATCCGGCACGCGTGGCGATCCGGCCGTTGGTTGCGCCGCAGTTGACGTGGGAGTTGGGGCTGGTCTGGCGGGAAGGCTATTTGTCGCGCGCCGCGCGGGCCTGGCTGGCTTGTTGCGAGCAGGCCTTCGGCACTGCCCGCAGATCCGTCTGACCTGATGCGCGGCCAATTTGCGTCCGGCCAGCTTGCGCGGCGCAAGCGAAGGAGGCGATGCCCTGGTCGCGGTCACATCGACCAATGGTGGTCGACCCAGATTGGACAACCGGGCTACGCAACAGCATTTTGTTCGTCCTGCCGACTGGTACTCCGTGGGACGTGCCGATGCCTGAACCTAGAGGAAGGATGGCAACTGCGCCTGGCAAAAGTCCAGATAGGACCTGACGATTGCGGACGGATGACGATGCGAGGGATATAGCAAATTGAGTTCCTGCACAGGCAAGGGGTGTTCTGGCAGCAGGGTCACAAGGTTCTTCTCCCGAATGGCGCTGGCAGCCATGAACGGGGGCAGTTCTGTGACGACCTCACCGGCAAGCGCCCGGCTGCGCAGGTGCGCATAGTCATTTGCGGACAGTACCGCCGCGGGGCTATGTTCGGACGAACCCAGGCGCCAGACAGTTGGAGCATTCGAGCCCTGGTTCCATACCGCGCAGGGAAAGCGATGCAAAGCCTCGGGCGTCTCCGGCATGCCAAGACGCTCGACGAGGGCCGGACTTGCGACCAGGACATGACGATAGGACAGGACGCGCCGCGCGACCATGGTCTCGTGTGCAATTGTCCCAACGCGCAGCGCAACGTCGATGCCATCCTCGACGAGATCGACGCGCCGGTCGGTCGTGAAAATATGCAGGCGGATATCGGGACACTGGCGTTGAAATGCCGCAAGCAGGTCCCACCAGGGTTCGAATGACGGCGGTAGCGATAACCTCAGCCGTCCCTTGAGGCGTGTCTGGTCGCTCATGACGGCCTGCTCCGCCTCCAGCAGGGCCTCGATGCCACGACTGGCGTGCTCATAGAGGCGCGCCCCGGCGTCCGTGAGCCTGGTTCCACGCACTGAACGCTCCAACAACTGCACGTTCAATTGCCGCTCCAGTTCCCGAAGCCGGCGGCTTAGTGTTGGCAGCGGTACGCCCATGCGACTTGCAGCGGCGGAGAGACTCCCCGCCTGCACCACTTCCACAAACATCTCCACGGCATTGAGGTCCATTCTTTACCTCTCAAAAATGAGAGGAATGTTACCAAAATCAACGGTTTTCTTCCGACATTGAATAGGCGAAAGTTGCTTCCAGGCGCTGGCCCCTGGCCAGCATCTTCAACTGAATCAGGAGTTACGCACATGTCAAAGATCCGGCATTCCCGTCTTGCCAGCCCTTCACCCCGCCACTGAAGAGAGACCAGCCATGAAAGCCTATGTCATCGAACAAGCAGGCGGCCCCGAAGTCCTGCAAATGCGTGAGATTGCATCCCCGGAGCCAGCGGCGGACGAAGTTTTGATCCGCGTGCGCGCATTTGGTTTGAATCGCGCCGAAGCCTATCTGCGGGCCGGGAAAATGGGGCCGATCACCGCGCCACGCGTGCCAGGCATCGAAGCCGTCGGCGAGATCGTCGACGATCCCGCGGGCGTGTTTCGCACCGGTCAGCGCGTCGCCACGGCCATGGGCGGCATGCAATTCACGCGAGGTGGCAGCTACGCCGAACAGATAGCCGTGTTGCGCAGCAATGTCATTGCCCTGGACAACATCTCCCTGACATGGGAGGAGCTTGCAGCCCTACCCGAAGCCTATCTGACCGCATGGGGTGCGCTGGAGAAGAGCCTTGCTGTCGAACGTGGTCAAACGTTGCTGATACGCGGCGCCACGTCGTCCGTCGGCCTTGCAGCGCTCACCTACGCCAAGGCGCTCGGCCTGAATGTCATTGCCACCACCCGCTCGCAGACGAATGCAGGGCGCCTGCGGGAAGCCGGCGCTGACAAGGTGGTCGTCGACACCGGCGAAATCGCAGCCGATGTCCGCCAGATCGCACCGGAAGGCGTGGATGCGGCGCTGGAAGTCGTCGGCGCCACGACGCTGCGCGATACGGTCAAGACCCTGCGGCCGTTCGGGGCGGTCAGTGTTATCGGCTTGTTAGGGGGGCCGCCTGCCCTGGAGTCGTTTCACCTGATGCAAGACCTTCCCGCCGCGGTGCGCCTCAACTTTTTCCCGAGCGGCCTGCTGGGCACTGCCGCTTTGCCGCTGTCGGAATCGCCGCTGCCATGGATTGCGCAGGATCTCGCCAAAGGTCTCATTCCATCGACGCATGCCAGGACGTTCGATTTCGATGAAGTCCGCCAGGCCCACAGCCTGATGGAGAGCAACCGGGCCCTCGGCAAGCTCGTCGTGCGACTTTAGTCGCGACCGATTCCGAGGACAGCATCATGCGTAACATACTTCGTGTCCCGTTGGCTGCGGTTGCAGCGTCCATGCTGTTGCAGCCTGCTGCCCAGGGAGCCACGCCGGCATCGGAAGCCGCAGTGAGTACGGCCATATCCGGACAGCTCGCTCGTTACGAGCAGGCGCTGAACAGTGCCGACATCGAGCGGATCATGTCGCTCTATGCCCGCGACCCGGTATTCATGCCGCAAAACGGTTCGCCGGCCGTGGGCCGCGAGGCGGTCCGACGCGCTTATGGGCATGTCTTCGACTCGATCAAGCTCAATGTGCGCTTCGAGATCGATGAGATCCGCCTGCTATCGGATGAGTGGGCCTATGCTCGTACCCGCTCACGCGGCACGGTGACGCGGCTGGGCAATGCAGTCCCGCCTGGGCCCGAAGCCAACCAGGAATTGTTCCTGCTGCGTCGCGAAGCCGATGGTCAGTGGCGATTCGCCCGCTACATCTTCTCGACCACCAACCCGCCGGCCCGACCGGACTGAGCGACCATGGCCACCTGCGCCCGACCCGGCGGATGGTGGCGTTGCGACGGCCCCGTCCTAACGAAAGAGATCCTGCCCTGCGGGCAGGCTGCAGGCAGGACTTCCACCCTGCCTGCAAACCCGCCGAACGCCCTGCGGGACGGGATCAGTTGCGCCCGATCTCCTGAAGGATGCGCGTCAGCAGGTACAACCGCGGCACGATCGAATCGATCTCGATGTATTCGTCGCGCGCGTGGTAGCCGAAGCCCGCGAGGCCAAAGCTCTCCACCACCACGGCCTTGCCGGAACGCCCGGCGAAGCCCGCGTCGGTGCCGCCGCCGGTGCCTTCGGCCAGCGCCAGCTGGCGGCCGTCGAGTTCGGCGTAGATGGCTTGCGCGCGCTGCGCCAGTTCGCGGCCGCGTGCGTTGGCGACAAACGGCGGGCGGCCGGCTTCCATGGTCACCGTGGTCTGCGTGTCGGGGACGAGCTTGCCCTCCTCGACCTTCTTCTGCAGCGCGGCTTGCAGCTTCTCCGGGCCGTCCTTGACCGTCATGCGCACGTCGCCGATGGCGGTGGCACGCTCGGGGATCTGGTTGCGTACCTCGCCGGACTGGGCGGTGGTCCAGTTGAGCTGGGTGCCCGGCACCGATTTGGCCACGTCCCGCGTCTGCTGCAACTGGTAGGCCAGCTCGATCAGCGCATTGCGGCCCAGTTCCGGCGCGGCGCCGGCATGCGAGGCGCGGCCCTTCACCTCCATGGTGGCGGTGGCGGTGCCGCTGGCGCCCATCAACAGGGCTTCGGCCTTGACCACCGCCTTGGCGGCGGTCGGCTCGAACGACAGCACTACGTCATGCTGGTCGGCCAGGCTGGCGATGGTCTCGCCGGAACCGACCGAGCCCACTTCCTCGTCCGGGTTGAACAGGACGGTCAGTTGCGCGTAGTCCTGCCAGCCGGCCGCCTTGAGGATGGCCAGCGAATGCAGGATCACCGCGATGCCGCCCTTGTCGTCGGCGATGCCGGGGCCGTAAAGGCGGTTGCCTTCCTGCCTGATCGGCTGCGTCGCCAGCGTATTGGCCGGATAAACCGTGTCCATGTGGGCGATCAGCATGATGCGGCGCTTGCCCGTGCCGGTGAGCGTGCCCTTGACCATGGTGCCGGGGCCTTTTGTCACGGCGATGCGTTCGGTGCCGGCGCCGAGCGCCTTCAGGCGGCCTTCGGTATAGCWGGCCATCTGCGCCAGTCCCGCCGCGTTGGCGCTGCCGGACTCGATCGACACCATCTCCTTGAGCGACTGGATCACCGACGGCTCCGCGGTGCGCGCCGCGTCCAGCAACCGGGCATCCGCGGCGCAGGCGCTGCCGGTGGCGAGGGCAAGGACGGCCATGGCGGCATGCGTAAGCCGGCGCAAGGATGAATGCATGAAATCTCCCGTTGAGGATGTTTGTACTTGTGGATTCGTTCTTGCCAGTTTGCGCTGGCGGCGGCAACGCAAACGCGCCGCCGCCAATCATCGGCAGGTACGCGTCGGGCGCGCGTCAGTTGCGCCCGATCTCCTGCAGGATGCGCGACATCAGGTAGAGCCGCGGCACGATCGAATCGATTTCGATGTACTCGTCGCGCGCGTGGTAGCCGAAGCCCGCCAGGCCGAAGCTCTCCAGCACCGTGGGCTTGCCCGAGCGCGCGGCGTAGCCCGCGTCGGTGCCGCCGCCGGTCTGCGGCACCAGCGTCAGGTCACGGTCGATCTCCTTGTAGATGGCCTGCGCCCGCGCTGCCAGCGCGCGGCTGCGCTGGTCGGCCACGTACGGCGGATGGCCGGGCGTGAGGTTGAGCGTGGTTTCGGTGTCGGGAACCAGCTTGCTGGAGCCAAGCTTGGCCTGGAGCGCCGTCTGCAGTTTCTCCAGCGCGCCGGGCTGGGTCAGTCGGACATCGCCCACGGCTTCGGCCTTCTCGGTGATCTGGTTCAGCGGGCCGTTGGCGCTCGCGCGGGTCCAGACCAGCGCCGCGCCCGGCACGTCCTTGGCCACGTCGCGCGTCTGGAGCATCTGGTATGACAGTTCGTAAAGCGCATTGCGGCCCAGCTCCGGCGCGGCGCCGGCATGTGCCGCACGGCCTTTGACATCGAGCGTGGCGGTGGCGACGCCGGCGGAAGCCAGCAGCAGGGGTTGGCCTTTCATCACCACAGAGCCGGCCGAGGGCTCGCAGGAGAGCACCACGTCATACTGTTCGGCCAGCCTGGCGATGGTGTCGCCGGAACCGGGCGAGCCCACTTCCTCATCCGGGTTCAACAGCACCGTCAGCTCGGCGTAGTCCTTCCAGCCGGCCGCCTTGAGAATCGCCAGCGAATGCAGGATCACGGCGATGCCGCCCTTGTCATCGGCGATGCCGGGACCGTACAGGCGGTTGCCATCCAGCCTGATGGGCTGCGTCGCCAGCGTGTTCGGCCCGTAAACCGTATCCATGTGGGCGATCAGCATGATGCGGCGCTTGCCCGTGCCGGTGAACGTGCCCTTGACCATGGTGCCCGGGCCTTTGGTGACGGGGATGCGCTCGGTGCTGGCGCCCAGCGCCTTGAGCCGGCCTTCGGTGAAGCTGGCCATCTGYGCCAGGCCCGCCGCGTTGGCGCTGCCGGACTCGATCGACACCATGTCCTTGAGCGACTGGATCAGCGCGGGCTCGGCCGCGCGGGCCGCGTCCAGCAGTTGCGCATCGGCGGCGCGGGCGCTGCCGGCGGCACCGAGGGCCAGCGTGAGCGCGGCGACAGCGGTCTGGGTAAGTCGGCGCAGGGATGGCTGCATGAAGTCTCCTGTTGCTTGCATCGTTATTGTGGTCAGGCGGTTGCCCGCCGAGCGACGATGCTAGCCCTTGCGCGCGCGGCAAGGTAGGATCAATCCCGCCAATTGGAATGCCGATCCCGCCATGCCCGACGCTGACTCCTCCGCCCTCCCGGCGCCGCCCGCCGGATCCGACAACCCCGACAATCCCGCCACCAGCGGCGCGAGCCGCCCCGTGCCGCTGCACGTGCGCCTGCTATGGCTGCCGGAGGCCATGCCGGGGATGCTGTTCGGGGCGCTGGACGTGCTGCGCGCGGCGGCCGGGGTGGCCAGGCTGCAACGCCCGGATGCGGACCGCGACCTGAGCTGGAGCGTGATCGGCCCGTCGGGCCGCGCGCTCGCCCTGCCTGCCCTGGGCCTGGAGCCCGCGCGGCGGCGCCGGCGCGCCGCGGCCGATGGCAATGCGCTGGTCGTCATACCGGGCCTGCTGGCGCGCAATGCCCCGCATCTGGGCGAAATCGTCAGCGGCGCGACCCAGGCGCTGCGCTTGCTGGAGCGCCACGCGCAGGCGGGCGGCTGGCTTGCCGCCGGGGCAAGCGGTATCGCCTTCGCCGCCGAACTTGGCCTGCTCGATGGCGCGCGCATGGGCGCGCCCTGGACCTTCCAGAGCTGGATGGCCAAGCGCTATCCCCGCTGCGATTTCTCCGCCAGTGAACCGATGAGCGTGCATCAGCGCGTGTTCGGCTGCGTCGCGCCGGCGCTGCAAACGGAGTTCATGTTGCGCGTGCTGGGCCACCTGCATGACCCGGACCTCGCGCAGACTTGTTCGCGCATGCTGCTGTACCAGGCCGAGCGCCAGCAGCTCACGCCGGAACTGGTGTCGCAACGCTGGCTCAGCAAGACAGCCGACAGCCCGGTCTATCGCGCCATGCGCTGGCTGCAGGCCAACGTCGATGCGCCGTACCGGCTGGCCCTGGTGGCGCAGGCGGCCGCCACCAGCGAGCGCACCTTGCTGCGGCATTTCCGGCAAGTCAGCGGCATGACGCCGCTGGAGTATCTGCACGGGCTGCGCGTGGAGCGCGCCAAGACCTTGCTGGAGGTGACGCTGCACGGCTCGCAAGCCGTGGCGGAAGCCTGCGGCTACAGCGATGCGGCGGCGTTCCGCCGGCTGTTCCAGCGGGCTACGGGGATGTCGCTGTCGAGCTATCGGGCGCGCTTCGCGCTGCGCTCGCAGCGGCGCTACTGGCGCGTGGAGGACATGCCGCGCACGGCCGGCAGCGCATGAGCGCATCGGGCGCACCAGAGCGGGGGCCGCCAGCCTTGCGCGGCCCCACCGTCCGGGCTTCAGGTTGCAAACGTCTGTTCAACTACTCAGCACGATGCGATTGACGACATCCTCCACGCCATGCACGTACCAGGCATCCCGCTCGGCCTGGCGTTTCGCGGCTTCGGTGGTGGCGTAGCCTTCAAGCGTGACCACCCGGTTCTCCGTACGTACCTGGATGCGGTCGGCATCGACGAACTGGTCTGTCTCCAGGACCAGCTTGAGCGCTTCCGTGACTTCGTCGTCGCGGTCGGCTTCCGCCGGGGCCACCACCAGTTCGTTGACCACGCAGCGGCAGCCACGCGACCACCAGGCCAGCACGCCGGCCAGCCGCATGTGCGACAGGCTGATCACGTGCCCCCGCAGCGTCACGACGCCGTCGACGACTTCGATCTCGATCTCGCCGCTGGACTCGCCAACGGCCTCGCGCACCGGTTCGATGCGCCCCTTGGTGTGCGCGCAGATCCGGCAATTGCGGAAATCGATCGCCTGCAGCAGGCGCACGCAGATCGCATTGCGCAGTTCGCCGTCGCCAACCGCCGCACCGCCGTCGGTCACGCGCAGGTGGTCGATTACCGCCGACACACCGTCGACACGGCGCACCGAGGCGGCAACGCGGCTCTTGTCGACAATATCGGGCACTTCGCCTTCGAGAATCAGCGCGCCGTCGCTCAGGCGCAGGTGGATGGTGGGATGGATGGCATGGCTGTGAAAGGGCACGTGGGCGATGGCCGCCCGAGCCTGGGTCAGGACTGCTTCACTGCTATACATGATGTCTGCCTTATCTTTGAAGGTCTGGATATAGGAGACGGCGTTCCGTCCGGCGAACGCCCTCGCGGCGCCACGCCGATACTACGGCGCGAAGCGGCGAATCTTCATTATAGGTAGCCAGGCTGGCTACGCCCGACCTGTTGCCAGGGCGGAGTGACGGACGCAAGCCAGCCCGCGCGAACCGCCGCTCAGGTCTCTACCGTGGCGTCCATGGTGATCTCGGCCTTGAGCAGCTTCGAGACCGGGCAGCCCGCCTTGGCCGTTTGCAGTGCCTTCTCGACCGCGGCCTTGTCGGCACCGGGGACGCGCACCTTCACGTCCAGGTGCACGGCCGTGATGGTGAAGCCAGAATCATCCTTGTCCAGGGTGACGGTGGCCTTGGTCGCGATGCTCTCGGCGACCATCTTGGCTTCGCCCAGGAACAGCGACAGCGCCATGGAGAAACAGCCGGCATGGGCCGCCCCGATGAGTTCCTCGGGATTGGTGCCCGGCCCTCCCTCGAAGCGGGCCTTGAAGCCGTATGGCGCGTCCTTGAGCACTCCGCTCTCCGCCGAGATGCTGCCCAGGCCGTCCTTGATGCCGCCCTGCCATTTAGCCGATCCGTACTTTTGCATGAGTGTTCTCCATGGTCGAAAAGCAATGTGGCGCAACCTTCGCCGCGCCGGGGGTGAGGCGGCAAGTGCCCGTCCGCATACTTCGGTGCAGCGTTGGTGCCGCAGGCATGGTCACCTGAGCTCACTGCCGCCGGCCGGGAATAATCTTCCACCAGAAGGCAAACTTCCTGAATCAACAGCTAATTCCATCAAATGAATGGACAATTTCTCTCAATTTATCGCAATAATCGGGAACCGAACCCTCCTTCCGCTGCCTTACTTCCGCCGCGCAACATCGGCGGATTGCTACCGGGCCAAGCTGAATCACAATAGGACGCAATCCGGAAAACGGCCAGCAGCCTCGCTGCGAGCCGCCTGGCGGTCCGCAGCGAACGCGCAGCACCCATCACAATTGACCACCATCCAATCACAACAAAGGGAGAACGGATGTCATTGACTTCCAATAAATTGCCTGCCTGGACCTTGTGGCTGCCACTGGCAGCCTGGGCCATCCTCGGGGCGGGCATGGCGGCGCCTGGCCAGGCGCTGCTGCTGGTGCTGGCCGGCCTGGCCCTCGCGGGCTCGGTATTCGCGGCCGTCCACCATGCCGAGGTGGTAGCGCACAAAGTGGGCGAGCCGTTCGGCACGCTGGTGCTGGCGATTGCGGTGACCGTGATCGAGGTGGCGCTGATCGTCTCGGTGATGCTGTCCTCCGGCCCCGAAAAAGCCGGGCTGGCGCGCGATACCGTGTTCGCCGCGGCCATGCTGGTATGCAACGGCATCGTGGGGATCTGTCTTCTGGTCGGCGGGCTGCGCCATCGCGAACAGGCTTTCCAGGCACCGGGCGCCACCGCCGCGCTGGCGGTGCTGGCCGCGCTGGCGGTGCTCACGATGGTGCTGCCGAACTACACCAGCGCCATCCCCGGACCCATGCTGTCGCAGTCGCAACTGGCCTTCGCGGGCATCGCCTCGCTGGTCCTCTACGGCAGCTTTGTGTTCGTGCAGACGGTGCGCCATCGGGACTACTTCCTTGTCGACGGCACCTCGGACGAGAGCGTGCACGCGCCGCCGCCGCCCGCGAAGATCGCGCTTGCCAGCGGCGGCATGCTGCTGGTTTGCCTGGTGGCGGTGGTCGGCCTGGCCAAGCTGCTCTCGCCCACGGTGGAAGCCGCGGTGGCCAGCGCCGGCGCGCCGCCGGCCGTGGTCGGCATCGTGATTGCCGCGCTGGTGCTGTTGCCGGAAGGCCTGGCCGCCTTGCGCGCCGCGCGCGCCGACCGGTTGCAGACCAGCATGAACCTGGCGCTGGGCTCCGCGCTGGCCAGCATCGGACTGACCATCCCGACCGTGGCCATGGTTTTCATCGTGGTCGGCAAGCCGCTGATGCTGGGCCTGGGCCCGACCGAAACCGTGCTGCTCGCGCTGACCTTACTGGTCAGCACGCTCACGCTGCATTCCGGCCGCACCACCATGCTGCAAGGCGTAGTGCACCTGGTCATCCTGGCGGCCTACCTGTTCCTGTCCGTCGTGCCCTGAGCGCCGCTGACTGTGGCCCGCCAGCGGGCCACCTGCCTCGCGACGCGAAGCGAGCCGTCCCGCCTGCGCACGATCCTTGCTAGTGAGAGCGGATCGATCTCACTAGCGCCCGAGCGCAATCACCATGCTCCACCCCCCTCGCCTCTATCTCTACCTGGATGCCGTGGCCCGCCACGGCTCGATCCGCAAGGCCGCCGAGCAGCTCCACGTCGCCTCCACCGCGCTGAACCGGAAAATCCTGGAGGTGGAGCAACAGGTCGGCACCCCGCTGTTCGAGCGCCTGCCGCGCGGGGTGCGGCTGACCGCCGCCGGCGAAGTGCTGATCGCCACCGTGCGCCGCAGCCTGGCCGACCTGGACTCCGCCGCCGCGCAGATGGAGCAGCTGCGCGGGCTCGTGCGCGGCATGGTGCGCATTGCGACGGTCGAGTCAGTCGCTACGGATTTCCTGCCCGGTGTCATCGGCCACTACCAGTCCACCTATCGCGGCGTCCAGTTTCGCGTGTCGGTGGGCAACACCGGCGACCTGCTGGCCGCGCTCAGGGAGGACGAGGCCGACCTGCTGCTGGCGCACGATCCCCCTCCCACCGCCTTCCTGCATGAACTGACGGTATCCGCGCAACCCTTCTGCGCAATGATGCGCCCGGACCATCCGCTGGCTGGCCGGCGCTCGCTGCGGCTGTCCGACTGCCAGCCCTATCCGGTCGCGCTCGGGCCCGAGAGCTTCGGCAGCCGGCGGCTGATCGAGGCGATCTGCGCGCGCAACCGGCTGTCGCTACGGGTCATGCTGGAGGCGACCACTGTGGAGATGCTGATGAGCTTTGCGCGCCAGACCGGCGCGATCTGCTTCCAGTTCCAGGCCGGCACGCTGCGCGAGGCGCGCCAGGGCACGCTGGTCGCCGTGCCGCTGTCCGACCCCGAACTGTGCGGCGGCCGGCTGGTGCTGGGTGCCCGCAAGGGCCGCAACCTGCCCCCGCCGGCGGCGGCTTTTGCCGAGCACCTGAAGGCAGCGCTGACGGGCCTGCACCAGCCGTTGGCCGAGGCGGCCTGATGTGCGGCCTGACCGGCGCCGCGGCCCGCCACGCGCGCCGGCGAGTGCACACAATTTGCGTGCGCCATGAGAAGAAATAAGTGCTGGTTGCATGCAATCGAATTGCCGCAAACTGCATCCATCGCACATTCAATGCAGTCAAGCCAGGCGCCACCGGCCCGGCCCGGACACCTACGAAAGCAACGACAGCAACCACAGCAAGATGAGAATCCCGCAACAAGCATGAGCCAGCGCCGTTAGCCACCGGCGCATTCCCGCGCCAGCCATTTCCAGATCACGCACTTTTTAAATAGCCGGGGCCTGTCCCCGCGGGGGCGTTGTCGTGCCCGGAGAATTCGACAGAGCCAGCAACGAAAGAGAACGGGGTCAACCATGGAGGTCTTTATGCAACACAAGTTCAAGCCGGTCATGAAACTGGCGGTCATGGCCGCAGCCTTGCTCTGCGGCCATGCGATGGCGCAATCCAGCGTCACGCTTTACGGGATGGTTGACGCCTACGTGGGCGCCACCAAGGCAGGCGGCGCGGACCGCGCCTGGGGCGTCAACAGCGGCGGCATGCAAACCTCGTACTGGGGCATCAAGGGTACCGAGGATCTCGGCACCGGCCTCAAGGCGATCTTCGACCTCAACGGCTTCCTGCGCCCAGACACCGGCAAGCAGGGCCGCTTCGACGGCGATGCGCTGTTCACCCGCAATGCTTACGTCGGCCTGCAGAGCGCCACGCTGGGCACGGTCAAGATGGGGCGTAATACCACGCCCTACTTCCTCTCGACCATCCTCTTCAACCCGCTGGTCGACTCCTATGTGTTCTCGCCGGCGATCTTCCATACGTACTTCTCGGCCAGCAACGGCCGCGTGTACGACCCGGGCATCATCGGCGACTCGGGCTGGAGCAACTCGCTGGTGTACTCCACGCCGAACTTCGGCGGCCTCACCGCCAATGCCATCTACGCCTTCGGCGAGCAGGCGGGTAGCGTCGGCAAGAACAAGTGGGGCGGCAATGTGCTCTACTTCAACGGCAACTTCGGCGCCACGGTGGCCTTCCAGCAGGTCAAGTTCAACAGCGTGCCGGGCGACGTGACCTCGCCCGCGGCACTGTCCGGGTTCGACAAGCAGAACGCCGTGCAGGTGGGCGTGAGCTACGACTTCAAGGTGGTCAAGCTGTTCGCACAGGGCCAGTACATCAAGAGCAGCGTCAACAACGCCACCGGCGACATCAAGCACACCAACGGCCAGGTCGGCGCCTCGGTGCCGCTGGGCAACGGCAACGTGCTGGTCTCGTACGCCTACGACAAGACCAGGAACGATGTCGCGGACTTCAAGCGCAATACGGTTGGGCTGGCTTACGACTACAACCTGTCCAAGCGCACCGATGTCTATGCTGCCTACTTCTACGACAAGCTGAGCGACCAGTCGCATGCCGACAGCTTTGGGGTGGGTGTGCGGCACCGGTTCTGATCCGGCGCAAGGCGCACGGCGCGTGCGTGCGCATACATGACGGCCGGTCATTGCTGACCGGCCGTTTCCTTTCATAGCGACGAACGCCACTGCGCGCTTGCCGGACGCCATCCGGCATGCCTCTTTCCAGGCGCGAAGGCAGATGGCCGATCGCAGCGCGCGCTATGCTATGGTCTGGCGTCCCCCCGTAATGGGCCGTAGCAAAGCATGAAGCCCCTTTCCCACATCCACGCAATGGTTCCGCAAGCCGCCAGCCTGCCGGACCTCGATGCCCTGCTGGCGCGCGTGCGCGCCTGCCGCAGCTGCGAAGCGCACTTGCCGCTTGGCCCCCGCCCCGTAGTACAAGCCGCCACCCCGGCCCGCATCCTGATCGTCGGCCAGGCGCCCGGCACGCGCGTGCATGCCAGCGGCATCCCCTGGGACGATCCCAGCGGCGACCGCCTGCGCGAGTGGATGGGGATTGATAAGGAAGTTTTCTACGATCCCGCGCGCATCGCCATCATCCCGATGGGCCTGTGCTATCCGGGCCGCGGCGCCAGCGGCGACCTGCCGCCGCGCAAGGAGTGCGCACCGCTGTGGATGGACGCGTTGCTGGCGTGCCTGCCGGATATTGAACTGACACTGCTGGTCGGGCAATATGCGCAGCGGCGGTTTCTTGGCGCCGCTGCGCGCGGTGGCGTGACGCCGACGGTGGCGGGCTTTGCCGCGCATGGGCCGCGCTATCTGCCGTTGCCGCACCCGTCACCACGCAACCAGGGGTGGTTCAAGCGCAATGACTGGTTCGCCAGGGAGTTGCTGCCGGTACTGCGCCAGCAGGTTGCCACCGTCCTGGCGTGTCGGCGCGACTAGCCTGGGTTCTCAGGCGTCCTCCAGATGCGACTCCCCCCACTGCCGATGCCGCGAAGAACACGACACCCTGACATCGGTAGCTGTCTGGCCCTTCTTAATTCCTGGCGCTCACGCAGTTCGGCGATGAACCAAAAAAAATGCGCCACTCGGGCGCAGATTCTTCCAGCAACAGCCTTGTACCGCGCAGCGGCCGGGCAGTGCCCGGCGCGCCGCCTTACTTCGTAGCCGAAGCGGTGACGGATTCCATGGCCTCGCGCATCGGCTTGAGTGCCGTCTCGTAGGCTGCGACCCAACCCTGAGCACCGGCGCCAGGGAACGAACCGTTCGTGTTCGACATGAAATTCTGGCCAAGCGATGCCAGTGCTTCCTGGGTCTGCGCAACGTAGGCGCTCATCTGGCGCTGGGCTACCTGGGCGAACTCGGTGCCGGTGGCGGTGATGATTTCGTTCATGTGCCCGGCGTAGGCGCTCAACTTCTGGCCAAACGCATTGGTCAGTTCCGGCTTGAAGCCAGACACGCCGCCAACGGATTGCTGACTGGCTTCGCGC
Source organism: Cupriavidus sp. 01L45 (assembly GCF_056399885.1). NCBI lineage: Bacteria > Pseudomonadati > Pseudomonadota > Betaproteobacteria > Burkholderiales > Burkholderiaceae > Cupriavidus > Cupriavidus sp. 01L45. The sequence goes on along the minus strand of NZ_JBFTSG010000008.1, from coordinate 13,653 downwards.
ACGTATTCCGCGCCGTCCGCCAGGCTTGCCTTGGCCGCCTGCATGTTCAATTCGGTGATTTTTTCGGCGCCGCGGGCCAGGGGACCGACCAGCGCGACAAACAGGTCCAGGTTAGCTTGCTGGAAACCGAAGAACTGAGCTTGGGCCTGGGCTTGGGATTGGGCTTGCGAGGGTTGTGCCATGTAATAACTCCTGAGGATGATCCAACGCTTTCGAAGAGTTTTCCGTGGGCGGCATCACCTTTGCTGCGTTGCAGCAATTGGACACATCATAGGCTCATTGGACCAGGAGTCAAGCGAATTCAAAAAGACGTTTCCGGCCGCGCGATATGCCACGTATGCGCCCTACTCCACCGCCGGCCGGATGCATAGCAGGAGCCTGTGCCTGCCGTCATCCAGCGGCACGCGCACCGTGCCTTCGCCACAGCGGATCGCCAGCCCGTCAAGGACCGCATGCCCGCCGCCAGCACCGGGCGCGAGCGTCTCCACGCGGATTTCGTAGTGGCAGGCACCCAGGCTGATGGCAGCGTCAAACCCCGGCCACGCCGCCGGAATGCTCGGCTGGACGACCAGCCAGGCCCCTTCGCGGCGAATACCCAGGATGCCCTCCACCCCGGCGCGATACATCCATCCGGCCGCGCCGGTGTACCAGGTCCATCCGCCGCGTCCGGTGTGGGGTGCGACGGAATAGACGTCGGCCGCGACCACATAGGGTTCGACCTTGTAGCGCTCGACGCCAGCGGGCGTGCTTGCGTGGTGGATCGGGTTGAGCATGGAGAACAGTTCGACGGCTTTTGCGCCTTCGCCCAGCCTGGCGAAGGCGAGAACCGACCACATCGCGGCATGACTGTACTGCCCGCCGTTCTCACGCACGCCGGGCGGATAGGCTGCGATGTAGCCGGGATCGGGCGACGCGCCCTCGAATGGCGGCGAGAACAGCAACGCCAGCCCCTCATCGCGGCGCACCAGGTATTGCGCCATCGACGCCATGGCCGTCGCCGCGCGCGCGGGATCGCCCACGCCCGACAGCACGGCCCACGACTGGGTAAGGGCGTCGATCCGGCAAGCCGCGCTTGCCTTCGAGCCCAGCCAGGTGCCGTCGTCGAAGGTGGCGCGGCGATACCAGCCGCCGTCCCAGCCATGGCGCTCCAGCGCCTCGCCCAGCGCTGCCGCGTGTGCGCGCCAGCTTGCGGCGCGAGCGGCATCACGTGTATCGGCCAGCGGCGCAAAGAGCGCGAGGGTGCGTGCCAGCAGCCAGCCAAGCCAGACGCTCTCGCCCTTGCCGCCGGCCCCGACCCGGTTCATGCCATCGTTCCAGTCGCCGCCGCCGATCAGCGGCAGGCCGTGTTCCCCGGTCAAGGCAAGGCATCGCTCGATGCCTCGGGCGCAGTGCTCGAACAGCGAGGCCGAATCCTGCGCGGTCATTGGCTGGAAGAAGGTGTCATGTTCGTCGGCGCCAAGTGCCGGCCCGTCGAGGAAAGGCACCGGCTCATCCAGCACCGCCGCATCGCCCGAGCAGGAAATGTAGGTCGCCGTGGCGAAAGCCAGCCAGACGCAATCGTCGGTAATCCGGGTACGCACGCCCTGCCCGGTATGCGCCAGCCACCAGTGCTGGACGTCGCCCTCGGCAAACTGCCTCGCCGCTGCCCGCAGCAGATGCTGTCGCGTGGCCGCCGGCCTGGCAAAGGTGAGCGCCATGTTGTCCTGCAGCTGATCGCGAAAGCCATAGGCGCCGCTCGCCTGATAGAACGCCGAGCGCGCCCAGATGCGGCAGGCAAGGGTCTGGTACAGCAGCCAGCCATTGAGCATGATGTCCATCGCGCGGTCCGGCGTCCTGACCTGGACCGCGCCAAGCAGTGTGTCCCAGTGTCCCGTCACGGCATCGAGCACCGCGTCGAGATCGGCGGCGCGATAGCGCAGCACCAGTGCCCTCGCCTCAGCGACGGAGGCGCACTCTCCGAGCAAGGCAACGACTTCGAGCGTCTCGCCCGGAGCGAGCTCCACGAAGCACTGCAAGGCCGCGCAGGGGTCGTAGCCCGCGCCCACCGCCCCGGACAATGGCGTGGCGCCAAGCAGCGCCGCGGGCGCTTCGGTGCCGCCGTTGCGGCCCAGGAACTCGGTGCGGTCGGCGGTCCAGGCCGTCTGCCTGCCGCTGAGATCGGCAAAGGCGACGCGGCCGGAGAAGGCGGTGCTCCAGGGATTGCGCGCCAGCAACGCATGGGTGGCTTCGTCGATCCCGGTCACGATGAACGGGCCCGAGGCGCCGCGGGCGGTACCAAGCACCCACTCCACGTAAGCGGTGACGGAAAGCCGGCGGCGCCCGGCGGACAGGTTGCTCAAGGTCAGGCGTGAGATCTTGACCGGGTCTTCGAGCGGCACGAACTGCAGCAGGTCAAGCGCAATGCCGTTGGCCTGGTGCGCAAAGCGGCTGTAGCCATGTCCATGGCGGGCCGTGTAGGCGCCGCCGTCGCGGATAGGCCGCGCGGTCGGGCTCCAGACCTGGAGGCTGTCTTCGTCGCGGACGTAGATCGCCTCGCCGGCCGGATCCAGCACCGGGTCGTTGGACCAGGGCGTGAGCTGGTTCTCGCGGCTGTTCTCCGCCCAGGTGTAGCCGCTGCCCTGCGCCGAGGCCTGGAAGCCAAAGCCGGGATTGGCGACCACATTGATCCACGGCGCGGGTGTCGAGGCCGCGCCATCGAGCACGATGACATACTCGCGCCCGTCCTTGTCGAAGCCGCCAAGCCCGTTGAAGAACTCAAGGTCCGGCGCGGCCCGCGGCGGCATTGGCGACGGACGCGGAGCCTGGCCGCGCGCGGGAGCGGCGCGCTGCGGCGGCTGCGGCAAGTGGGCTAGCTGCTCGGCGATGGAGCCCCGGCGTGCGGCCAGCACGACGCGGGCGACCGACAGGAGCAAGGCCCGCGCCTCGACGCGCATCAGGTCCGCGCGCAGCGTATAGACCGAGCCTTGCGCCAGTTCGTCACCGAAGCGTGGCCGCGACTGGCTGCTACGCACCGCCGTCTCGATGGCGATCTGCAGGTCCTGGATATAGGAAGAGGCACGTTCATTGACGATGACCAGGTCGACGGCCAGCCGCTTCATGCGCCAGTACTCGTGTGCGCGCAGCAGCTGGCGAACCTGCGCCATATCGTCGATCTCGTCGATGCGCAACAGAACGATCGGCAGGTCGCCGGAGATGGCATGCGGCCAGAGCCCGGACTGCGGCCCCGCCCCTTGCGCAATCGCCTCCGACGGAACGCGGAAACGGGAATCGGCATAGAGGATCGGCGCCGCCAGGCGCTGGAAATCCGCCGCCTCGTCCGCCTTGACGTCGAGATGGCGCAACTGGACCTGGGCCTGGGTCCAGGCCAGGGTCTTGGCCCGCTCGAACGCGCTGCGGTCATGATGCTTGTCGATCAGGTCCAGCAGTGCGGCGCGCGACGGCGCCACCAGCGTCCAGAAGGCAATCCGGGCAACCCGGCCCGGCGCGACGCGCACGCGCTGCCGGAGCGAGAAGATCGCGTCGAGCACCGTGCCGACCGTGTCCGAGAGGGGGTCGCCATCCCGGATGCCATCGGCGATCCTGCCAGCACGCCCCTGTCCGAGGAAATTCGCCCGGTCGGTCTCGTACTGGGGATCCGCAACCACCTCGCCTTCGACCACCGTGAAATGCGCGGCCCAGATCTCGGGCTCCGCGGGTGAGCGCGGACGGCGCGTGGCAACGAGCGCACCGAACTCGGCCAGGTATTCGGTCTGGACAAACAGCTTGGAAAAGGCCGGATGCGCGACGTCGGCGGCCTGCACAGCCAGGACCAGTTCCGCATAGGAAGTCAGCTCGATCTCGCGCGCACGGCGCCCGCTGTTTGCCAGCGAGACACGCCGGACTTCCCCGTCGTCCTCTCCGGAGACCAGGATGGAGAGCGTGGTGGTCAGGCTGCCATCCCGCCGGATGAACTCCGCGTGATCTTCCGCGAAGACCACTTCACTGCCCTGCCCGCTCTCTTCAGCGTCACCGCCGGCGAATTGCGCGCCGGCCGGCCAGACGCTGCGGCTCTGCGTATCGCGCAGGAAGATAAAGCTGCCAGCGTCATCGCGGGTTGCGTCCTCGCGCCAGCGCGTCACGGCAAGATCGCGCCAGCGGCTGTAGCCCGCGCCGGCCGCGGTCAGCATCACCGCGTAGCGCCCGTTCGACAGCAGATGCGTGACCGGCGCGCCGGCCGGCGCCCCCGAGACCCTGCGCACCGTGGCATCTTCGTTGCCGGCCTCCACCGCGGAAGCCTTTACCTCTTCGGCGCGTGGATGCGCAATGGCGACATTGCGCGGTATGCGCTCCTGCAACAGCAGTTCGGTGGCCTGGATCATCGGCTCGCGATGGAAGCGCTCCCGCATCTGCCCGCCGTGCAGGCTATTGGCGATGGCGACGATGGTCATGCCCTGGTGATGGGCCATGTAGCTGCGGATGATGGCGAACTCCTCGTCTTCCGGCAGCCGGGAGCGGGTGAAATCCAGGGCCTCGTAGAAGCCGTAACGTCCTTTTGCCCCGATCTGCGCGAGACGGGCGTAGTTCTGCTGCGCGCCCTGCGGGTCCACCATGGTCGCGAGACCGGTCGCATACGGAGCGATCACGACGTTGTCGGAAAGCCCGCGCTTCAGGCCCAGCCCCGGCACGCCGAAGTTGGAGTACTGGTACGTAAACTCCATATCGCGGGCGTTGTATGCCGATTCGGACACGCCCCACGGCACGCCCAGCGAGCGGCCGTAGGCCTGCTGGCGTTCCACCACCAGCCGGTTGGTCTGCTCGAGCAGGCTGCCTGCCGGCGCGCGCATGATCAGCGAGGGCATCAGGTACTCGAACATGGACCCGGACCAGGAAATCAATGCCGATCCATTGCCCAGCGGCGTGGCGGTCCGGCCAAGTCGGAACCAGTGGCGCGTGGACACATCGCCCTTGGCGATGGCAAACAGGCTGGCGAGCCGCGCTTCCGACGCCAGCAGGTCATAGCAACTGACGTCGAGGCGGTTTTCGTCCTGCGAATAGCCGATCGACAGCAGCTTGCGCTCCTCGTCGATGAGAAACGCGAAGTCCATCCCCAGCGCCATCTCGCGCGCCAGCCCGGCCAGCGCGTTCAGGCGCGTGCGGAGCAAGTCCGGCGCGTCGATCCGCTGTACCCGGTCTTGCTCATGTTCGGCCACGGTCTTGCGCAGGGCCTCCATCCAGAACGCCAGGTCGGCGAGGCTGTCATCGCCCGTCGCGGGCAGGATGTCGTGGGCGATGCCCGCGCATTTCTCGGTGAGCCGCTTGAGCGCGGGCATCAGCATGGCCATGGCCTGCGTGCCATCGAGCTGGGTTTCGACCTGCTCAAGCAGTTCATTGAGTTTGCCGGCGCGCTCGCTGCCGGCTATGGCCAGTCCGGCTATGGCCTCGCGCGCCAGCCTGACGGTGTCCATCATGCCAAGCCGGAACTCCGGCGCCGCCGCGCCATCGGTCCATTCTTCGCAGGCGTTGGCCAGCGCGATCAGGTGGCCGGCCAGGTTGCCGCTGTCCACCGATGAGACATAGGCAGGCGTCAGCGCGCGCAGATCCAGCGTCCCGTACCAGTTGTAGAAATGGCCATGGGAACGCGGCAGCTTGCGCATGGCGGAGAACGCCGCTTCCAGCCGCTCGACCGTCGCCGCCGTTCCACTCCAGCCAAAGTCGCGCGCGGCAATGGCGGAGAGCAGGTACAGGCCGATATTGGTGGGGGAGGTCCGGTGCGCGACGACCGGTCTTGGCTGCTCCTGGAAATTGTCGGGCGGAAGCATATTGTCCGCCGGCGTCACCATGGTCTCGAAGTAGCGCCAGGTGCGGCGCGCGGTCAGGCGCAGCTCGCGCGCGTCCGTGTCCGACACTACCAGCCGCCTGCCGACCTTCGGCGCCCGGCTTGCCCACAGCGCAAGCACCGGCGCCGTCAGCCAGAGCAATCCAAGGGGAAGCACAAGCGGCCAGGAAACGGGGGCGAAGCCAAGCGTGCCGGCCATCGCCGCCAGCGTCAGCGATACCCCGCCCGCCATCTGCCGGTAAGAGCCGCCCAGGTCGAGCCGTGGACTGGTCATCGACTGGGCGGCCGTGGTCCATTCCAGCAGGTGGCGGCGCGTGAATCGCAGCCGCGCCGCCGTCCTGGCGATGGCATCGGCCATCCGCCAGGCCACGTCGGGCAGGAACGCGAGCGTCAGCAGGACCTGCGTGGCGGCGCCGCGCAGGTCGCCGGCCAGCATCCCGACGTGATTGCGCAGCCGGATGCCGGCGCGGTGGGGAATCACGGAAAACATACCGGGAAAGAAAACAGGAATGACCATGGCCGCAAGCAAGAGCAGCGTGCCGCGCAAGGCGGCGCCCGGCGGCAGCAGCCAGCACGCGGCAAAGCCCAGCAGCAGCGAAGGCGCGAGCAGCGAGCGCCGCAGGTTATCCAGCATCTTCCAGCGGCCCAGCATCGGTACCGCCGCGCTGCCCGCGCGGCCGCGGAAAATCCAGTCGACAAGTTGCCAGTCACCGCGCGTCCAGCGATGCTGGCGCTTGGCCGCGACGTCATAGCGCGCAGGGAAATCCTCGATGACTTCGATATCCGAGGCCAGGCCGGCCCGGGCGAACGTGCCTTCGAAAAGATCATGGCTGAGCACCGCATTCTCCGGAACGCGGCCGCGCAGCGCGGCCTCGAAGGCGTCGACATCATAGATGCCCTTGCCGGTGTACGAACCTTCTCCGAAGATGTCCTGGTAGACGTCCGATGCGGCTGCCGCATAAGGATCGATGCCGCCCGGTGCCGAGAATATGCGCTGGTACAGCGAACCTTCGCTGCCAACCGGCAGCGAAGGCGTGACGCGCGGCTGCAGGATGGCGTAGCCGCCGGTGACGCGCTGCAGCTGTTCGTCAAACCGTGGCCGGTTCAGCGGGTGGGCCATCTTGCCGATCAGCCGGAGCGCCGCGTCGCGCGGCAGGCGCGTGTCGGCATCGAGGGTGATCACGTAGCGCACGCCGGGCGGTACCTGGGGCGGCTGGCCGTCAAGGGGGACAAAGCTCGTGTCCGTGGCGCCGCGCAGCAGCCGGTTGAGTTCATGGAGCTTGCCGCGCTTGCGCTCCCAGCCCATCCACACGCCTTCACCCGCGTTGAAGACGCGGCGCCGGTGCAGCAGCAGGAAGCGGTTGCCGGCGGGGCCAGGCCAGTAGCGGCGATTCAGCTCGCCGATCGCCTCGACGGCCACGGCCAGCAGCGCGGCGTCGCCCGGCATGGTCTCGTCGTCGGCATCGGTCCCATCGGTCAGCAGCGCGAAGGTCAGGTCGCCGCCGGCGCCGGCGAGGTGGTGGACTTCAAGACGCTCGATCTGCTCGCGCAGGCTGGCTTCGCTCGACAACAGCGTGGGGACCGCCACCAGCGTGCGCAGCGAACTCGGCACGCCTTCGGTCAGTTCAAGCCCCGGCAGGATGGATGCCCCAAAGGTCCAGCCGATCCCGCGATTGACCAGTGCCGTCGCCACCTCGCTGGCTGGCACAAGGCCTAGCAGGCCCACCAGCGCAAGCCAGCCGCCGGAGAGCGCGGGAACCGCCACCGCGGCGAGCAACCAGAGCGAAGCGGTGAGCAAGCCGATGGTGACGAGCAGGATCGCGCCCGCATAGCCGCCGATCCCAAGCGCGATATTGATACGGCTAAACCGCAGCCGTGCAGGGGGACGGAATCCGATCAACGCCTCGAAGGCACGCCTGCCCTCGGCGATCAGGTGATATCCCGGATCCCCGATGCGCTCCGCCTGTGCCACATCTGCGCTGCCGGCGGACGCGGCGCGCGCGGTGGCCAGCGCAAGATCGGCGATCTCGAGCTCCGAAGCCGGCGAGCCCCGGGCGAGTTGCTCGATGGCGCTGCGGTACAGATTGCGGGTGGCGAAATCCATCGCGGCATAGCCGCTGCCCACGCGCAACCGCTCGTCGACCAGGCTCACGCTCTCAAACAGCTCAGCCCAGTCGATGTCGGAAATCAAGCGCATGCTGGTGATGACATTGCGCACGGTGACGTTCGATGCGCCCTGGCGCTGCTGGGCGTGCCGCACCACGTCGTTGATCGATGCGCCCTGCAGCCCGAGCCGCTCCTCCAGCCAGCCGAGCGTTGGCGTGGTTCGGGGGTCCTGGTCCCTGAGCCGCTTGGCCAGTTGCGCGGCGAACAGTTCCGACAAAGGCGCCAACGGGCGCGAGGCGATATCCGTATCGAGCGCCGAGCGGGCGCAACCCGATTTGAGAAGCCGCTTCGACAAGGCGTCCGCGTCCGCGCGTGCGATGCGCCCGGCAGTGATCTGCTCCGCCAGCCGCCGCAGGTTTTCGATCAGGACAATGCGCAGCGTGATGGCCACCGCCCACAGTTCGCCGATGGTCAGGGGCTGCACGCGCTGGTAGGCGGTAATGAACCGCCGCAGGGTGTCAGGATCGACATGGCTGTCGGTATGCGCGACGAAGGCCCAGGCAAGGCCAAAGACGCGCGGGTAGCCGGCGAAGGGCCCCTCGCCAAGCTTGGGCAACTGGCGATAGTAACCAGGGGGCAGGTCGTCGCGTATCTCGCGGATCTGCGCCTCCACCAGGTGATAGTTGTCGAGCAGCCATTCGGCGGCGGGCACAACCGCCCTGCCGCTTTCCAGCTCCGCCGCGCCGGCCCGGTAGGCCGCCAGCAAGACCGCGGCATTGTCATTGAGGCGGCTGCGCAGGGACCGGACACGCGGCGGCTTTGCCGTGACGGGCTGGGCGGCGGCAAGGCTTTGCGCATGCTGCTCCAGCCGCTCGATGCCGAACAGTTCCTCCCGTACGGGTGCCTTGTCGTCCCACGGCGAAGGCGAGCGGGAATACTCGAACGTACGGCCTAGAGCTGAATACATGCGCGCCTTGGTTGTCAACGTGGATCGGGAAACGGACTCGCCTCCTTGAAAACGGCTGGCCGGCAAGCTCCGCGCTTGCCGGCCATCATGCGATCGCTTCGCGGACTGTTGCGCTCACGAGAACGTTGTCGCCTATAAGCGACCCATAAGTAACAACACAACCACCACTAGCAGCAGCACGCCTAGCACGCCGCTAGGCATATAGCCCCAGGAACGGCTATGCGGCCAGGTCGGCATGACGCCGAACAAGACCAATACAAGCACGACCAGCAATACGGTTCCTAACATGTAACGCTCCCTTTCCGACTCCGCGTTTCGGCCAGGCCTCCACAGCTATCTCGCCAGGGGGGCCGGAATCTTCGAGCCCGAGGCAAAGGTAGCCGCGCCACTTCGCGTYACTTGGCACGGGCCTGACCGCTAACGTCACCCTGCCATTGATTGGGTATGTTGTCGGTACGATGACGGACAGTGCGGACAGTGTGGCGCCGCCGGGCCGCCGGGACTGTGTGACAAGCGGGAATCAAATCCAGCGCCCGGAAACCGTCCGGGAAGAAGATGACCTGCCGTGTATGGTCACGCAGCGCTGCGGATCCGCAGCGGATTCGTTGCGGGAAGAGACGCAGCGATGAGAATGGCATGACAACCATCGGCAGCCCAGGGCCCAGGTGATGGCAGCATGCTTCGGGGAGGCACTGGAACCGAGAGCCCTGGCGGAAAGGAGCGGGGCGCGACTGAGGACCCGGTACCGACACAGCCTGGCGCGCACATTTGGCGCGCCGCTGTGCCTTCATCTTCGCATACTCTGCCCCTGTTGCCCGCCTTATATTTTTGCGGGAACGTTTCCTGATTCCGGCTACGCGGGCGCGTGGCTTTGGCGCCGCCTGACGAGTGCCGGTTCGGGCCGGGCTCCGGCAGCCGCGCTTAGCGCGCCATCAGTTTCGCGGCAATGCCCGCGACATGCCGTCCCTGGTAACGGGCGATCGCCAATTCGTTCTCGCTGGGTTGGCGCGAGCCATCGGCCGCGGTCAGGGTAGACGCGCCATAAGGCGAACCGCCGGTGATCTGGCTCATGTCGAGCAGACGCGCCTCGGTGTACGGCACGCCCACGATCACCATCCCCTGGTGCAACAGCGTGGTGTGGAAGCTGGTGATGGTGGTTTCCTGTCCTCCATGCTGGGTCGCCGTGCTGGTAAAGACACTCCCGACCTTGCCAACCAGCCCGCCGCTCATCCACAGCCCGCCAGTCTGGTCGAGAAAGTTGCGCATCTGCGCGCACATATTGCCAAAGCGCGTGGGCGTGCCGAACAGGATGGCATCGGCGTCGGCCAGTTTCTCCGGCACGGCCATCGGCACATGGGCGAAGGCCGCGCGGGCGGCCTTCGCCCCACTCTTTTCCAGCACGGCGTCGGGCACCAGTTCCGGCACTTGCAGCAGCGCCACCTCGGCGCCGTCAACTTCGCGCGCGCCTGCCGCCACGGCTTCGGCCATCTTGTAGACGTGTCCGTACATGCTGTAGAAGACCACCTGAATCTTGCAGGTCATGACAAGGCTCCTGTGTGTAGGAAGGGGCAGGCGCCCGGAGGACGTCCGCAACAGAAGTAGCCGGCACTGATCATCGCCGGCGCGGGGCGCGCACATACGGTATGCAGTGCCGCCCATCTGCTTGAGTCTAGGCGACGACAGCGCGCCGCGCGACGGCGGCCACCCTTCCCTTCGCATCCGCGCCGCCTACAATGAAATACCCTGGGATGTGCCCGTGCCGCGCGGCACGGGCCTGCCGGGCCCGCGTCAACGAGGGAGATTCGCGATGACAACGGCATGTCCGCATCTCGCGCTGAGCCACCCTGTCACACCGAGCGCAAGCGGTTGCGAGGAATGCATGCGCAGCGGCGACGAATGGGTGCACTTGCGCCTGTGCCTGTGCTGCGGCCACGTCGGCTGCTGCGACGATTCCCCCAACCGGCATGCCACCCGGCATTTCCTCGCCACCGAGCATCCGGTGATCCAGTCGTTCGAGCCGGGCGAATCCTGGCGATGGTGCTATATCGACAAGCTGTTCATCCCTTGAAGGGCGTCCAGCCAATGCCCGGCAACACCGCCAAAGCCCCTAAAGGCGCTGAAGCCGCTGAAGCCGCAAGCCAGTCCAGACACGCCAATCCCGCAAGGAGAATGCCATGCTGTCGACTCCCATTGACCAGACCGATCACGTGCTGGGGCGCGCAGCGGCCCACGTCACCGTGGTCGAGTACGGTGACTTCGAATGCCAGTATTGCCACCTGGCCTATGGCGGCGTGAAGATCCTGCTCAGCCGTTACCACGACCGCGTGTGCTTTGTGTACCGCCATTTCCCGCTGACCGCCTGGCACCAGCTGGCCGAGGGCGCCGCCGAAGCGGCCGAGGCGGCCGGAGCCCAGCACAAGTTCTGGCCGATGCACCAGCAAATGTTCGAGCGGCATCACGGACTCAAGCCCGCGGCCTTGCGGCAGTACGCCGCCGCGCTGGAACTGGATCTTGAGCGCTATGACTACGACATGAAGTCCCACTCCTACCTCCAGCGTGTGCGCGAGCACCAGCAGAGCGGCATCGCCAGCCATGTGCGCGGCACGCCGGCCTTCTTCGTCAACGGGGTGATACAGGATGTGACCTTCGGCATGGAGCATCTCGACCACGCCATCGCCGCAGCGCTGCACCGCTGGGGGGCTGGCTAGCCGCCGGCGGGCGTTGCCGCCTCCGCGGCGCTATAGACGTGCCGCGTGGCCAGCAGCGATGCAAGATCGGCATCGCCGGCAATCACCGCCTTCAGGATCTGCGCGTGCTCGTCCCAGTTCTGCTGGGCGCGCAGGTGGTGAGCCGGCGCGAATACCAGCCCGGTGCGCTCACGCAGCGAGCGCATCATGTCTTGCAGCACGCTGTTGGCGGCGATGGTGCCCAGCACCTCATGAAAACGGAAGTTGAGCGCGAGCAGGCACTCGGCCTCGTCCTCGCGGGCGGCCGCGCTGCCCTGGCGCAGGACCTCCTGCAACTCGGCGACCAGCCGCGGGTCGCGCCGCTGCGCGGCCAGCCTGGCATTGAGGCCCTCCAGGGTGGCGCGCACTTCGACCATTTCCCTGGCGACATGCTCCGACAGGCAAGCCACCGAGGCGCCGCGGCGCGGCTCGATGCTGACCAACCCTTCGGCCGCCAGCGCGCGCAGCGCTTCGCGCACCGGCACGCGCGACACGCCCAGCTCGGCCGACAGTGTGTGTTCCACCAGCCGGTCGCCCTGGCGGTAGGCGCCGCCGACGATGCGCTGGCGCAGCGTGTCGGTCACCAGCGCGAACAGCGGCGAATGGCGCGTGCCGAGGTTATCGCCGGAAAGCGCCGCCTTGGCGCCGGGTGGAACACTGCCGGATTGGTCGGACATGTTCGTCATGTGGTCGCGCGACATGGCGAGCGCCTGGCCCGCCACGTGCGCGTGGGTTCAGCTGCGTTGGAAGGTGAAGCTGTCCGCGTAGATATGCGCGCCGCTGGCACCGAGCGCGAGGAACGTCTCGCGCGCGTCGCGGATCATGTCCGGCGAGCCGCACAGGTAGATCGCATGTTCGGACAGGTCCGGCAGGTCGGCGGCGACGGCGTGCTGCACATGACCGCGCCGGCCGCTCCATGCCTCGTCCGCGCGCGACAGCACCGGTACGTACTGGAAATCGTAGAGACGCGCGCCCCACGCCTGGATCTGCTCGTGCATGTAGAGATCCGCCGCGGTGCGCATGCCCCAGTACAGCGAGACCGGCGGGCAGTCCGGATCGTCCATCAGCGATTCAAGGATGCTCTTGATCGGGGCGAGGCCGGTGCCGGTGGCCACCATCACCAGCGGACGATAGTCGTCCTTGCGGAAATAGAAGCCGCCCAGAGGCAGCTCCACGTCGAGCCGGTCGTCCGAGCGCAAGCTGGCCAGCAGGCGTTCGGTAAAGTAGCCGCCGGGAATGCGGCGCACGTGCAGGTCCACCGTGCGGTCTCTCGGCACCGACGCCATCGAGAAGCTGCGCGCGATGCCGTCGCCGGTGAAGATCTTCAGGTACTGGCCGGGGCGGTAGTCGAGCGTTTCCGCCTGCGGCAGTTCCAGCGTCAGGTGCACCACGTCGGCGCTGAGCGGCGCGATATTGCGGATCACGGCGGTGTGCCGCGCGGGTTCGGCGCATGGCTCGCCCGGCCGCGCGGTGCTGATCACCAGGTCGCTGGTGGGCCGGGCCTGGCATGCCAGCGCAAAGCCTTCGGCCTCTTCTTCCGGGGTCAGGCCCATGGGGTACTCGTCATAGGCCACCGCGCCTTCGACCAGCCTGACGCGGCACGTGGCGCAGCCGCCGAAGCGGCAGTCGTGCGCCATCTGCACGTTGGCGCGCAGGGCACCGTCCAGCACCGTTTCGCCGGCGCCGGCTTCGAATGATTGCTGGGATTCGAGGAGATGGATGCGGTAGGACATGGCTGACTCGGAATGCGTGGGGATATGGGCTTTGAAACCTAAAACCTAAAACCTAAAACCTAAAACCTAAAATCTAAAACCTAAAGTCAAAGGCGGTTTCACCCCCCTGCGGGGGGCGACCTACTTTCTTGTTTCGCCAAGAAAGTAGGCAAAGAAGGCGCGCCGGATGGGGCGACACCCCCTCGGGATCCGGCGAAAAGAGCGGCCGGGACCCAAACTCGCATCGCCTTAAGGCGATACTCAAACATGGGTCCCTCTTTTCCGCTCTTTTCGCCGGATCCCGACGCTCTTTTCGCCGGATCCCGA